>JANQJH010000571.1 GCA_028281705.1 Verrucomicrobiales bacterium
CGATCCCGTCTCCATTGGGATCCGCCAGGACATCGCCTCCTCGCGACGCCAGCCAGGCATCGAGGCCGTCGTTCAACGGCGGTCCCGTCTCGCCCGCACCGGGTGAACCTCCAGCCGCCGCGCTCGCAGCCCAACTCTCGGGCAAGCTCGGATCGGGATTGTCCCCAGCTCCCGTCAAGGCGAGAGAGAATCCATCGCCATCCGCCGTGATGGGCCACGGCTCCACGTCGTTGTAGGAGAACTCGCGGATGATGGTATCATCCACCGCTCGCAGCCGGATGGTCTCTCCGCTGTTGCGCAACTGTCCGCTGTATTCACCTGCCACCGCCACCCCGGGATACCGCGCCTGAAACGCTTCCGTATTCGTCACCAGTACGAGATAACCACCGGCAAGAATCTGCGTACCATCGGCAAAATCAAAATCGATACCACGGGTAAACCTCATCCCCGCCAGGTCCACGGCGCCATCACTGATGTTGTGCAGTTCGAGGAACTCGAAGTCGTCTTGATTGGTAAATCCGGCTTCCACCTCAGCAGCGCTCGGGGCCGCCGGATGGTACATGATCTCACTGATCACGAGATTGTCCGCATTGGCCGATCCTGCGCTCCCGGTATTGGTGATCGTGATCGAATCCTTGCCCACCGGTGAGAAGATGGATCCCACACCACCTAACACATCAAGCGCCTGAATGGAGATGTTGTTTTCGCCCAGCGCCAGGGGAAGCGTGAGTTGCCACACATCCTGATCGATCCACGTCAGCTCATACTCCGTTTCTCCTACGCGGACGGAGGCAATGTTATACCAGCCTTTCCCCTCCAGCGTGATCGTCGAAGCCGCGACCTCAAAGTCATCACCGCCATTGCTCGTGATGGCAAACGGCACCGTGTCAAACCCGGAGCGGAGCCCGCTGGAAAAGGCGCGATTCCGTGAATCGATCGTATTGATGAAATTGGTCAAGGTGTGGCCCGTGAGAAACGTCGAATAATGCTCCGCCCAGTACTCCATGTAATCCTTGTTGAACACCGTCTGGAGCAACTCATCCATCTGCGCATAGTAACTGCGAAAGGCCACGCCATCTCCCAACATCTTCCTCAGATCGGCGTTGCCCGCGACCACCGAAGTGCTGCTGCTGCTGAAGGTGAAGTCCATGTCCCACGGGAAATACATCGCCTTCTCTCCCTCGGGGAAAAACATGATCATGTTGTGCTGCGCCCCATTCACGTAGTTGTCGCCAATGCCAAAGAGGTTCTGGATGGCATAGGCCCGGAGCCACTGGTGCACATCGATAGTATCCCACAATCGCTCGAAATAAGCTTCATTCGCCGGCGATCCGAAGAGATCGAGCAAGTCCATCAAGCGCTCGTAATCGTCCGCCGCCCGATTGTTCTCCAGAAGATAATTCCAGCGATACGCCTCTTTGTCAGGCCCCATGCTGCGATGCGGCACGCCGCTGACGGAGTCCGGCTCGGGACGTTTCAACCCTTCCACACCGCCATCGGTCGTCG
The DNA here is from genome assembly GCA_028281705.1 of Verrucomicrobiales bacterium. Classification (GTDB taxonomy): domain Bacteria; phylum Verrucomicrobiota; class Verrucomicrobiia; order Verrucomicrobiales; family DEV007; genus JAACDM01. The sequence goes on from JANQJH010000571.1 coordinate 1,507, forward strand.
TCGGGTAATAGATCAGCTCGTATTCGAACATCCGGCCCTCACTGCCCCTCTCAAATTGACCATTGAGATACTCGTCATCAAAGCGTGCCTTGAGGAACATGGCAGAGCCTTCATGCGCGTCATCCGGCGAGATGATATAAATGAGGTCATCATACATCCCCGGAATATCCCCCGCCCGATTGATGGCGTGTTTGACCAGCATCTCCTTTTGGTGAAACTGATTTCCCGCGCCGGAGCGATCGACCGCCACCGTGCGATGCAGTCCATGAAACGGCGTGTCCGCCAGCATCTTGAGTGAAAATCCCACCCGAACCCGCTGGTTCCGCCCGCGCTCGCTGCCCTTGAGCCGCACCCCCACATTGTAATAAGTGTGTTCCTCGCGATCGATCACGGTGCATTTCATGCGATCGTTGCTCATCACATTGGTCACCTCGTGGAGGAACTCGATATCGGGGTCCATCATAACGATGCGCAGATTGTGCCCCGGCGTATCCCCCACCCGGCCGTCTTCCAAGGGAATCAGGGCGCGCGATTCCGGACCATCCTGCGGCCACCAGGTGACATTCCCCGCCGTGTCTCTCCCTTCAACGTAGTACTGGATCCTCGTCTCGGTGAAGTTGCCAAACAGGTTCTTCGCCGCTTGCCCGGGAATGGTTCCGCGGTACTGCTCTCCATTCCCAACCGGCGCCATGGGAATGGAGTCAAACTCGGCTTCCAAACTCGTCCGCCACTTGATCTCCAGGGATTCAATCCCGTCCGGGTCGGTGGCGTCGACCGTGATCACGATCGGTTCCTGATCGGCCGGCACCGCCGGGGCGTGCCTCAGCGATGCGTAAGCCGGCCCGGGATTGTCCTGCAGAACTGAATTGGCCGCCCCCGGCGTGCCGTTGTTCGGCGGGATAGCGAGGATAGTCTGCTTCGGCAGGTAGTTGAAATACAACCGCGTGTGCAACTGAGGCGAACCGCCTAACCATCTCGCCCGAAAGGAAATTTCGTACTCCGTCCCTTCATCGACCTCGTTGTTACCCGCCAAGGTCGTTTCAATCTGGTTGTGCATGTGTTCCGTCGGTCCCGTGGAAACGACGTGGAGCACAGTGTTCTCCTCGTCCGTGGGGTCGGGAACGATCACCGTTTTGCCGTGACCGCCTTGATTGCCGCGGAAGCGCCACGATTGCGAGCCATCGCCGCCAAAAATACTCTTGGTGAAGGTGCGATTCTTGATCAGGTTCGTCGCCTCGCCATCGGGATCGGCCACGACAAAAACATCATCAATGAGAAACTCACCCTTATCCAGGAGACCCAAGTTAAACTCGTCCCAGCGAGAAGGATAATTCGTTCCTGGCGGATCTTCAGCGATCCCGCGATAGGAATAGTCTTTCCACTCGCTCTTGCTCGCCTCGTCACTCGCGCCCCAGTTCCCCGGCTTACTGTTGTCACTGTCAGGATGGAGCAGTTCCAGACTCGAGCCACCGCCGTCGGCGTATTCAGGCCAGCTCCCACCGTCAAAATAGGCCACCTCGTCGGCCGGATTTCCCCAGGCATCCGATAACACCAACTGGTCACCGCCATTGTTCAGCTCGCCACTGTAGTCACCGAGAATGGTAACGCCCGGGTACTTGGCTCGCAGCGCTTCGGCATCCCGCGCCACCAGAAGGTAGGCTCCCGCCTCTAACGTCGTGCCCTCGGGAAACTCATAGCGAATCCCATCATCGAAAGCCCAGCCACTGAGATCGACCGCGGCATCACTCCGGTTGTACAATTCCACCCACTCTTCGGGATTCTTCTGGAAGGGCACGCCTTCAATCTCTCCTCCATAGGTCGGCCGGTGATGGTACATGATTTCGTTGATCACGATCTCATCATGAAAGGCCACCTCGTTAGGCTCGCCCGGTGTATCCGCCGTGGCAATATGCCAGACTTCTCCATCGGGAAAGCGCGCCCGTGTCCGCTGGCGAATCACCGCCGAATCCAGCACCCGGCTCTGATCCGGCGGCAGCAAGTAGAGGCGGTCGCCCTGGTTGAGATTCTCAAAACCCAAGGTCGCCCCATCGATCTGGAGCACGTCCCCGACGACCAGTCCCTGATCCGTGAGGGTGTAGGATTCGCCGGCACTGGACACCACGTGATACCCGGCCAGCGGGTAAATGGCATCCGCCAAAGGGTCCGGACAGGGGCAGGCCCCGAGTTCGATGAAAAAGTTCTCACTCGTAAGTCCCGCGACCTCGTTGAAAGTCACATTCGGACGATGCGGCCCATTGAGAAAATTGGCCTCCCCGGGCGTACCTCCCATTTCATCGCTCCAATGCCAGGAACGGGAATCCGAGGCCAGAAGCAGCCGGTCGCGCTTCGCCAGCGTCACACCGGAGCCATCGGGAGCCGAAGGCCACTTGCCCCGGTCGTTGTAGTCGAGAATCGACATCACTCGCCCGCTGTTATTGATCAGGCGAAGTTCCTCCCCGTCGTCGTCCAACCGCCCCTCGAATGGTCCCATCGACCCAGGGATCTGACCGGGATCAGCCGCCACCACGAGATAGCTGTTCCCCGGGACCACCGTGCCCACGGGAAAGGTGTAGTTCACCGCCCCGTCCAGGGACCACTCGGAGATGTCCACGTCCACGCCGAAGAGGCTGGCAAGTTCCACCCACTCAGGTCCCTCTCCTTCAGGATGGTACATCAGTTCGTTGAAAACGAGAACCGTGTCCTGTTGGGCCTGCACGCTGATCGCCAAGCCGAATAAGAGCGCCGTGATCCTCGTTCGGAGCCGGGTTGAGAGGGGTGTCAAGTCCATGTGCGTGAGTATCGTTGAGTCGAATCGGGGTTTCGAACTTCATACCTGAGTTTAAGTGTCCGAGTAAAGCAAACGGGCACCGATTGACAGAGGATTGCTTCGCCCGGATGGTCCCGCATGACTAGATTTGGGATCGGGTTCGCAGCCCTACTCACACTCGCAGGGCTCCAGACGGCCCTGGGAGATGTCCTGACGTTGCAGAACGGAGATCAGCTTCGTGGAAAAGTCGTTCGTGAACAAGGAGATACGCTGATTTTCAAAGCGGATCTTTTCCCCCAAACGATTGAGATTCCCCTCGATTCCATCAGCTCCATCGCCTCGCCGCCGGTCGACGCGCCGCCCGCCGAGGAATCTCCCGCCGAGCAACCAAAGCCGGCCAAGCAGGCCAAACCGAGCCCCAAACCCGAGGTCTCTATCGAAACCGCACCGCCGGTGGACCCCGCACCGCTGCCGAAGAAACCCGAGGAGCCATCTCAGAAATTCAAACTCCCGGAAAACTGGGACGCACGTTTGGGATTGGGATACTCGGACCGGCAGAACGAGAAGGCCAAGAATCGCGAGATCTCGGCTGAGGGCACCTTGTCCTGGAAAAACAAAGGCCGGGAGGCTCAATGGAGCGGTCACTACCATTACCAGAGCCACGAGGACAGCAAGTCGGCCGATCGCTACGGCGTCTCCCAGCGTCTCCGGCATCGGGGTGAAAAAGGCTTCTATGCTCAAGCGGAGACCAAACTCGAGGTCGACAACGTGACCAAGAAACGCAATCAAGCCTCACAGACAGCCGGCCTCGGTTACTCCCCCATCCGAGACGAAAAGCTCACCGTCAATGTCACGCCGGGATTCAAGGCGGAGCACATCAGCAATGCCGAGAACGAGGAACAGAACGGCACCGCCTACAAAGCGCACGTTCACCAGGATCTGAAGTGGAAGGTCACCGATTCGCTCTCCCTCGGCCAGGAATTGCGCTACAGCGTCGACCCACGGCGGTCGGAAGACTGGGACATGGATTTTCGCGCCTTCGTCGAAACCAGAGTGAGTGACGATGTGAATCTACGGGTCAACTATCGACGCGATTTTCTCAATCAGGCGGAGGGCGCCGACGACAAGGAGAGCACTGAACTCGGCGCCTCCTTGGTTTGGGACTTTTAGTGGCGACGAGTTGAGCAAACCATTCTATCAATGCCAGCGCTGCGCTAACTGTTGCAAGTGGCCCGGAGAAGTCGTCGTCACGGAGGAAGAAGTCGTCTCCATCGCTTCGAATCTCGGCCTTCCCGTGATCGAGTTCACCGCACTCTACACCAAGGTGCGCGCCAATCGCCAGGGACTCACACTCGTCGAAAAAGCCAATCATGAATGCGTTTTCCTCGAGGGGACCGACTGCACCATCAATACCGTGAAACCGGCGCAATGCCGGGGATTCCCCAACACCTGGAATTTCCCCGGCTGGCGCCAAGTGTGTGAAGCCATCCCCATCGAGCCCGACGCCGCTCCGCACGCATGAGTTCGACCCGTTGGCAAACGCTCATCGACCTCGCCCTGGAGGAGGACCTCGGTCAAGCCGGCGACCTCACATCCCGCTATTTCATCCCACAAGAGGCCACCAGCCGCGTGGTCATGGTCGCCCGTGAATCCTGCACCCTATCAGGGATCGAAGTCGCTGCCGCTGTGTTTTCCACGGTCGATGATACTCTCGCGGTGCACGTTTCGCGACGTTCCGGCCAGGTCATCGACCAATCGGAAACGAATCGCGCCCCCATCCTTGAGATCTCCGGATCGACCCGTTCCATCCTCACCGCCGAACGCACCGCCCTCAACTTCGCCCAGCGCCTCAGCGGCGTCGCCACCCTCACCGCGGACTTTGTTCGCGCTGTGGAGGGCACCAAGGCCACCATCCTCGACACCCGAAAAACCACACCCGGCTGGCGGCACCTGGAAAAGGAGGCCGTCCGGCACGGTGGCGGCGAGAACCATCGTATGGGCCTCTACGATCGCGTTATGATCAAGGACAACCACCTTGCCGCCGAGGGTGGCCTGCCATTGATCCAGCGCGGCATCGACGCACTCCGCCAGGATCATCCCGAGGTCGAAGTCGAAGTCGAGGCCGATACCGTCAATCAAGTAGAGGCCTTCCTCACCCTCGAAGGCGTCGACTACATCCTCCTCGACAACATGAGCCTCGAGGAGCTGCGAAAAGCCGTCTCCCTGACCGCCGAGCTCCCTCTCAAGCTCGAAGCCAGCGGCGGCATCCAGCTGGAAAACGCCCGCTCCATCGCCGAAACCGGCGTCGACTACATCTCCATCGGCGCCCTGACACACTCCGCCAGATCGATTGACCTCGCGCTGGACACACTTGAATAGCAACGACGGCGTCGTGGTTCGATAGGCTCGACAAGAATGGACGAGCGTGAGAAATGTGCTGTTCGTCTTCCAGTTCCAAAGGGACGAAAATTGCTAGCCGGTGGTGCAGCATCGCGGAACTACCGGATCTTCGAGCGGACACCGGAGCGCTCTGAAAGGATCAGCGATTCCGTAAGGCCTTGTTGAGGTTTCCTTGAAACGTGGGTCGGGGGCTGCTTCCAGCCGTTTTTGCCGGGTATTTGCACCAAGAGCATTTTCGCATTCTTCTCTAAACCCTTTTTATGCTTGATAGCTGATATATTATAAGG
>JANQJH010000573.1 GCA_028281705.1 Verrucomicrobiales bacterium
CCTCCCCTCGGCATCAATGCGATCGATCAATCAATCAGTGGATCTTGAATCCCGCCTTGTGATGCAGTGCTTCGATGTCGTTGATTTCTTCTTCCTCGATGTTCTCGCTGTAACGCCCATCCCGGATCGCCTCGAGAAATGCATCGATCTCATCCTCGTCGCCCGTGACTTTGACTTCAACGGCCCCGTCCGGAAGGTTCTGGACCTCACCTTTGACATCAAAGTGCATCGCCTCGTGAGCGATGGCATAACGGAAGCCCACCGCTTGGACCTCCCCTCGATAAATCACCTGTTTAGAATCCATGGTTTCGTGGTTTGGGTAACCGGCCACCCGGGCTTGCTGCCAGATTCAGCGACAGACCCAAAGAGGCCATAAGTTGTTCATGTTGAGTTACTTTTACAAGTAATCGCAGTTTCGGGAAGCCCATCGTCGGAAGCGAAAAGCACGAAAAAACACCAAATTGGGCCCCAAAATGGATACCATCTGGATGCAAGGTTTCGTGGTTTTTTGTTCCTTCATCAGACCCCACGGAGATTATTCATAGACTTCGTTCTCCTTCAAGGATTACGGGTCGAGATCTTCAGGAAGTGAGGCTTGCTAGAACAGCCAGGCGGACCGAGGTCTCCCCACTTCAGACTGAGGCACCTGGCGGAGAGGGAAACGTCGGTCGGCCGCGAGCGCGGAGCCTATCACGCATTCGGCAAACGACCGCGACTTGGAGCCCCATCGGTTTGCAACATCCGATCAATCACGACCCACAACGAACACGGATCTGTCCGAGATTGATTCAGTTAGGAGGATCTATTTCCGGCCGAAAACGCCGGTTCCAATAATAGTCAGTCCGTTCTCGGGAATCACCACGGCTTTCTGCGTCGACGTTTGAAAGACACTCCGGACCGGTCCGGTTCCGTTAGGCTGCACCAGGGGTTGCACGAGAATCTTGCCTTTCTTGAATGGGCCGAGGAATTTGGTGCCATCACGTGAGGTGTAGAGTTTCCGGTAGGCTTTCACCAGCGCGATGTAGAACTGGACGCGGCCTTCAGGAGCTTGGGGGAAGGGGCCCGCGGCGGGCGTCGCTCCCATGACCATTTCGGCGGGAATGGGATTCGAACGAGACCAGGTACGAGGGATACCGGAATAGGCCCGGCCTAACTTATCAAAGATTCCCTCCTTGGGGATGCCTTTAGCGTGCTCGATGAACTTCTGCATGTTTCCCAATGTTTGCATCGGCTTGTTCTTCTCATAGGCCTTGGTCACCCGCTGTCCCGAGTCGTTCTTCTGGTGAGACACGAAGTAAACAGGTTCTCCGTAGGTGATTCTCAGGCAGGCCTCATCGAGCTCCAGGCGGATAATGTTAACGAACTCGAGAGGCTCAATATCGGACTCCTGAACTTCAAACGCCTTGAACGCGGGAGTACTGAGGAGAGGACGAGGAACCGCGGAATGTCCATCCTTGACCTCGGCGATCACGTGCCAGAGTTCGTGCACACAGGCCGTCATGATATTCCACGAGATGGGTGCGCCGCCGTCTTTGCTCGATCGCCCACTGGTGCAATTGAGCATGATCACGCCCGTGTCACTGTAGGCTTGGTTTCCCTGTCTTGCCGTGGCGCAGACACCTGTCGTGGTCGACGTCGTGAGCCATTCGAGAAAAGCGCGAAGGAACGTACTGTGCTTGCCGGGTACGGCCTGGCCGCGGCTGGAAATGACAATCTTGGCGAAGGGGGTGACCGAGCCAACCAGGGAATGAAACTGTGTGTCGGCCGGATTCACAATCTTGAAGGCAGCGGTGGGCAGGACCTCCAGCTTGAACTTCATTCCGGACCAGTGCTCCAGAGATTCGACAAGACGGGCGCGCTTCGCCACATCGTCGTAGAGCGCCTTGTCCAACCAGAATCCACCCCAATTGATCGGTGGTCCGGGAAGCGCCTGGTTGAGGCTGATGAGCCAGGCCGGGGGAGCGGCAGAGCGAGCGAGTTCGATCAGTTTCTCGAAGAAGGTGATTTCAGGAAGCGATGACATGGGATCGATTGAGGATGGTTCTGGCAGCAAATGTGCCGGTCTAGTGGATCCTTTGTATTTACATGGTCATACTTCAGGATCAGGACGCGGCAGTTGCAGGGAAACGGTATCTTTTTCACCCTGCTTCGGTGGCCAAGTGAACAACGGAGCGACGAGAGGACAGACAAGAAAGCTCGCCGCCCCTATATCACGACCTCGAAGGAGGAGGTCATCTCGATCCTGGATGATCTCGATTCCAGCGTGTCGAGCCGTGATTGGGACAAGATTGCGAAACTTTCCCAAAGAATGCGCAGAGTCTTCGGAATGCCCGTTTGATCACCGCCACTCGTGTTTGGGATAGCGCCCCTTGAGCTGCGCCCGAACGGAGGGGTAGCCGTTCTCCCAAAAACTCTTCAGATCCGTGGTCACTTGCGCCGGGCGCTGGTTGGGAGCCAAGATCTGTACTTTGAGAGGAACGCGCTGGTCACAGATGCGAGGCGTTTCTTCGACATCGTAGAGGCGCTGGAGCACCAGCGCGATCGTCGGTTCGGGATCACTCACATAGTTTATCTTGGCCCGCGTGCCGTTGGAAAGCGTTACCTGTTCCGGGGCGTAACTCTCCACCGCGGCCCGCAACGGCGCCGAGAGCCATTCCTTGAGCTTGGGCAGCACTTGGCGATCCTTGATCTGTTTGTAGGTGACAGCCCCATGACAAATATCCACCACCACAAGCAACCGATCCTCTTCCGTGAAATCCGGAATTTCCAATTCAGACATGGCACGGCGCACCACCGCCACGCGAGCCAGCCAGGATTCGACACCGTGGTTCCAAAATTTCAGTTTCAGATTTCCCTCGACCACCTGTTCGGCCAGTAATCGCGCGGCCTCGTCCTCGGGCGGCTCACCCATCTGCCGCGACTCGAGGACCAACTCGCGAAAGCA
>JANQJH010000574.1 GCA_028281705.1 Verrucomicrobiales bacterium
CGCCACCTCCACCGGGGGCTTCCCCATCGGCCCCTGGCTGGGAGACAGCGCCGATTCCGCTTGGGTTTCCTACGGTGCCGATACCAACGGTCCACCCATCAACTACACCTTCTCCATTCCCTTCAGCCTCACTGGGCTCGATGTGGGAACGGTCACCATCACCGGGCGCTGGAGTTCCGACAATGACGGCACGGACATCTTGATCAACGGTGTTTCCACCGGGCAGACCAACACCAATCAATTCTCCGATTGGTCCGACTTCTCCATTTCCTCGGCTGAAGGTCACGTCTTCAATGCTGATGACAACGTCCTCGCCTTCGTGGTGAACAACGCTCCGCCAAACGACAACCCGGTCGGATTTCGCGCCGAGTTCTCCGAAGCAACCGCCGATGTCATTCCCGAGCCTTCAGCCCTGGGCCTCCTTCTGGCGGGGCTGTTCGGACTTGTCGCACGGCGGCGCCGATAGGGCAGATCGACATCGATCTGCCCCCCCATCCTACGCGGAATCGCTCTGTCTGGCATCCGCTAGTAGGGGTCCTCGACGGTTGACGGTGCCGGCGGAGCCTCTGGATTGATCCAGAGAGAGTGCACCGGACGCCCAATCCAGCGATTGGCGAACCACAACGCCAAGTGTCGCAACACGATCCCGGCGCCGATCATGGCGCCCACGTGAAACAGCGTGACGAAGAGGATCACGTTCAGACCGCTCGAAGCGAGTCCGCGCTCATTGATAGCGACCGCGAATGCCGGACTGAGGACGACAAAGACCTCATTGATGAAGAGCATCAACATCCCGAAAATCAGAATTCCCCCTCCCGCTGCCACCGCGGCACAGGTGGCGCCGACCCGGCTGCGCGATCGAGCGCCCACCAAGAAGCCTAACCAATAGGCCAGCGGCGGATAGAGTAGCGCGGCGATCAACGTCAGCGGCAAATAGATCCAGGCGACGAGTTCGCTCCGCAAGAGAACCGACGCCACGGCGCCGGCCATCAGTACCACGCGACACATCCAAGCCAGGCGTTGCAGGGCGACCGCCTTCTGCAACACGATCTCCGCGGCCGAGATCGGCGTCGTGAGCAAGACGTCCAGAGTCTGATCTTCCCTCTCCCTCACCACCATATTGGCGGCCTCCAAGGTCACGAAAACCAGCGTTCCCACCCACAAGACGGCCATCAACACCGGCATCGCCTGCTGGGGGGTCCAGGTAGGATGAGAGGAAATCCAGACGGAAAACGCCACAATACCGGCCAGCGCCGGCAGCGTTAGCCACATCAAATGGCTCCAGCGGCAGAGGGATCGGCGCGTCAACTCCCGCCACGCCAGAGGACGCCGTGAGAGACAACGGGCAGAGAGCGCGTCGCCGAACTGCTTTGCCCCCGGCATGCATCTTTCCACGCAGATGTCCGCCACCCGCAAGACCCGTCTCAGCACCGTGCGCCCCGCCGGCAATGAAACCCGATTGAGACAGCACCAGGCACCAGCCAACAGGATCACGGCCGACGCCAAGACACCCAGAGACCCCTGACCCGGGTTACCGTCGCCCCCCTGGAGCTCGCCCAGCAGCCTGAAAGTCGAAACCGCACTTGAGGGCACGAAGTTGATCCCTGCCGACAAGAGCAATGTCAGCATGACGGCGCCCAGGCTTGTCCGGCACAAGACCGAACAAAGCATCCCCAGCGCGCCGATCTGACAAACCGCCAGACCGATCACCAGGATCGACCACATGACGTCCGAACGCTCTAACCCTCCTACCGAGTAGCACAGTGCTCCCATGGGCAATAAGAGCAACACACTCATCAGTGCCGGAATCAAACCGGCCAGGTACTTCTGACCGACAATTTCGCCTGGAGTTAGGCGGGTTAGAATCAAGAGTGACCACGAACCCCGTTCTCTCTCCCGCGCGATTCCACCCGTGGCCAAAGGCACCAGCAACAACAGCATGACCCACTGGGCCCAAACGATGCCAAAAAAGATGCGGTCTCCCCCACCAAACCCGACAGATTCCCCCGCCGTGACTCGCCTCGAAATCTCCCAAATAAAGAAGACGGCAAACAAGAGAAGTCCATTGATCACCCGGCCCCAATAGGTGCCCCGCCGGGCCACCAGCTCTGTGAGTTCCTTACCGACGAGAGACAACATCACGACTTCTCCTTTGAGCCATCCCATCTTGGATCCGTTCGCCGATAAATGAACACCTCATCACCTTCGATGATCTGGAAGGCAATCGTCGCCGGTTCGCGCCCATCGCCCGATGCTTCCACCATCAAATCCGCCGCCGAAGCGCCCCCGCGCGGCGCCAATACCAGAGGGCGATAGACCGCACGGCCCACCGTTCCTTCAATGCTCGCTTCGGTGAAGGCATCTCTCTCATTCAACAACTGAGATTCTTCTCCAACGACAGCCCGCAAGGATGTGAGGAACTGCGCCTTTGCCGCCTCGTCCCATGCTCCATCGAAGAGCTGCCAATCAATTTTCGTAAGTCCCGAGTGCCGCGGAGGCATGTCACTCGCCGGAATGGAGAACTCCCGGACATGGCCGGGAGTCCAGCGCCGTTCCCTAACCGAGAGAGAATAGTTCTGAGGAAACTGCCCCGTCCACCGCATGGATTCGGAACCTTCTGGCGCAGCGTCCGGCGAATGAGGTATTTTCGAGAGGATCGCATGACGGCCATCCAGGCTCCTCGCCTGCTCCTTCTCCGGCATCGTCATCCGAAAACGGCTCTGCCGCAAAACCAGCCCACGCTCATCCAGATCGATCAAATGAATGATCTTCTCGGTCGGCTGTCCCGAGAAATGCCAGTCCGAGAGATACATGTTGAACTGGGCATAGGCAACCGTGACCAGAGGAAAGATAACCCAGACCAAGTAGCGCCTCTTCAACTTTCGCGAAAGGCGCCGTTCGAGGGGACCGATCACCACGAGAAAGCTCATCGCCGAAAGCAACATCCAAGAAAGGGGAATCGGTTCGACCTGAAATGAAGGCCCCTCGCGGCGTAGCCACTCGAGTTGAAAATCGTCGCTCGGCTCCACGATACTGACATAACGTCGAATGGACATCCTCTCAGTAAGCTGTTGATAGCGCTCCACATAGCGCGGATCGTTAAAACTCGGATCGACCTCCAACAGGGTCGCCCGCCAGAGAAACGAGAGCGCCCTCAGCCAACTCCGCATCGCGCTTGGTTTTTCCCAATCCGGCATCTCCGCCACGATCACGGCACGCCCCAACCCGTGAGCATGACGGGAATATGGCCGGTCGTAAGGCGCCAGGCACCCCGTCGCGACATCGATCCGAAACGGCGACGCCATCTCATCGTTCTCTGCCAAGGCATTCAGGAACGCGATCTGTTCCGCCTCCAGTGGCACGTCGAAAGGACACACAACCAGGCGCCCCCCGGCTGCCACCCAACGGCGGAGCGCGTTGAGTTGCCTCTCTCCCAAGCTCTTGAACGTCTCCGTCGTCACCACGACCATATCAAAGGCACAGAAACTCGCCGGCGACACCGGAAACTCACTCGATGCCAGCCTCGTGAGATGCTCCTGGCAATTCGCCGCCGCAAACGGGCCCGACATCCCCAGCACCTTGGTCAGCCGAACTTGGCCCAACAGCTCTCTTTCTCCGACACTCTTCATTTCCGAACCTGTTAGAGTGAACGTAGAATAGAGATGATCATCGGTGCGTCGCAGATCTTGAGTCGCCAAGTGCCGCTCGGCTCCAGCTTCCGAGCGCCAGTAGAGGGAGAGCCTCAAGGGTCCCCGGTCGCCCCGGAGCCAGGGCGGCAACCAGATCAAGCGCCTCCAGGCATCCGCCCCCACCGCCAGGGCACTGGTCTCAAACTCGAGCAACGGCCGGCCACTTCGATTTTGCACCCGAAACACCAGGTAGCCCTGAGCCGGACTACTTTCCCCGTTCGAGAGATGCACTCTCACCGCCCAAGGTGACTCCGGCCGGGGCGGGTCCGTCACCACCGAAAGGCTTTCGAGAACCGCCTCCCGGCCATGGGCATCGCTCACCAAAACCAACCACGACAGCCCAGCGACGAGCCAGGCACGGACCAACTCCCAATGCACCTTCTTCCTTGCCGCGGATCCCGGATCTGGCGGACACTTCGGCACACAGCTCTTCCACCTCCGGGAAAGCACCCCAGCACCGATGCCATCCGCTCTCACCGAGTTCTTTCTCCTTCCATACTACGCCATATTGGCAGTGGACATCAGCTCTGTCCAGCCCGACCTAACCATACCAAAACTCGTGGACGGCGCCCCCACCCCCGGAGCGCGGGTCAAACAGACTCATCCGGACGATTCCGGCAGCTCCGTCTACCACGTCCTCTACCTCCCTCAAGAGTGGAAGTCCGGGAACGAATATCCTCTCATTGTCGAATACGCCGGGAACGGCCCCTATCGGAACACCTACGGCGATGTCAGCACGGGACGGGTGGAGGGAAGCAAACTGGGATACGGGCTCGCCGCGGGAAAGGAATGCCTCTGGCTCTGCCTCCCCTATCTCAATGAGGCCGGCGATGCCAACGTCCAGCAATGGTGGGGCGATCCCCCTCATTACGATCCCTCCACCACCGTGGCCTATGCCAAAAAGGTGATCCCTTGGATCTGTGCCCACTACGGGGGCGATCCGGATCGCGTCTTGTTATGCGGTTTCTCTCGCGGCGCCATTGCCTGCAACTACATCGGTCTCCACGACGACGACATCGCCAAACTCTGGTGCGGCTTCATCGCCTACAGCCACTACGATGGCGTCCGGGAAAACTGGAGCTTTGCCCATGACGATCGCGCCTCCGCCAAACGACGACTGGAACGCCTGGGCCACCGACCTCAGTTCATCCTCCACGAACAATCGACCAACACCTCCACCAACCTCGCCGCCACGCGCCGCTACCTCCAATCCACCGGATGTGATCTCAGTCGAGTCACCTTCCTCGAAACCGGATTCCGAAATCACAACGATGCCTGGATCCTACGGCCCAGTCCCACCCGCAAGGCATTGCGTCAGTGGTTCGCCGGCGTCGTTAGGCTTACTAACAGTGCAAAGGGAGCAGCCGTTCAACCAAAGCTCGAATGAGCATCAACGTGAGACCGGCGTCCCGCCGGTCCACGGTGTGATCGCTAGAGCCTATCCGAAAAGGTAAACCGACTCATCCTCCTATTCGTCCTCGCAAGAGTCGTCCTGTCCAATTCCCCAACTTAGAATCTTTTTCCCCTCCATCATGCGCCTCCCTATTCTCTTCCTCGCGACCAGCTTCGCCGCCACCGCCGCCGCCTCACCGAAACCTAATGTCCTTCTCTTCTTCACCGACGATCAGGGCACCCTCGATGCCCATTGCTACGGATCGACTGATCTCCACACCCCCACCATCGATCATCTGGCCGCCACCGGTATCCGCTTCACCCAGGCCTACGCCCACACCGTCTGCTGTCCTGCTCGCGCCCTCCTCCTCACCGGCCGCCATCCGCAGCGCTCCGGCATCGTCAACTGGACACAGGGCTCCCGCAAGCCGAACGAGGGTAACCCCACCGGCACGAATCTGCCGCAAGAAGAGATCACGCTCGCCGAGATCCTCCAGGAGGCAGGCTACCGCACCGGACTCATCGGCAAATGGCACCTCGGGGCACGCGAAGGGCACGGCCCGCTCGATCAAGGATTCGATACCTTCTACGGGCACCTCGGAGGCTTCATCGATAACTACCGCCACCACTTCCTCCACGGCTCGGGCTTTCACGATCTCTACGACCAGAAAAAGGAGATCCACGAAGACGGAGAGTACTTCCCCGATCTCACCACAGAGAAAGCCATCTCTTTTCTCGAAGAACAAAAACAGAATCAAAACGAGAAGCCCTTCTTCCTCTACGTCGCCTTCAACATCCCCCACTACCCGGAACAGGCCGATCCCAAGTTCGAGGCTCGCTACGCCGATCTTCCAATGCCGCGTCGTTCCTATGCCAGGATGGTATCCACGACGGACGACCGCATGGGAATGATCCTGAAGCGCTTGACCGATCTGGGCCTGCGGGAGAACACCATCGTCATCTTCATGAGCGACAACGGACACTCCGCTGAAGATGGCGCCCGAATCAAGGGCGCGCACCACTCGAGTGGACTCCCCGAGGGCACCTACTACCACGCTCACGGCGGCGGCGGTAACACGGGCAAATGGAAAGGTCACAAGGGCACCTACTACGAGGGCTGTCTCCGGGTTCCCACGATCATCAGTTACCCGGGGAAACTGCCCGCGGACGCCGTGCGCCACCAGATCATCACCGCCGCCGATTGGTTCCCCACCGTGCTCGAACTCTGTCAGATCGACAAACCGCAAGGCCTGGTGCTGGACGGCCGATCCCTGGTCCCCATCATGGAAGACGCGAACCACCCGACCCACCATGAGGTACTCCACTGGGCCTGGGGCCGGGGTTGGGCCATTCGTCAGGGCTCCTGGAAACTGATCGGGCAACAAGACACGCCCAGGGAGCTCCTCAACCTAACGGATCCGGAACCCGAGCGGACCAATCATCTTCAAGACAAACCAGAACTCGCCCGGCGGCTCCACGCGCGCCACCAACGGTGGCTAGCGGAAATGTCGGGCCCGTGAAGAATGTCCAATCTTCGATCGACCAGATGATGCCAACATCACCTCGAGAAACGGACATTTGCATCGTCGGGGGCGGGCCGGCAGGCATGGTCCTGGCCTATCTTCTGGGACGCTGTGGTGTTTCCACCTTGCTCCTCGAGAGCCAAAAGGATTTCGATCGGGATTTCCGCGGCGATACCCTCCACGCCGGCGTGATGGACATCTTTGACGCCATCGGCCTCGCCGATCGTCTCTTGCAATTGCCTCACCACAAGATCCGGCATCTCGCCATCGGCCCTGTGAACCTCGTCGACTTCAGCTGGCTCAAGACGAAATTTCCCTACGTCACCATGATGGCCCAATCCCTCTTTCTCGATCACCTGGCGGGGGAAGCTCGAGCCTTTCCCGCCACCGCCATCGAGATGGGGGCGAATGCTCGCGAGCTGCTTCGAGACGAAGGCTCGCAAAGAATCAGAGGCGTGCGCTACCGCCAAGACGGTCAATGGACGGATGTCCGCTGCAAACTCGTCGTCGCCTGCGATGGCCGGGGATCACACTTGCGCAAGGAAGCCGGCCTCGCAGGCAGGCCCGTGACCGATCCGTTGGAAGTCCTCTGGTTCCGCCTGCCGCGAGAGGAATCAGACGGAGAGAGAATCCGATCCGGAGCTCTGATCGGAGGCCGCCTTCCCTTTATTCTCTTGGAACGCCCTGACTACTACCAGATCGCCGCCGTCATCAAGCCGGGTAGTTTTGTCCGATTGCGAGAGGAAGGTTTGTCCGCCTTTCACCAACGCATCCGGGAAGCGGCGCCGGATCTCTACCAACGCGCCCAACAAACTCTGGACGACTGGAAACGGATTGCCTTTCTCCACGTCGAAGGCAGCCGGCTCGACACCTGGCACCTCCCCGGCCTGCTCCTCATCGGCGATGCAGCGCACGTCATGACCCCCGTAGGCGGCGTTGGGATCAATTACGCCATTTGGGATGCCGTGGAAACGGCCAATGTGATCGTTCCCGTGCTCAAATCCGGAGCCGCCATCCAACAGCACCACCTATCAGAGATCCAACGCCGGCGCCAAGGCCCAACCAAGTGGATGCAGCGTCTTCAACGCATCGCCGGCCGGCGCGTCCTCACCACCATCGCAGCCGACGAATCCAAACGTATCCGGGTACCCTGGATCGCCAAAATCCTCCCTCGCCTCCCCTTCGTGCGCACCCTCCTTCCCCGCCTCATCGCGCTCGGATGGAAACGGACACATTGCCAAATCCAAGCACATTTCGATGCCACAGTGCCATCATCCAACCCGTCAAACTGAAGCGACCACCGATGAAATGAGGCCCTCAGGATTGCCAATATCGACTTCGGCGTCACCATTTGGTCACATCTCGGGTACAAGAATGGACCGAGTGAAACTCCTTCTAGCCCTCCTCAGCCTCTTGCCCGTGCTACCTGTAGCGCGGGCCGATACCCCGTCGCCGGCACTCCTGCTCGAACGCGGTATTTTTCAGGAGACGGCCTTGGCGGATTTCGAGCAGGCCATTCGAACCTATGAGAGCGCCCGTCGCCATCCCCAAGAGGCGCCGAGAACGGCCATTGAGGCCACTTTTCGCCTTGCAGAGTGCCACGACACTCTGGAGAACCCTCTCACCGCCTGGGTCTATTATGACCAGGTCACGCAGGCCGAACATGCCCCCCCGGCATTGCTCGGTCTGGCCCAGGAAGCGCAGATGCACCTGGTCATCGAGATCGCGGAGAACAACACCTTCTATTCCGCGGAGCTCATCCACTACCTTGGCGACCTCATCCTTGGAATCGACGGCGCACTCCGGCAATCAGAAGCCGACCGCGCTCAACGGCTGCTGACCAAGACCGAATCTCCCTTGAGCAAACTGCGAGAGGAGGCGCGGAGAAAAAGCAAGGCTGACAGAGAACTCATCGGGCGGATTCAGGAGGACACGTCTCGCCTCCAGCAGTGGGTCGCACAAGGCGCCCTCGATACCGCCAGCGCTCACTTTGTTGCACAGCCGCATTTTGCCGCCTTTGTCAACCGCCAGGCCCTCTCCAGTGAAGACGAAGTGTTCGGTTATGCCCTGGAACATCTCGACGAGGTCATTCGCGCCCTCAACGAAGGAAAAAGCGTCGTCGCCCATCAAGAACTGGACGCCCTCAAACTCTACCTCCAACCTCTCGATCCTTGGCCCGCTGATTTCCTCCAGGATCCCGATATCAGTCGCTATGTCAGTCAGCTCATCAAGCTGACCGAGGCACTGGAGAAGCCGATCTTGCGCAACGTTTTGGGAACGGCACGGCTCATGGTCGACGACTTCACCAAAATCCACGCCAAAATGCCCATGCCCCACTGGCATATCGACCGCAAGACGCTCGTCGCCTTCATCAATCCCGACGTCCTCCCCCACTATGCCATGGCCACCGTCCTCCTCGACAAAATGGTGGCTGCCCTCAAGGCAGACGATACCGAGACCGCACAAGAGCGGCTCGAGGAAGCCATTCGACGCATCGACGACCTGCGAAAACTCAAGGCGGGCACCAGCGACGAGCCCGCGGCCCAGGACTACCACGACGAATTGAGTGAAGTCAGTCAGCTCCTCAAAAAGGGCAAGACTGACAGAATCCTATCACGCTTCGAGAAACGATCGTCTCGCCACTCGTCACGCTGAGCCATCGCGCCGCGCCCCATCCCATGTTCGCTCGTCGTCGCCATCCATCGCACTCGCCAGACAACCGGGAGACCACGCTGCTCCTCGGCCTCGTCGTCCTCGCCGTGGTCCTGCCCACCATCGGCTTTCTCTGGTTCGTCACCAAGGCGATGAAGAACGAGCGCGCGGTGATGCGCGAGAAAGCCAAGGATTACTACGACCTCCAACTCTCCACCGCGCAACGGGCCGTCAATGCCGCCATTGAAAGGATCGCTCAAGCCGAGAGCAAGCCCCTGGGGAACGCGAATCTCAGTGAAGAACAACGATTCCATCGCGCGATCGAACAAGGCCTGGCGGACTCCCTTCTCTTTCTCAATCCCGACGGGCGACTGCGCTATCCCCTCCTCGCCGAAAACCTCGACGAGTTCGACACCAGTGAAGCCGATGAGAAAGCCCTCTCCCTTCTCGAGCGTTGGTACGAAACCGATCGAAGCGAGCCCGACACCGCACTCGCGGTTCTCGATGACTTTTTTCAGAATCAATGTCAGTCTGGACACGATTTTCAAGGCCGGCTGATCTATCCCAATCTCCTATGGGCCGCCTTGCAGAGATTGGACCCCAACGGCGCGCCCTACTCGAAAACGCTCGCCGACCTGCGTCAACGTCTTCTCGATTCCCAGATCCCCTGGCCAATCACTCAGCGCCTCTTTCTCACCCGCGAGCTCCTAAGCTCGGGAGAATCCATCGACCTGCCCTCCATGGATGCCTTTCAGTTAGCCTCGGAGATCCTGGAACATCCCCTTCAGTTGGGACAACCCGGTGTTCTCCAACGCGAACCGGGATCCGCGGGCCGTTGGCAGATCCTCACGGCCGATCGAAAACACCTCCTCCTCTTTCGGGAGCCCACGATCGCCTCACGACTCCAAGAGGCGGCCCATCGAAGCCCCGACCGGGGAGAGATTGCCTTCCTCGTCTCTCCACAGTCCAACGAGAATGCGTTCTCGACCGCCGTGGGCCAAAGGGCACCCCTGTGGAGAGTTTCCCTGGGCGCGGAAGGCATCGGACTGCCGAACAACGCCGCCCAGCAGCGCGCCTACACCATGGCGGTGGTCTGCATAGTTCTGGCGCTCGTCGGCGTCATCGGCACGTTTGCCATCAAACGCTTCCTCGCTCAAAGCCGGCTGACACAGTTGCGCACCGATTTCATCTCCACCATTTCTCACGAACTTAAGACGCCACTGGCTTCCACCCGCATGCTGGTCGACACCCTCGTAGAAGGCAAGGTCGACGATCCCGAGAAGACTCGCAGTTACCTCGAGGTCATTGGCCGCGAGAACACTCGTCTGAGTCATCTGGTGGAGAATTTCCTCACCTACTCCCGTCTTGAAAGCGGGCGCATGCCGTTCGATTTCCAGCCTGTTCTTCCCGATGAAATCGCCAACCAGGCACTCGACGCCCTGGAGAACAAGCTTGAAGGCGCCGCCGTGTCGCTTCGCGTCCATATCGAAGCCGACCTCCCCTACATCCGGGCCGACGAGGCTACCCTTGCGATCGCCCTCATCAATCTGCTGGACAACGCCTACAAATACACGGGCGACGAGAAAGAGATCGTCCTTCAAGTCCGTTCACAAGGGGATCGCGTGGAGTTTTCCGTGAGTGACAATGGAATTGGCCTCACGGCGGCCGAACGCGAACGCGTGCGCGACCGCTTTTACCGAGTGACAAAGCACGGCTCCTCTGCCATGACCGGCAGCGGCCTCGGTTTGAGCATCGTCAATGACATTGTCGCCGCCCATCGGGGTGAACTCCAGATCGAAAGTCTGCCTAACCAGGGTAGCGTCTTCACCATCTCCCTCCCCCGCGCCGGCACGCGCTAACAATCGGCCCCATCCATCAATCCCTCTCTCCATGACCAATCCCGGCAGCGCCTCCAGAATTCTCGTCATTGAAGACGATCCCGCCATCATGTTCGGGCTCAAAGACAACTTGGAGATGGCCGGCTACAAGGTGCGCACCGCGATCGAGGGAGAACTCGGAGTTCAACTCGCACGTGATGAGCGTCCCGACCTCATCATTCTCGACATCATGCTCCCCGGCCTGAACGGCTTTGAGATCTGCCGTGAACTCCGGGAAGACGGCTTCGACATGCCCATCGTCATGCTCACCGCCCTGGGCCAGGAAGCCGACGTCGTGCGCGGTCTCAATCTGGGCGCCGACGATTACCTGACAAAGCCCTTCAGCATCAATGTCCTCCTCGCCCGCGTACGCAATTTTCTCCGGCGCTACCGCCAGGCGGAACTGGAGATCGTCTCGTTCGGTTCCATGGAGTTGAATCGCACGTCCAAGGAACTCTTGCGCGACGGCCGCGTGATCGAATTGACCCCCAAGGAGTTTGGATTGCTGGACTACCTTCTCCAGAACTGCGGCCGGGCGCTCACGCGCGACCAAATCCTCAACGCCGTCTGGGGCTCGGACCTCGTCGTCACCCAGCGTAGCGTCGACCGTTGCGTCACCTCGTTGCGGTCCAAGATCGAAGAGAAGCCCAATCAGCCCAAACTGCTCAAAACCGTGCAGAAGATCGGTTATCGCTTCGACGACGAAGAACGCTCCCGATAGAGGTGATCTGCTTCTTCCAATAAGCACGGTAAACCGCCCAGCAATGCGGACACTCTTGACCGCCTTCATTGCTTCGTCGCTTGCAAAAAGTAATCTGCAAGACTGAAGCCAACTTCAATCGCCTGTCCGGCCTCCCTCACCACTTCAATCTTTCTTGCAAAAGATACCCACCGTCACAGGGAGGTAACATCCGGATGGTTTCTTGGCGGCATGACGAAACGATCAAACTTCGTTTCGCAGTCATCACTAGAAAAAAAGAAAACCATCCTTCACTATGAAACTTCAGTCCCTCTGGAAGACGCCCATCCGCTGTCTGCCAGCCCTTGCTGCCTCGGCGTTTCTCTCGACCGATGCCTCCAGCCAAACTCAGGCCCGTATCGTCGGGGGAACCCAGGCCGCCGACGGTGATTACCCCTGGATGACCGCTCTGGTCGAGAAAGGCATCGATGCCGCCAACGGCCAATTCTGCGGCGCCTCCCTCATCGATCCCAACTGGGTCGTGACTGCGGCCCACTGCGCCGAGGGCGTGACGCCTAACAATACCGATGTGGTCGTCGGAGCCTACAATCTCCACGGCGATCAAACCAGCCAACGCGTGGCCATCACCGAAGTGCGCATGCACAGCGGCTATCGCCCAGGCGATGAGTTCGATATCTCCTATGACATCGCCCTCCTCCGTCTCGCTCGCCCGGTGACCGACGTCCCCATCCTCTCCTTGGTGTCCAAAGCGGAACAAGTCTCCGTCGGCACCGCGGCCACCGCCATTGGATTCGGCGCCACGAGCGAGAACGGATCGGGCGCCACCACGCTCCGCGAAGTCGAACTCCCCATCGTCTCCTTCGCACTGGCCAACGAATACTACGGCAATCTCAACAGCTCCCACCTCCCCGCCGGTCTCGCTCAGGGCGGCCGCGATTCCTGCTACGGTGACAGCGGCGGCCCCCTCGTCGTGCGCGAGAACAGCCAATGGTTCCTCGCCGGAGTCACTAGTTTCGGCGACGGCTGCGGACTTCCCGGCGCTTACGGGATCTACGCCAATATCCTGACACTGAACAACTGGGTATTCGATCAGATGGGCCAACCCAATCCGGACCCAGCGCCCTCACCGGTACCGGACGACAGTACTCCGGATAACCCGTCCGATCCTGACGATTTCTTCGATCCCGACGATTTCTTTCCCTTCCCAGACGACCAAGGCAACGGGAACGACGATCACGGTGATACCACAGAAGAGGCCACCCCCGTTACGATCCCGAGCTTGACCGCCGGTAACCTGGAAGCCGCGTGGGACTATGACGTCTTCGTTTTCCAACTGAGCACGACGACCACCGTCACCATTGAAACTCTGGGCAACACGGACACCTACGGATACCTCGACTCCGAAACGGATTTCCTCACGGAGGACGACTCGTCCGGAGAGCAAGGCAACTTCCGCATTACCGAGGAACTGCCTGCCGGAGTCTACTACGTTTGGGTGGAAGCCTTCGATCCCAGCTCCCAAGTCGGATCCTACGAACTCCGGATCAGCTCCGATCAATCGGCGGTCACTCGTCCGATTCTGGAAGTCTATCAGAACGATTCCCCCCTCGATAACGCCGCCACCATCGATTTCGGAGAGCAACTGGTCACGGACGGCGCACTCACGCAATCCCTGACCCTGCTCAACGCCGGCGACAGCGCGCTCCTCATCGAGTCCGCTTCCATCTCCGGCCGCGATCCCTACCAGTTTCACCTGACGGTCACGCCAAGTGACCGGGTTTCCCCGAGCCGCAGCACCGGCATCACACTGAGCTACAATCCCCTCGCAGCCGGCGACCACGAAGCCACCCTCAAAATCGCCAGCAATGATCCGGACACGCCTCTCTGGGAAATCTCTCTGCGAGGATCCGGCATCCAACCCGCTTCCGTGGACGACGATCATGGCGATGACCTCGGCAGCGCCACCGCCGTCAGCGCTCCGGGATACGAGAGCGGCACGCTTGATGAAGGGGGCGACGTCGACCTCTTCGTCTTCGAGCTCGCTGCCCGGGGCAAGGTCATCCTCCGAAGCAGCGGCGAGACCGACACCTACGGTACCCTCTACGACGCCACGGGAAACATCATCGCCGAAGACGACGACCGCGGGAGCGGCTTCAACTTCCGCATCCGCCGAAACCTCAATCCCGGCACCTATTACCTCGCCGTCGAGGGCTGGGACGAAACCGTCTCCGGCGACTACGGCATCTCCATCAGGGTCCGTTAACCCCTTCCCCCAATACACCAAACTAGCGCACACACCATCCATGAATGCCATCACTCCATGGAAGGCCGCTAGGGCCGCCATCGCCATCACGGCGGTGGCGGCTACGGTCGCCCTCCTCATTCCGAAGTCCCCACAGGGTATCGTCGCACCCACCAATCCGAGCGCACCCGCGTCACCTTCGGCTTCGATTCTCACCGCGCCCCGCCCAGACATCTCCAGAGGTCACTCGAACACCCAAAACCAGTTCCACGAGGCCTCCCGACTGAGCAGACAAAGCGTGGCAAGTCTGCGCCAACGTTTCCAACGAGCTCAAAGCATCCGGCAGCGTGCCATCATCGCCCGGGCTATGGCGATGAATGGATCGCCTCAAGCCGTTCTCGCATTACTCGAGCTCATCGAAAACGAGCCCAACGGTTCGCAACGACGTCAACTCGCCGAGTCTCTCAAAGACGTCACCAGCCTCGATGGCTTGGAATCCCTTCTCGCGGCCGCGGACAGCGCGCGTCGCCCTGAAGTGCTCCGGCAAATCATCGCAGCCGCGGGCCGCCTCTCCACCAGCGAGAGCGTGGAGCTTCTCGTCGGCCTCTACCGGGGTGAGGCGCTCTTTCCCGGCCAGCTGCGAGCCGTGACCACAACACTATCACAGATGAGTCACCCCGGTTCAGCCCGCATGTTGAGCACGGTAGCCTCCAGCGCCACCGAGTCCGGTCTCATCGAAGCGGCGGCGCACGGCCTGGCCAAGATAGGAAACCCCACCGCCGTTCAAGGTCTCGTCGACTCCATCGGCCACGTAGGGACAACCCAGGCCTCCTTGCGCCGCTCCCTCCTCACCATCCTCAGCCGGGTGAGCAATCCTGCGAGCCAGGCCTATCGCAACAACCTCCTCCAGCAGGCCCTGCCGAAAGACGTGCTCCACGCCCTCGCCCGCCCGAACCGAAGAACATCCTAACCTGACTCACTAACATGAAAATCATCATTCTCTCACTCGCTCTCCTGTGGAGCATCTCCGCCATTGCCTCCAACACCATTCTTCTCCAGGGCTATGAGCAATGGATCAATGACGAATTCGAAGGAGAGCACACCGGCTCTCCCGCGCTGCGGATGGAGGCGGATCCGGACCACGACGGCATCACCAACCTCATGGAATACGCCCTCGACAGCGACCCGCTCTTTCCTTCCAACGAAGCCCTGCCAACTGCGGTTCGCCAGGGAGACCGCCTGACGTTTTCATTCGTCAAAGACCGGTCCAAGACGGACATCGTCTATCACGTGCAAACTTCAAGTGACTTGACGCATTGGACCAACGTATCCACCGACATCGTCACCGCCAAGGGATCCCTCGAACGCCACCGCGCCGTGTTTCCCCTGACGGAGAGCCGCTCTTTGTTCATGCGTCTCCTCGTGAGACCGGTGTCATTCGACTAACTAACTACGTAGCGGAACGCGTGAGCGTTCCCCTTGAAGGAAGCGTCATCGCTTTCCCTACGTGGAAATCCCTACCCCTGCGGAACCAAGCGCACAATGCAATCGGGATCATTGAGAATGACGTAGAGATAACCATCGGGCGCATCCGTGACGTCACGCACCCGGCCATAATCTTTGAGCACGATCTCTTCCTCCACCACTTCCTGATCGATGATCCGCAGGCGCCTCACCTCCTTCTGCTTCAAGGCGCCGACAAAAAGATCGTTCTTCCACTGGGGAAAGCGATCGCCCCGATAAAAGCTCAGGCCGCAGGTCGCGATCGACGGCACCCAATAGGTCACCGGCTGCTCCATCCCCTGACGATAGGTTTCCGAGGTCATGGGCGTGCCGTTGTAATTCATCCCGTACGTGATCACCGGCCATCCATAGTTGCGTCCTGGCAAAATCAAATTGCACTCGTCACCGCCGCGCGGCCCGTGTTCGGTGTCGTAGAGATGCCCGTCTCTCGGATCCATGTCGAGCCCCTGGGGATTGCGATGCCCGTATGACCAAATCCCCGGCAGCGCCCCGTCCTTCCCCACAAACGGGTTGTCCGTCGGCACGCGCCCATCATCGTGCAAACGAAAGACCTTCCCCTGAGGCATCGAGAGATCCTGCGCCACTTCGAGACCGCCACGCTCGCCCACGATGAAATAGAGATAGCCGGCGTCGAAGACGAATCGCGTGCCGAAGTGCACCCCGCTGCTTCCGTAGAATTTCTTGTCGTCACGATAAATCCACTCCTGGTCCACCCACTGATGGTCCTTGATACGACCACGGACCACCGCAGTGAGCGCGCTCACCTTGGACTTCTCCTTGCCTGGTACTTTTTCACGCCATCCATCCGAGAAACCGAGATAGACCCATCCGTTCTCCGTATAGTTAGGGTGAACCGCCACTTCCAGGAGCCCGCCCTGGCCAAAAGCCATCACTTCCGGTGTCCCCTCGACCGCCTCCGGATGCAGCTTCCCCTTGGCATCAATCAGCCGAAGCCGGCCGGGGCGTTCCGTGACCAATTTGCCGCCATCTGGCAAAAAGGCGATGGCCCAGGGATGTTCCAATCCCTCCTCGACCACCATTTCGAAGACGTAGTTCTCCCTCTCGGTCTTGACCACCTTGCCCGGCTCGGGCACGGGAAAGGTCAGCCCCTTGAAGCGAGCTTCCTTCTCCTTCTCACGGATATAGATCACCAAGGCGCGGATCTGATCCTTGGTCAGGACGCCCTCCCAGGGGGTCATCCCCAATTGAAGGTTTCCCTTGGCGATGGAGCGAAAGAGATCCGCATCGGACGCGCCGTGCTTCCATTCACCGTCGATGAGCGATCCGCCTTGCCCGCCGTCCAACTGTTTTCCGTGGCAGGTGGCACACAGATGCCCAAACACCTCATTGACCTTCATTTTGGACAGATCGACCGCCGCGGCCGGCTCCTCCGCCGCCATGGTCCAGGCAGCCGTGAATACTTGAGATACGAGCGATAGAGTGATCAAGGTTCGCGTCATGACACGAGCGATCAAAGGCGGGATTGGCTCCGATTTCAAGCAGTTCCGTGGGCCCGATCGGGCCCACGCAACCATGTCGAAGCCCACCGGTTGAATCAGCGAACGCTGTGATACGTTCCTACTATAGTCTCTGGCTCCTCTCTCTCAGCCTACTGCTGCTCAGCCACGAAGCACTTAGGGGTGAGCCCCACGAGGGAGAAACGCTGGCCAAGGTTTTTGCCGAGACCATCTATCCCCTGCTGACCCAGGAAGCCACGGGCGAGAGCTGCGTCAGTTGCCACGACTCCAACAGCACTTCAGAACTCGTGTTCCAGGGCCGGGCCTGGGAAGACTTCGCCATGCTCCTCCAGGGCGGTTATCTCCGATCCACCGGCCCCGACTCCTTGTTAGGCCGAGTCACCGCCGAAGCAGTCAAACGGCGCATGCCCAAAAAGCAGCCTGCCTGGCCACAGGAGGCCATCGACACCTTGAAGGCCTTCCTCGCCCAGCTGGACCGCTCCGGCATGCAACCAGCGTCTTCCGCCGATGAACACTTTCCCGCCGCCTTGCTTGCACCCTTCGAAGGGGACGTTCCCGCCGTGATGGACAATCAGTTCATCAGTTACCGGCAACTCCGCTCCAAGATTGAGACGCTCTTCGGGCATGGCTGGGAAAAACGCGGGCGCGATCTCTTCGTGGAAAATGTCACCATGTTCGGCGGAGCCGATTTCAAGGATCATTTCAGCGAGAGCACGCGCGCCAGTTCAAACTTTCTCACCGCGCTCGACATGATGGCCCGGGACGTCGTCGCCCGGGCGTATGCCCAGGGCAGCGGCCCTTTCGCACAACGCGAGAGTTCCTGGAAGAGGGAACTCGACCGCCTCTATCACTACTTCCTCTATCGCCCGCCGACCGATACCGAGCGCGGCGAGGCGCGCCGGCTCTTCGAACAGCTCTCAGACGCCGCATCCCAATTGGCCAAACGCGACTACGAACTCGCCTTCGAGCTGACAGTGCACGATCCGATTTCGGGCATGGAGGCCAAGGAAGAGATTCGCCTACCCGTGAGCGCATCGCCCGGAGGCGTCTACCAGGCGTGGATCGATCAATCGATGGGCGACTCGCAGACACTGGCCGCGCCCATACGGCTGCATCCGAATGAGCCCGGACAGCGACTAACGCTCTTCAACGAGAGGAGTATCGACAACGTCTCCTTTGCCGGCGTCACCCTGACTCCCGTGGATCCGATGACCAACGAAGAACCGGTAGCCCTCAAAGCGGATGCGCCTGCGGTCAACGCCGTGGGCGCGTGGCAGCGAAAATCAAAGGCCGGCTTTCTCAGCTTCGAAGACGAGGGGCAAAACAAGGGCGGCAGCCGCATCGAGGTGAACCTCGAGGTCCCTCGGGCCGGTCGCTACGAAGTGACGTTGCACTAGCGCGCCAACGAACAGAATGCCCATCGTGTCTTCGTAGAAATGACACGACCGAGAGAACCCAAGTCCCATCTCGCCCGGCCCGCCGCACCCGCCGTTCCCCCCAGAGGCGAGGCCCATTTCCACTACGACAGCAGTGAGGACACCCATCCCTATTTCGAACCACCGGCGACGTTTCAGTTCACCGCCTCTGACCATGTCGCGGTCTCTAACAGAGACACGGACGCCACCGTCAGCACGGGTGCTCTGGAGTTCCTCCCGGCCAAGGGCAAGCACACCTTCACCGTTGATTCTCGCGAAGCCGATGGCCAGGAGGACTGGGCCGACTTCAAGTCCGGCAGTTTTCGCGCCTACAACCAAAGGGGCACCTCGGTGAGCGACAAGAATGCGCGCAAGGGTGAACTCGAGCTGCGCTATCGTCCACGATCGAAGACCGCTGATGGTTGGGATCCCAGTGCGCACTATCGGCTCCACCTCTACTATGCCGGAAAGCGGGGCAACGAAACGCGCGTCCCCGTTGTGGTCAGCGCGGCGCACTCCTCCCCCGTTGTCCAAGTGGTGTATCCGCCTCGCGCCCACGTCGGCGGCCGGCTCATCGTCGATGCCTCATCGAGCTACACCACGCAACACAGCCACCTCCTCTACCGCTGGCGACAGACGGAGGGCCCGATCGTCGACCTCATGGATCCCAACGCCTCCAGACTAACGCTTCGCCTCCCGGCGTGGGAAACCGAGCCCCTGGCCTGGCAGGCGCTCGCCCGCGCACTCATGCGTCACCCGGACTTTCTCTTCACCCGCCCACCCTCGCTCGCCGCCTGCACCGACAAAGCCGCCAAACGACGGCTCCAACTCGTGGAACTGGCGCAAGACCTCGTCGGGAGACCACCGCTTGAAGAGGAATTCACCGCTCTCGATGCCGGTGCCTCACTCGAAGCGCTGGCCGAATCCTACCTCAACTCGAAAGCCTTCGAGGACTTCTATTTTCACCGCATCCGACTCTATCTGGAGAGTCAAGGCACGCCCCTTCAAGATGAACCGGCGCGCCTCTGGTGTCATATCGCCTTCAACGACCGTCCCTTTCAAGAAATCCTCACGGCGGACTACACGGTGGACGAACACTGGGCGCGACAAGATCGGCCCGACCACCACGGCCGAACCGGGGTCCTCACCACCGCAGGATTCATCGAGGGCAAGCCCGGGCTCCCGCATTACAATTATGCCGCCCAGGTCAGCATGCTCTTTCTCGGCTACGTCTACGAAGTGCCGCCCGAGATCGTCGAACAGCGTGAGGGCATCACCGCAGAGGGAACCACTGACCCGCAATCAACCTGTTACAGTTGCCACAAGATCCTCACGCCACTCGCGCATCAACGCAATCGTTGGACCGACGATGGGAAGTACCAACTCAAAACAGAGCGGGGTCACCTCATCGACGCCAGCGATCACGGCCTGGTGGAGGACTATCCATTCAAGGGGGACGGCCTGGAAGCCTTCGCCACCCAAGCCGTGAAGAAAGAGCGATTCATCCGCACCATGATCGACACCCACTTCAGTTTCTACTTCGGGCGCCAGATGCGTTTTCGTCAGGACGAGCGCCTGCTCTATCGCCGTGTATGGGACGCCGTGCACGCCGATGGGTTCAAGATTCGGACACTCATCCGCGCTCTGGTGACCTCACCGGAGTATCTGGGTTCCACTGGTTAGAGCCTATCCCTACAGTGATGCGAACACTCCTGTCCGCCTTTTGGATAAGTCAATCAAACAAATCGAGATCGCGGAGAGGCCGCCGGATCCGGCTCAACGCGAATGAGCTGCTCAAGCTTCCGCACGTTGATGTGGTAGGTCCACTTGGTATCCGAGAGAATCAAATGCAGAGGCGTGGCGGAAATTTTTCCTTTCACCTCGACGATTTTTCCCAGGAAATAGTCTTCGATATCCCGGATGCCTCCCCGTTTCAGTGCAGCCAGCACTCTTGTCGAGATGGGAACGGAGAAATCGTTTCGCGTGTGCAGGTCACCAAAGGGCACCAGGTGCAACACCCTTCGCTCACTGCCATCGGGGTACCTCGTGGGCACGAATCGGATGGCGTCGACCCGAAATCGCACGACAAGCTTCGACCTCCCCTTCCAAAAGGCTTCCGCTTTGCCACCGATCAGCTC
The DNA here is from genome assembly GCA_028281705.1 of Verrucomicrobiales bacterium. GTDB lineage: Bacteria > Verrucomicrobiota > Verrucomicrobiia > Verrucomicrobiales > DEV007 > JAACDM01. Next base: position 20,631 of record JANQJH010000574.1, read on the forward strand.
TGACGGAGTCCAAATCCTCTCCCGTTCCGCGGCAATCGTTTCGTCGACGCCAAGGCACCAGAACAATGATGCCGTCAGTAGTAGATAAGTGATTCCTCGTGGCGTGGTCATACGTTACAGACGCGAGAACCACGAGTTTCTTAGATTTTTCTGCAAGGCGCTGGGGTGAGACCATCCCTGGAGTCGGCCGAGGAATGTCCTTGACCCCACCACCGCGACGTCTTCTCCTACTGAAGATGCGCACGATGGTCCCCAATCCCGTTCAAAGAACGGCTGCCTTTCGTTCCCTTCTCTCAACGCTATCGGTCACGCCAGGCGCAGGATTAGAGGCGAACATTGTTCTAACATCAACAACTCATCTCCAGCTCAGATCATGAATCACCCCTTTCGTAAACTCATTCCGATCGCCATCGGCCTGGGCTTATCAATCCTGACGGGCTGCGAAAGGACGCCCGAAACGGAAAGCGCGAAGCCCTCGCCTCACGCCCTCTCGGAATACATTGATCGACCCGTCCGGGTTCAGTTTCGCCGCGATACCCTGGGGGCTTCGGCCAACCTTCCGATCGGTCCCCGGACGACCTCGACAAATGGAGCCGAGACCAGTCTTTCGGGAAAACTCGTCCGTGTCGTCGATGAAGACATCGTCATCGAGGAAGATAGGCGGCTGAAGTGGATCCCGCGGGAAGTCATTCTCTATGTGGAACTGAATCCCTGAGAACATCACTTCCGTTCACTCGGATCCACGGGAGCATCTGGAGATCGGAACACCGGGAAATTCGTTCATAACGAAGCTCCCAGCCCGGGGTTTGATGAGACGCAACCGCGACTCTCCGCCTCCGCTTCGATGACCAAGCCCTGCCAAATCGATCCCGCGATTCACGTCCAGGCGTCATCCCCTGGCTCTGGCGTTCCCGAAAGTCATTTGGGAAATCCTGGCCGCCGGCGATTTCTCAGACGCCTCACCGGTGGTGCCGCCGGATTGACCTGTGCCGATTTCCTCGGCTTTTTTCACACCTACGGCATGCCTGCTGCCGGAGCCACGAGCCGGACGGACAAGCTCGCCGCCGAAGCCGTGGAGGCCAACGCCGACCCGCACTTTCTCGTCTACTGGTATCTCGAAGGCGGCTGGTGCGGCTACGACATGTTCAATCCCCTGATGACCCCGAACCATGTGGTCGATCGCTTGGAAGATATCAGCGCGGAACGTTATCGCGTGCTCAAATGGGGCGAGGAGGGCTACGGGATCTATCAGAAAGGCAATATCCGCTACGGCTATCTCGCGGAACCGGGACGTGATCTCATGGGGGACATGGCGGTGCTCAGCTCCATGCACACCGGCTCCGGCCACTCGCGCGACCGGCTCAAGGTCCACATGGGCAATTACAGGTTCAAACAAAGCGAGGAGCGCGAAGCCGATGAACGCTCGGTGATGCAGGCTTTCGCCGAAGTGTATGGACAATCCTATGCCCTGCCCAGCCTCTCCTGGCACTGGTGGCTCTCCGATGGCGAACTCAATGAAGTGCAGTACACCGGCAGGCGCGGCTACTACCACGCCCTGGGGCCCGTTCACGCCCATACCATTTACGCGGGACCGCCTAACAAGCTGAAGAAGCTCATTCGCGAGATGCAATCGCAGTCCGGCGATCTGGTTGCTCGGGAAATTGATCAATTCCTCCAGGGCGCCCATCGCAATTTCCTCAAGGACGATCACCTCGAAGCCGTGCGGAGTTACCACTCGGCGCGGCAGATCTATCTCAAGCTGGCCGAACGGGGAAAGAGGCTGGATCTCGATACGGTGGAGAACCTGTTCGCCGATCCGGCCCTGCGCGAGGAGTTCGGCGTCCAGCCGGAAGATGAATTGATGACCTACCGCAGCGTGAATGGCAACAAGGCGCGGAGCAAATTCTCTCCCAAGACCAATGTCCAGGCCATGATGAGCTACGAGATGATGCGCGCCGGCCTCTCCTGCGCCTTCTTCATCGAGTCACGCGACGTCCGGCGCTTCGACTCCCATTTCTCCCGCAAACGGCTCTGGCGCGAAGACGGCACTCCCATCGGCATGCCCGACCAGACGGAGATGATGAAAGAGGATCTCTGGGATCCCCTGCACCCTTTCGTCAAACGCCTCAAGGAAACGGAGATCGGGACCTCCGGCAGTTCGCTCTTCGATCGCACCAACATCGTGCTCACCTCCGAGTTCGGCCGATCGATCCACGGCGAGATCGGCGGCATTCTCAAGAAGGACATCAGCGAGGAAGAACGGCAGAAACAGATTGGCGGCCAGGACATCTCATCCCACTGGAAGGTCACGTCCTGCGCCTTTCTCGGAGGCAAAGTCCAGGGCAATCGCCAGTACGGCGCCGTGGGCGAAAAGACCCTCATGGCCATCCCCTTGATGCCCGACGGCAGCCTAGACCCTCACTATGATCCCGTCTCCGGGGAGCTGAAGAAGGACCGGAAACCCCATCCCGAATCGCACGTCCCCGATCACGGAAGCGTCTATGCCACCGCCCTCCAGCTGAGTGACATTTCTCCCAAGGGACATGGAAGGAATGAAAGCGCTCCCCTCCCCTACATCCAGCGGGCGTAGTTCGTTGAGTTCCATCCACCCCAAAGGCTGAACTTCAACTTACACTTAAACTTCAACTTAAACTGACTCCGAAGTCTACCGGGAAATGCACGCACCGGGCGGACAGGAGTGTCCGCATCACAGTCCTCCACTTATTGTGAAGACGTCGGTTGCCGGGCAATCGCTTCGCCAAGGTGCTGTTTCAACTCTTCAAGCCCCTCGCCATTCGATGCCGAAATCGAAACCACATCGATCTTGGGAAAACGCTGTTTGAACATTGCCAGGTTCTCCTCGAACTCGGGGAGATCCCTCTTGTTGGCAATCACCATCCAGGGACGCTTGGCCAAGAGATCATCGTAGAGCGAGATTTCCTTCCGCAAGAGCGCCACATCCTCACCGGGATCGCGGCCCTCGCTGCCCGCCATGTCGACGACGAAAAGGAGAAGGCGGCAGCGCGTGATGTGCCGCAGGAAATCGTGTCCCAAGCCGACGTTCTTGTGGGCGCCCTCAATCAAGCCCGGAATATCCGCCAGGGTCGCCCGGTCAAAGCCGTTGAACTCAACCACCCCGACCATGGGCCTCAGGGTGGTGAAGGGGTAGGCGGCGACCTTGGGTTTGGCTGCACTGAGCGCCCCTAACAAGGTCGACTTCCCGGCGTTGGGAAAGCCGACGAAACCGGCGTCGGCGATGTGACGAAGTTCCAGGTAGTAGACCCCGCTTTCCCCGGGCTCGCCATAGGTGAACTCCACCGGAGCCTGATTGGTCGACGACTTGAAATTGATGTTCCCCTTGCCGCCCTTGCCACCCTTGGCCAGGACGAAGCGCTGGCCCACCTGGGTCAGATCCGCCACCTGGATGAGTTCCTTGGGCGCCTTGTTCTCATTCTCGATCGGAAGACCGTCCTCATCGTATTCCGGTTCCTCCTTGAGCCCTTCGTCACTCTGATAGATCACCGTTCCGGGGGGCACCTTGGCCACAATGGGCTTCCCGCTTTTGCCCGTGCGTTGCTGACTGCTTCCGGGCAGGCCGTTTTTCGCCCGCTGATGCGGCTGGTAGAAAAAACTGCGCAAGTCATTCGTGTGGTTGTCGACCTCGAAAACCACATCGCCACCACGGCCACCGTCTCCCCCGTCGGGACCGCCCTTGGGGAGAAACTTCTCGCGCCGAAAGCTGGCACAGCCGTTTCCTCCGTTGCCAGCCCAGGCGTAGATTTTGACTCGATCAACAAACATTGCTTACGTCTCACGGATTGTGTTCCCGGTCCACCGACCGAGCGGCGGCCGTTCCATTCGATTCGATTCCGTTCTATTCGAATGAATGCCGGAACAACCGGGGTTTCTCCCACAAGTCAAGACGAGATCCCCGTGAACGTGAAATGAGGCCGAACTTCACTCTCCTCCGGCAAAGGGCGGGAGGTCGTAGGTCGCTCCGTCACCCGTCAC
>JANQJH010000614.1 GCA_028281705.1 Verrucomicrobiales bacterium
CCACCCCGGCATTGACCTTGTCCCAGTTGGCGCCGTTGTCCCCGGTTCCAATGATGGTTCCGTTCTCACCCACGATGATGTAGCGATCGGGATCGAAAGGGTTGGCCGCCACGGCGAAGAGATCGGTTCCGGGAGTGAGGTCTTTGGGAAAATTGACCATCGGAATCCACGTCTTCCCGCTGTCCAGAGTGCGGAGAATGGTGCGGTCGTCCCCCACAGCGAAACCGGTGGAAGTGCGTCCGAAGGCGACGCCGTGCAAGGTCTTGGCAAAGGCATCGAGTTCCGGCCGGCTATAGGCGTTGGGCCCCTGCTCGACGACGATTTGGCCAAAGCCAGAACCGCCGCCGACGATGACGAGGCGGCCCGTGGCCGGGATCATGGCGCCGGCATGCCAGGTAGTGTCGGCGCGCACGAGAGAGGGCGCTATTTGGCGGTTCCAGGTACGGCCGCCGTCCGTGGTCTTTGAGACATAGCCGGCAAAGACGCCTTTCAGCGGCCGGGTGGCACCCACGGCCCATGCGTTGGAGGCATCCACGGCGACGACGGTCTGGAGATCCGGATGGCCGGTGAACGTGTCCTCGGCCCAGTGTTGGCCGCCTGCGCTGCCAAGGAGGTTGGCGCCCGTGAGCCCGACGGCATTTCCCCGGCCATCGCTACGCATGGCGATGCCCTGGAGCGAATCCTGGCCGGTGCCCTTGCGTTGTTGGTACCAGAAGCGGTCGCTGCCCTGACCATTGAGCCGCACCCGGAGTAGCGCTCTGCCAGGGTCATTGGTGTCGATCTCCAGCGTGCCCGACTCCGGTGCGGTCGCCGTCGGCTCGTAGGTGACGAGCAGGTCACGCGATTGGTTAGGCGCCACGGAGAAGTTGGACAGGTTGGCGGCGAAGGCCGGGTGATCCGTTCTGACATTGGTGCAGCTGAGCGTCGCGGTGCCCGTGTTCGTCACGCGGACGGCCTGACTGCGGGACGTGCCCAGCGGCGTGCGGTTGAAATCGATCGATGTTAGATGGACATGGGCGTCCGGTTCCAATCGCACGACGCCCGAGAGAGGGAGTTCCACCAGGGGATTCGAGGAGTTGTTCGCCAGCCGGAGCGTCGGTGGCTCGAAGGAAGCTGCCGTGGGGGCGAAGCGCAGCGTCAGGTCGGCCGATTCGCGCGCACCTAGAACGATGCGAGAGGGGAAGATGGTAAAATGAGAGGGATCGCTGAGGGAGGCGTCGACTACCAACTGGCTGGGATTGGTATTGCTGTTGGTGATGGTGATCGTTTGGTCGTTGGAACTTCCGAGACTGGCAGCCACCGAAATGGGTTCGGTGTAATCGATGATGGGGTCGTCTCCCACGGGCTGAAAAACGAGCTCGAGACGCCCTCGGATCTGACCCAGGCCACCGGCCAATTCGAGATTGCGGGTGCCGCTGTCAAAATAGAGGCTGCCATCGCTCTTGACGATGAGACAGGTGGCGGAGTTGTCGCCCACGGTGTAAACGGACTCATGGAACGTGCCGGGGAAAAGCGTGAACGTTAGTCCGTTGGGGATCGTCAGCCGGAGTTCGAATTCCTCCAGGCCCACGCCTTCGACTTGGACGAGGAAGGGAACTGGGGTCCCGTTGACCGACACCGGCTCCGCGGCGAAGAGGACATCGCCGTTGGGATCCAGGGGGCTGCGGATTTCAAGCGGGCCCTCCAACTGAATCACGCCGCCCCAGGGCTGCCCGGCGACGGAGGAAAAGGTGAAGGGCTGGGTATCGTCGAGCGTCTCCGCCAGTTCACCGATGCGTTTGGTGTCGACGTTTTCGTGATCGATGCGGCCTCCGAAGATCTTGCCGTTGAGGGCGTTTCCGAACATGGGAATGGTGGCCCGGGCGGGGAGGATGCTGAGGCCGATCCGCGCTCCCGTGGTCGTGCGAGTGACCTGGAGTCCGGCGCCGATGTTTTCCGTGCCATCGTCGAGTGATTTGACCACGAGGAAGGGACTGAGATCGATGGGAGAGGTCTCGCCTTCGACCTGGATGAAATCCTGGCCAATGTCGGGGCTGCTATTGAACTGCACGAGACCGCTACCCTGGAAGTCGACCGGGCCGGGGATCTGGATCTTGGAAAACACGCCCTGCCCGGCGATGGCGGGAAAGACGCCGATGTCGGCATCGGGGATCATGGCGAAAGAGACGTCCGGCACGTCGATCACCAGATGTTGCTCCGGATCGACGTCCGCGGGGAAGTAGCCTAACTGAAACGAGCTTCGGATGCCCATACCGCCGCGGCGTTTTGCTAGGGCGTAGGGGGATTCGTCATCGGGATCTCCCGGATCAAATGCAGGGGAGAAGGCAAAGAACGAGGTGGCGGCCTCCAGGCCGGAGTCTGCATCTGTAGCCACGCGCATGAGATCGGTCAGTCCCTCGGGGATCTGGAAGGTGGCCGCGGTTTCCAGGCCGACCTTGGGCAGGGTGGCCTGGAGATCGGTGATGAACTGACGGGCAGTGCTCACTGTTAGGGCCTCGGCACCCTGATCGCGAACGCGGTGTCCAAAAGCTTCCAAGCGATCGGAGATACCGCCAATCTCCACTTCCTCATAGCTCGTTGAAGCCTCCACGCAATCAGGCGCCTTGATCTGGAAATCGACGCTGGCGCCGACGAGATCCGTGAGCCAGTTGGATTGCAGTTCGCCGTCGACCATGGAGCCCACTTCGGCGGAGACGATGAAACAACCCTCGCCGGGCCGATAGTCGATGAGGGCGCGAGCCACGGGCAGGCCTAACAAGGGAGCTTCCATCCATCCGCGTAGGAGTATGAGATCGCCGCGGTAGAAGCTCTCGGGCAAGGTGCGGTCAACGATACCCTGGAGATCGCCCGACTGCACCAGGCCGATGAAATCCTCCACCGAGCCGTTGGCCCATTCGAAACCGATGGGATTGGGCGCCGGGAGGTAGAGCGCCATCTGACCGGTGCACTGGGTTCCCGTGAAATAGGCGAAGCCCGGTTCTTCGTTGTCGCGCGTTTCGCTTGCCGGGTCGGCAAAGAGCACCTGGGCATTCTCCAGCCAAGCGGTGAAATTGCCGTCGAAGGGCGGAATGAGAAGTTGCTTGAGACGATCGAAGGGCGGGGCCTCGGCCACCATGTTGGGGAGGGCGAGCTCGGCGCCGCCGATGAAACCGCCGTGGGGGAAGTAGTCGACGGCCAGATCGAGCTCTCCCAGCCGGGCGCGATTGATCCGAGCGGCCACGTCCTGGGTCAGGAGATCGCAGCCCTCACCGGGCTGGTAGCAGCCGCTGCCGTCGTCCGGGAGGGCGAAGAGGGACCCCAAATCCTGCGGCGTGCCCCGCCAGAGCGGGTTTTGCATCTGTCCCTTAGAAAGAGCGGCGAGGATGATCTCCATCCTGGTGGGAATGTCGGGGTCGTTGAGTTCGTCGGGATTGACCCAGGGGCCTAACGGAATGAGATTGTCAGGATCGGCGGGATTCTTGCGCGAGCGGTTGGGGTTGAGGGGATGTCCACCGATGCGCGGCATGATCATGCGGCCCTGACCCTGGGCTAACTGATAGCCGAGCGGTTGCAGTTGATAACCGAAACTCAAGACGCCGTCTTCGACGAGTGTGGTGATCTGGTTGACGGCGAACTGCGCCGGATTCATGAGGAGCGTCTCGATGTTCTCCTCGGTGAAGGCCTCCATCCGGAGGGAGTAACCCATCTGTGCCTGGTCGATGGCGGTGGGCAGGGTGAAGGCGTAACTACCCAGCACGGTGGAGGCCAGGAGTTGC
>JANQJH010000048.1 GCA_028281705.1 Verrucomicrobiales bacterium
GCTACCAGCAGCATGCCGATAAATACCGCAAAGCCGGTGAGGCTCAGCGTAAAGCCGGCCACGGGGAAGCGCGGGACACCGCCGGGCAGAACCACGTCCACAAGGCGACCGAGCAGGGCCGGAAAAGCTACGGTGACGGCGGTGCTGAAGAGCATAAACACCAGGCCGAATACCAGGCCCGCCTTGTACGGAGCAAAATGACGCCATAAAAAGCGTACCTCGTTGCGACGCTGCTGGCGGGGCAGCCGTGGCGTATCTCTCGCTTCGCGACGGCGCATTTTTACAGCCCGCCGTACATAGGTATCAGGGCGCCGCTGATGCCCTTGCCGCTATCGGAGCACAGTGAATAAATGGCGGCAGCGATATCTTCGGGCGCGGTCCATTTGGCGATATCTTCGTCGGAGCCCCATTCCAGGTTTTCGGGCGTCCGGATGATACCGGGAAGGATGCAGTTTGCGCGTACGCCGTGCGCCTTGCCTTCTTCGGCGATTGTCTGTGTGAGCGAGGCCACACCGGCTTTGGCTCGGCTAGCACGCCCAGCTGCCGGATGGCGGCTAGCTGAACTTCGCCCGCGGCGGAAAGCGCGAGGGGTCCGATCCAATGGCGCTCTTTCTCAACCTCGCCTGCGGGAATCTTGTCCAAAGCGAGAGCGCGCACTTCATCCGAAAATCGTTTATCGCGGGCGATGCCGATGATGACCTTGGAGTCGAGACGACGTTTGAGCTTCTTCGCCTGAGTCTCGTTTCGAGCCCGGTAATCCGAGGCGAAGCGGCCGCTGAGATTCTCTTCCGCCGCCAGGTAGGCCTCAAACATCGGCGTGTCGATCTCCCCAGATAAACTCTCGACTAACAATGGCTGAAGTGCAGTATCCAGGCCAAGCCCGGCCCACACGAGTGCCGCACGCTTGACCAGGGGCGAGGAGTCTGACAGATACCCCTTCAAATGCGCGACGTCCCTTGCGCGCTGATCTGCCAAGAGCGCCGCCAAGCGCACGGAAGACTCGTTAGACTGCCGAGCAATCCGGCGCTCGTCCGGGCTCAGGGAACCAATGGCTGCGTGACGAAGAAACGCAGCATCGGTCGCGATGTCTTCGAGCGGTTTTTCAACGTCTATTGCAGCCACCTCGGCATAACCAAAATAGTCGCGAGGCTTCACCTTGAAATCCTCTTTGGAGCGGATTCTCCAGAGGCGGCCTCGACCGTGATTCGGATAGTCGACCAAGACCCAGTCGGTAAGGAAAAGATTCCCCCGGCTGTCAGCCTCGAGCGCCACCGGCCGGAACTCCTTGCCACCGGAGAGAAAAACCGATTTATCCTTCAAATGCACCGTGCCATGCGCGGCCCGAAGCTCAAATCGTTCGATGGTGTGTTCATTCCAGATCGTGGCCAGAACGCTGGCGTGATAGTCCTCGGGAAATCCCGTTCGGCGGCAATCGATGAGATCGCAGGGGGCTTCGCCGGTTCCGGCCACGTAGGGCAAGGTCCCCGGCAAGCTTCCGTCCCAACTCTGAAAGGGATGATTCCCCCCTCCTCCATAAACCGATTTGTAACCGTAATCGCCCTCGGGCACCACGTGCACCAGCCGATTGGGCCCGCGGGCATCCGGATCGTTATCGACCAAGAGAAGCCTCCCGTCCATGTCGAACTTGAGATTGAAAGGATTCCAGAATCCGGTGGCCATCTCCGAAACCCGAGTGCCATCCGGGCGACACCGGAACACATTGCCACCATCGCCATATCCGGAGATCTCCGAGCCATCCGGTCCCCTCACGGCCCAGGCATCGCTGCCCGTATTTCCCCGCGCCACATAGAGCCAGCTGTCGCGGTCGAAGGTGATTCCCAACAAACTGTTATGCGCGTAGCGTTGTGTCGTGTCCAAGGTGAGAATCTTCTTCAACCCATCGCAGACACCGTCCTGATTTTCATCCGGCAGCGCGAGCACTTCCCTGGCACAGACGAGGTAGAGCGTTCCCTTCGGAGAAAATGCCAAATTCATGCCCTGATGAATGCCATCGGCAAAGACCGATCTCCGCTCAGGCACACCATCGTTGTCGGCGTCGACGAAGAGCAGCACACGGTCGCTTTTCGGGCCGGCATAGTCCTTCGGCGGGTGGTGCGTGTGTGATTCGAGGACGAAGATTCGATCCTCGGCGTCGATCGCCATGCCGATGGGCGTGACGAGGTCCGGATCTTCTGCAAAGAGCGTGATCTCCAGCCGCTCATCGTGAAGCACCGGCGCGGTCGCCGCCGCCAAGTCTTCTACGGCAGACTTGAGCAGAATCGAGAAGAGAAGGCACAAGCATAGAAGATGGATCATCCTTCTAGCTTTCATACCGGGCAACCATCGTGGGTGAGTCAATGATCATGGACATTTGAAGGTTTTCTGCGGGTAGTCGATCCCTTCGTATCCTACTGGCGCCGCAACCGCTCCCAAGCCTAAATTCAAAATGCATTCGCCAAAGGAGGGACGCTCGCATGCAACCCACCGCAGTCCTCACGGGTTAGAGGTTGAAGTCCAGCATCTCCATGAAGAGAAACTCCCTCGCCCTCACGCTCTCGATTTTCTTGTCCGGTGCCCTCTTCAATCTCTCGGCCAGGGCCGAGATGGAGCATCCTCACGTGCTCTTCATCGCGGTCGACGACCTGAACGACTGGATCGGCTGTCTCAAAGGACATCCCCAAGCCTTGACGCCCAACATGGATCGTCTGGTGAAGCGCGGCGTCTTGTTCACCAATGCCCATTGCACGGCGCCGGCCTGCAATCCCTCACGCGCGGCCGTTTTCAGCGGGCGAATGCCAAATGCCACCGGGGTCTGGTCCAACCGTAGCGGATCCATTGATCGACTCTCTCCCAAGACCCAACTCCTCCCAACGGCGTTTTCGAATTCGGGCTACGTAACCCTGGGTACCGGAAAACTGTTGCACTCCCGCGGTCAGTCCACCTTCGACGATTACTTTTCCGTCGGACAGCGATGGAGCCCCCTGCCCAAGAAATCGGTGGAGTATACCGATGACGAACTGCCCACCAAGGGCAGCGACGACCCGCGTCATCTCGTGAGAGATTCTCGAGGGAACGAGATCGTCCTCCCCCTCAACCGGATGCCTTCGGATCGGAAACCGAATCTCAAGGACGGTGAGTCCTTTGACTGGGGTCCGTTTGATGTTCCGGATTCCGATTTCGGCGACA
>JANQJH010000052.1 GCA_028281705.1 Verrucomicrobiales bacterium
GTACCAGTAGATGGGGACATCGGGGGGGGTCGCCTGCACCCGGAGCGCGAAGCTGGTGAAATCCTCCTGCCATCCCCGGCGACGGTCGAGACGCCCGACGCGGCTTCTGACGGGATCATTTCCCATGGCGCGAAGCTCGTGGGCGTAGACGGCGAAGCCCTGTTTTTCAAGGTGTTCACCCAGCGGATTCCAATCGCTGGCGGCCCCACCGAGTCCGTGGATGGCGATGACGACGGCGCGGGGTTTGGCATGTGGGCGCCAGGTCGAGTAGGGAAACTCGGAGCCGTCCGGGGCGGTGAAGGAGTTCGCGGTCCACGGTGCGGGCCCGATCTCGATCTCACGCTGCGGGAGTTCGCAGGAAGCGAGGACAAACAGGGTTGAAATGCAGCCCAAACCTCTCAAGAATACCGACATTGGAGTTCCCATATTTGCCCTTAACTATTGGCCTCATCTCAACCTAGACAAGATGGATCAGCGGAAGTCAGACCGATGGCGGTCAATTTGTAGGGGGGTATTGGTCGTGTGTTTGCTGGTGTCCTGTCAGGTCCCGGAGATCCCCGAGGAGTACCTTCCAGTAATCGAGGGTCCCGTGGGTGAGCCTGCGGCACCCGTCTATCATCCCATCAGCCGGCAGGAAGTGATTCAGACGGCGCGACGTTATGCCAGCCATCGATGGACGCCGACTGAGGCCAATGTGTGGCACCGTTTGGACGACGAGGGTATCCGGGTGGACACGCCCGACATTTCGTTCATCGAACCGGGGATCCGGCGCGGCTGGTGGCAGAGCGACGTGCCGAATCAGGGCGTGCCCTATCAATGGGGCGGCTTTTCCACCATCGAGGAGTTTGACCAGGGGATTGCGCAAGGCCTGGCGGCGGGGGACACGCTGACTCCGACGAAGCGCATGATGCTCCATCAGGGGATGCCGACGGTGAGCCGTTCAGCGGTGGGGATCGGCGCCTCCGGCTTTGTTAGCCGTTGCCTGGGGCTGAGCCGCGATCATTCCACGCGCGAGTTGGCGGAACTGTGTGAGCCGCTTGATTCCTATGAAGAACTCCGGCCGGGCGACCTGCTGAATTTGCGTGCGGTGCACGTCATCCTGTTCGAGCAGTTTGCCGATGATGGACACAAGGCCTTGTTAGGCTACGAGGCCGGGGCTCCGCCGAGTTGGAAGGTGTTGTACGATCATCTGCCGGTCTCGCATTTGAAGCGCCTGGGGTACAAGCCGCTACGCTATCGCCAGATTCAAGGGGCGCCGGATGATGCGGCGGTTCTTGGTTTGCGCCAATCCGAGGTCAGCATGCCGGCGATCGATGATGGCGATCCCAACACGTCGTTTGACTGAGCGGGATGTAGAGGGACGCGTGGATCGTTCGTGGGAGGAAGCGTTACCGCTTCCGCTTCCGCCACGAGATGCGTTTTGATATACTTTCCCAACCCAGTTAGGAACGCCAATTGCGCATCCAGGTGGCGATGCGGTTGGAGATATCCTTGGAACGCTTGAAGAGGAGCATGGCGCCGTCTTCTTCAAATCGCTGATAGGTGACGGGGATCTTCCAACGCTTGAGATCGCCCACGGCTTTTTCCGTGTCGGCGACGGGGAAGATCCGGTCATCGGCTCCGTGCATGACGAGGAGGGGAATCGTCTCCAAGGGTTTGGACGCGGCTAAGCCGATGGTGCTCTCGGGCGTGAATTCGGCGCCGATGTGGACGAATCCGCGAAACTGATCGGCCATGGTGCGCGCCGCCCGGTTGACACCGACGCCGCCACTGCCGTAACCGACCAGGACGACGGCGGACTCGTCCAAGTCGCGCTGTTTCCTGCAAAAGGTCAAGGTTTCGCGAATTTCGTCGGTGGCGTTTTCATCGTCCCAGCCTCCCCCGGAATGGGAGGGGGCGACAATGGCCATGCCGACGTCATCAGCCAGCGGTGTCAGCGCCCAGAGTCCCGCCTTGAGGTTGCCCTCACTTCCATGGAGCAGGAGGATGACGGGCATCTTGGACTTCTGCTTTCCCTTGAGTGAACGATAGACATAGCGATGTCTGCCTGGGACCGGCTTCCCCAGGCCGGCGTTGTATACGCGGTGGAGCTGGCTTCCGTAATCGACGAGTTCCTCGGCGTGGTAGTTGAGATCCTCATAGATGCCCTTCATCGTGCGGCGTGCCGTGGCCCCGCGGTCATCGTCGTAATCGCGGCCGATCCATCGTGAAAGGGCGAGGGCGAAGCGCACCTGATCCTGTTCCGCGACGAGGTTGGCCGGATGCCATTGGGGGTAGCCGCCACTGCCTTCGTGGAGGGATTGAAAGGCGCCGTCGGCAACCGTGGTCACGCCCTTGGGGGCCAGATTGTAGGAAGCGCCGAAGAGTCCTCCCGCTACCGCGATCCAGAGGACGGCCCAGAGGGCGGGCCGGCCGATGTCGGTTGTGAAATGACGCATGCCGTTGTAGACGGCGATGAAGACGGCCACGATGCCAAACGTGAAGAGGCGCGTGTGATTGACATCGGCCTGGAAGAGGAGAAAGACGGCCGCGATGACCAGCGGGAAAAGGGCGATGAGCGCGATGACGAAAAGAATGGAAAAGAGGACACGCATGACGGGGACCCTAGCAAGGGTCTCTGGGGAGACAAGGATTCGCTGGGGAAGCCGGTGGCGTGGGGGAGCGATCCGGCCAGAGGAGCAAAATCTTGGGCCATCTGGAGCTTCACGTGGTTAGAGCTGCCATGCTCCGTATTCGATTTCGTTGTCTCCTTCCCTTCATCGCCTGTTCTCTTGCCGGATCCCTCGTCGCCGAGGAGAAAAAGCCCGTTCGCGCCTTCGTGCTCGCAGGCCAATCCAACATGGAGGGGAAGGCCCAGCTCAAGCTCTTGGAATATCAGGTGAAGCAGCCGGAGACGCGAGAGCGATTCCAGCACCTGGTCGACGACAAGGGAGAGTGGACGGAACGTGAGGATGTTTGGATCAAGTTTCTCGACCGGAAAGGGCGCTTGACGGTGGGCTATGGGAGCCGGGGCCGGGTGGGACCGGAGCTGGATTTCGGGCACGCCATGGGAGACCATTTCGAGGAGCCCGTGCTCCTGATCAAAACGGCCTGGGGTGGCAAGAGCCTCTACCGCGATTTCCGGCCGCCCGGGATGGGGCTGCCGGACGAGGCTGTTCTGAAGGGCATGCTCGAGAAGGCGCAAAAGAGAAAGCCGGAGACGACCCTCGACGACATCAAGTCCAGTTATGGTCACTTTTACCGGGAGATGATCCGGGACGTGAAGAGCACTCTGGGTGACGTGGGGAGTCATTTTCCGGAGCTGGGCGGCCGCGAGGTGGTGCTCAGTGGATTTGTCTGGTTTCAGGGCTGGAATGACATGGTCAACGCCGATTACACGGCGGCCTACGCGGAGAACATGGCTCAGTTCATCCGCGACGTGCGCAAGGATCTCGGAGATCCCAAGCTTCCCTTTGTCATCGGTCAGTTAGGCGTCGGCGGGGTGAAGGAGAAAAAGCCCAATCCGAAGAAAGACGCCTTCAAGGCGGCGCAGATTGCTCCGGCGAGCCTCCCCGAGTTCAAGGGAAACGTGGCCGTTGTGAAGACGGACCAGTACTGGGACGAGGTGGCCCAGGCCGTGTTCGACAAGGGGTGGAAACAGAATCTCGAAGCGTGGGAGAAAGTGGGATCGGACTACCCCTATCACTATCTCGGGAGCGCTCGAACCTATGGCGATATCGGACGGGCCTTTGCCCGGGCGCTGCTTGAAGATCTCGAGGTGAAGTGATTCGATTGACAGAGAATCCGAGACCATGACTTGACGTGTGGGGTCTCGCTTGGTAGCGGAAGCCTCCTATGGGGGCTCGACGACTCGAAAAAAAGCACGCGATCATCACCGGGGCAGGCTCGGGGATCGGGCGTGCCATGGCGCTACGCTTTGCCGCCGAGGGCGCCGTGGTGGAGATCGTGGAGCGGGATGGGGATGCGGCGGAGGATACCCGGGGTGAGATCGAGGCGGCGGGCGGCGTGGCTCAGGCGCTGGCGGTGGACGTCTCCGATCCGGCGGCGGTCGAGGCCGCGTTTGCCCAAGTGGTCGAGGCGCGCGGGGCCATCGATATCCTGGTGAACAATGCGGGGATTGCGCACGTGGGCAATCTGGAGAACACCTCGGGTGAGGATTTTGATCGGATCTATCAAGTCAACGTCAAGGGAGTCTATCATTGCATGCAGGCGGCCATCGGGGGCATGGTGGAGCGCGGGCACGGCGTGATTCTCAACATGGCTTCCATCGCCTCGACCCTGGGCATACAGGACCGGTTTGCCTATTCCATGAGCAAGGGAGCCGTCCTCACCATGACACTTTCCGTGGCTCGGGACTATGTGGAGAAGGGCATCCGGTGCAATTGTATTTGTCCCGGCCGGGTGCACACGCCTTTTGTCGACGGCTTCATTCGCAAGAACTACCCGGGCGAGGAAGAGGCCGTATTTGAAAAGCTCTCCAAGTACCAGCCCATGGGGCGAATGGGGAAGCCGGAGGAGATCGCCGCCTTGGCCGTGTTTCTCTGTTCGGATGAGGCCGGTTTTGTCACCGGAAGCGCCTACGATATCGATGGCGGCTCGACACTTTTACGCTAACCACCAGACCACATCCATTTTTATCCTAACTACCCTATGAAACTGATTCGCTTTGGAGAACCGGGACAAGAGAAACCCGGCCTGCAGCTGGCCGATGGGCGTCGCCTCGATGCCAGCGGCTTCGGTCAAGATTACGATGAGGCCTTTTTCGGCGGCGATGGCTTGGAACGGCTGGCTGCCTGGGCGGCGGAGCACGGTGAGGCGGCGCCCGCCGTGGCTGAGGGAACGCGTCTCGGGGCGCCTCTTTGCCGGCCGAGCAAGATCATTTGCATTGGGTTGAACTACGTCGATCACGCCAAGGAATCCGGCATGGAGGTTCCCAAGGAACCGGTGGTCTTTTTCAAGGCGACATCGGCGATCGCCGGCCCCAACGACGGTCTCACCATTCCGAAGAACAGTGTGAAGACGGACTGGGAAGTCGAACTCGGTGTCGTTGTGGGGAAGCGCGCCTCGTATGTGTCCAAGGAAGAGGCGCTCGATCACGTGGCGGGCTATGTCTTGCACAATGACTACAGCGAACGCGAGTTCCAGATCGAGCGCGGCGGGCAGTGGGTCAAGGGCAAGAGTTGCGACACCTTTGCTCCCTTGGGGCCGTTCATCGCCACGCCGGATGAAGTGGGCGATGTCGGTCAACTCGATCTCTGGCTCGATGTCAATGGAGAGAGCCGTCAGCGGAGCAATACGAGCAATTTGGTCTTTGACGTCCCCACATTGATTCATGAGTTGAGCCATTACATGACCTTGCTTCCGGGCGATGTCATCTCCACCGGCACGCCGCACGGAGTGGGCGCTGGGCTCAAGCCGCCGGTCTTTCTCAAGGACGGCGATGTGGTCACGCTAGGGATTAGCGGTCTTGGGGAACAACGTCAGGAAGCCCGGGCCTGGGCGCCCTGAGCGGTCACGTTTGCGATCCGAGCCAACAAGCGGGTCTGGTTGAATCGCTCAAGGAAGTTGAGGTCGGTCGTGGTCGATCTGCCTAGCGACATTGATTTGCTTGTTGTAAACATCGTGCCCAAGGATTGGTTGGATAGCTTCTTGGTCAATTGCTTTCAGTGTTGGTGTTTCCCGCATCTCCAATTCCACGCCCAACCTTTTCATTCAGAGAATCTAATAGCTGCCTCACATCCTCGACAAATCTCGACGGCTTGGCATTCTCACTTTTTCGCTTGCCGGCTTTCTTAACACTTAGTTTAGATCTCTCGGAAGCCTCCTCATACACTTCAATCATCTCATCGCGCCAAGATGCGACCTTCTGAAGTTCTAAGACACCTCGAATTTCCACGTGATCGGATACCATATCCAAAACCTCAAGCATAACCACAGCTTCTTCTAAATCTCTCAACGAACTTTCAGCCTTAGCTTTAGAGATGATTTCGTCACAGCGCCTCACCTGTCCGCGGACCCAAATTATCCACTCTTCGTCATAGGGGTGATTCGTAAGCCTAGTTCGCACCGTATTCTTTTCCTCTGACAAGCAACTATTCTCTCCAGATACTCCAAGAACAACAACAACAAAGAATACCCAATACTTTAGACCGCACATTTGATTATCTTACTCGGAAGCACTGCGTGCATTATGAATAGCACCCGCCACTGCAAGATAGGTTGGTCCACTTGACTGCCCAGTGAGCACTTGTGCCATTAGATTTTCTAACAATATCAATTCATTCAAAGACGATTCATAAGCCACTTCATCGCGATAATCTTCGACATGATTCAGGAACTGAGCTGAAGATTCATTGGCTTCGACCAAGATGAAGAGTGCGCCCACCAAAGTGGCAGCTCCCTTATTTTTGAATCCGTCAAAATATTTTTTTCTATCTGATCGGCTACCAGAGAGCTTTCTTTCTCCGTTATGCCAATAGTGGTACTCACTACTCCCATTTCGCTTAAACTCAAAAATCTCCTTTCTGGCATCAGCTTTGTCTGGATGAAGAATTCTCGATTCATTATTTAAGAATGTGTATCCCTTGTCGTCCCAGTCTTTAATGGAGGCGTTGTTGTAAAATGTATCTGATTCGGCGGCGAGAAGTATACATTTTCGAATTCTATCTACATCGCCACCTGGAACTTGATCCCAATTGTCTTTTGCTTTGATTTCCCTAACATACGCACTTGTTCCATTCTTGTTGAATAGACTCGAAGCGGCGTGCGAGCTATTCCATCTAAGGTGCGGTGGGTTCTGCATCGTTTCACCAACATAGTATTCTTCTGTGATATGATTTACGATAATGTATACCCAACCTTCAATTCCTACGTCCAGTCCAAAAACATCGAACAAACTAATTGGGTTATTCAGCGCAAAAGTGTAAAGATTCACCCCCCCATTCTCCGAAATTGGATCCCTCGAAACCCAACAACCATACTCTGGATCGTAGTAGCGATACCCATAGTAGGAAAAACCTGATTCCTCATCCATTATTTTCGTGCTGAACCGCCACCGATTTTCCGACAATCGAGGACTGCCGATTAGATTCCCAAAGACATCGTACTCATACCGATCCAGCACCAAGCCCCTAGCATCACTCACTTCCACCACATTTCCATTTGCGTCATAGTGATAGATCCAGGCTCCGTGTTCGCTCTCAATATCACGTCTCTTGGCAAACAGTAATCCTCCGACGCCACCAGCTCCCTGAAAAGTTCCGCTCAGGTCCTTACCCCAGGTAAACGTTTCCACGGGTGCCTCTTCTTCGGGATCATACACAGCTATCAGATTCCAGCCCTGATACAGGTACCGTTCATTGCCTGCATATCGTGTCTTCCGGGCGATTCTTCGCGAAAGATGATCGTAAGTGTAGCTGGCCACCCAACTTCCCCGCTCGTGGATTGCGATCAAGCGATTCTCCGCGTCCCAGGTATAGGTCCGATCGCCTTGACGGGTCATGTTCCCATCAGCGTCATGCTCCGGTTCATCGCCATCGACCGAGTCATACTGGTTCAAGGCATTGGGCACGTAGCGCACTTCGCTGTCCTTGGTCTCCGCACGGAGACGATTACCGATCTTGTCATAGCGGTAGGCGTGGGCGTGTTCCCGCGGCGCTTCGCCGCCCTCCCGCTTGGAGGCAGTCAATCCACCAGTGTCCGGGTCATAGCGAAATTGATCCACGTAGTTCTCTGCCTGGGTATCTCCACCACGGAACGTGTCGCGCGCCACTCGCTGCCCGTTGACGTTATTGGAGTAAGTAAATCTTGAGATTTCCTGATTCAATTGAAAGCCCACGCGGTTGCTAACACTAACGATGGTGTCCCGGCCCGGCTCGTAGGCTATCGTTGTCTGCTTCAAGAAAGGCGCAGTCAGAGATTTCACGCGATCACTAGTGGAATTCGGCTCATAGCCGTAGTAAAACCAGTAACGGTGGGCCTGCACATGGGCAAGGCGCCCCACGGCGTCGTAACCGTAGCCCACCGCGTAATCCTGATCTGGATCCGCCGTTGTACCGATCTGGAAGCCGCTCGAACGACCATAATCATCCTCGGTGTAGGTCACGGTCTTCGGCTCAGCATAAAGCTCCGTTCCTGAGGCTTCGCTGAAAAGCTTCGTCGGCATATTGGGGCGGTAAACGTAAGTCGTGGTTCCTCCCGCGTCGTTGACGGTGTGCTTCTGCCCCAGCCTAGTGTAGGCAAAATGGATGTCAGGTGTCCCATCGCTGTATTTGATGGCCCGCAGATCCGTTCCATTGTCCGGATCATAATGATAGTTGGTGACCACTCCTCGCGCCCAAGTGCGCGATCTCAACTTGCCGCCTGGCGTGTAGGTGTAGTGCACTCGCTTGCCATGGGCGTCCTGTTTGAAAGCCAATTGACCACGCGCATTGAATGACCAGTGGGTTGCCGCTGGCTTGTTCTCCGTGCCATAGTACGTGATCAAATGGGTCCGTTCTCCCCGTCCATTGTAACGGTAATTGACGTCGTTGGTGTGGTGCCCTCGCGTGCCATAGAGCGTACCATTGGCGCTGTAGTCTTGATAGACCACGCCCCCACTCGGCTTGGTGGTTGCAATCAACTGACCCAGGGCGTCGTACTGATACAGCGTGTCGAGGATACCCTCCGTGCTCGAGCCCGTCGCCGGATTCGGAGCACTCACTTTGACACGACGTCCGTAGAGATCGTAATGATAAGTCGTCGTGCCCGTGCGGCTGTCGGTAACCTGGGCGACGCGGCCGTGCTCATCATAGGTCTGGGCGATCCAGGAAATCACCGTGCCATCAGCGGCGTGACGAGTGTTTCGAGTGGGACGTCCGTCTTCGTACTGCTCGACCGCCTGACTGCCGTCTGGCTTGGTGGTGACGATCGACCACTGCCCCGGGACCTCACCCTCAACGCGTTGCCGCGTTGTCTTCAAGCCATTCTGGAAAGTCACATTCTCGATGCCGTCAAGAGACTGCTCGCTGATCTGCGTGATCACTGGACCGTTCTCTGTAAAGACTTCCGTAAGCTGTTGGCGCACGTCAACACCATCCTTCCGGGTCACCAGTTTAGAGCGGGTTCGCGTAATGCGGTCCACATCTAGATCGATGTGGTTCACGGCTTCGCCAGGATTGACTTTGAGATCAATGGCAGTTATCAAGCGTTTCCCTTCCTCGGTGTAGGTATAGCGAGTGGTTACCCCATCGGGATCCACATGTCGAAGCAATTGATCTCTCTCATTATAATCAAACCTCTCTTCTGCGGCGAGCGGCGTGCCATAGGCGTGAATAACTCGCGTGGTCCGACCGCGCCCATCGACGTAACTGCGCTTCACGCGGCGATCAAAAATGTTGGCGATATCAGTAACCTGGGAGTATCGCTCGCCACTCAAATCTCTGCCGCGCTCGTACAAAAGATGCCTCGTCTGGGTGCCTGGATCGGGTTCAGTAGCAAAGGGATCTGTAGAAGCATAGGAACGCTCGGCCATCAACTCTGCATCAGCGCTGTAGATTCGTGAACTGATTCGATAACGATGGTCGATCCCCGTCTTGGGAAGGCTGGTTAGTTCAAGACGCCCTCCATCTTCCAACATGATCGTCTTGTGGCGCCTCTCAATGCCGTTGGGGCTGATGGAAGCCACGGATTGCCCGGATAGATTGTAGCTTTGCGTACTCGTCAGTGGTGCTTCCGCGGTCTCAGCACTTCCAAGATCCTTTGCCCGCAGGTTGCGGTCTAGCCCGTCGTAGTCGAAGAGCACGGTCGATGTCATTACGTCCAGAGTGTTGCCAGGCGCCAAGGGCAGTTTAAACCCAGTTTGAGTCACCGTGATCCGGCCCAAAGCATCACGCTGATGTACTATGGCCGAGCCGTCTTCGCCAGCTTCCCATTCGAGATCGCAGCAATCAAAACCCGCCGATCTCATTTTGCCGGTCAATTCGTTGGCAGTCAGCACGGCGCGGAAACGATCATCATACTTGAGGACCTTTTCATGCGCCGCCGCAATGCCCGATCTCACGTCGACAACCCTCTTTTCCATAACTAATCCCGATCGATGGGTTACTGTTAGTATTTCCGTCCCGAAAGATCGATCTGCTGCACCTTGAAAACGGACCTCGGTGCGCAAATCACCATCATCTCTCCGATCCACAGTTACCAGGGTGCCATCAGGATTCTCCTGACGAAGCAATCCCCGGTGGTCTGAGGTACGATACGTGCGCTGTTCGAATTCGCCCCAGCCGTATGCCACGAGGGTTTCTACACGCCATAGATTCCCGACCCTGTGACGCGTTTCTTGAGTGGCCTTCTCTAGCTGGCCATCTCGCCACTCGCGAGTCGTCTTAACCGTCCCAGTGGCATCGAAGTCGACGGTGGTGACTCGGTAGCCCTCTAGCGTTTCTGGCAAGCTAACCGGTCTTGGCGTGTTTCCTATGGGCCGGACTATACGGTTACGTCGCCCGAGATCATCATACCCATACCATTCCCAATCACCATCCGGCAGCGCCACCCACAGCGGTTCCAACTGGGCAAATCCAGCGGGGTTCTCCTTGATTTTGAATGGCTGAAAGTCCGTGACGTAACCCCAAGTCGTCGTAAGCGCCTGGCCGTTCGGGTCCAATACTTCCTTCACAAGTTTCCGGCCATATGGAAAATGCTGGTAGGTGAGTGCCTTCTCATGGTCGATCACCAGTTGCTGGAGCTCGGGGTCCCAATGCCCCTGTTGACGCCATTCAGTGACAACCTTCGGACCTTTGCGCGTGGCTAGGCGCTCCTCCTCTAGTTTTATCAGCTTGTGATAGCGGAGTGGTCGTTCGGTAGCTTGGGAATCTCCCTCAAAAAGCTCCCATTCCTCGACACCGTTGACCACCTTGTGACGATACTCTCGCACACTATTCCTGCCACCATCCTCGGTGATGCGGAGGCTATGATAGTCCTGCAGGCCGTCAGGATCGGGGTTTTCCACCCGAATACGCCGAAAGGGCTGTCCTGTGACCTGGTTTTGCTCGTCGACCTGGTTTAAATGAAATGCCTCGATGGCGTATCCGTGAGGACGATCCACGAGTCGAGTAAACTGTGTGTCTGTCCGAACCCAGTCCAGGACCGGCACCATCTCGCCACCAATCTCCGTCATAATGTGGTTGGTCCGCCCCAGTCGGTTCGCCCCCGGGTAGCGGACCGACGACCGATGATAGAGCCGATCACTCCAGGAGGGCTCCTTCACGAATAGATCTTGCCCGAACTTGCCGAAGTCCACTGTCCCAAGACCGAATTTGAGGTCGAGGCTGGCCACAGCCGCATCGACGCTGACGCATCCACAGCTACATTCGCAACTAACTTCGAACAAACCGTAAAGCGTGGAGCCGTCCGACATGCCGGCCGTGACTCCCACGCGTACCGTTTCACCAAAGCCATAGGTTGCATGCGCATGGACGGTAATGTAGGGTCCGGAGGCCGATCCATTGGCCGTCAAGGTCACCAGAGTCGGATACCATTGCGCTGCCTGAACTTCGACCACATGCGTCACCGTGGCCGAAACGTACGCACCCAAGCTGAGATTCATCGTTGTTTCATCACATGAGCCGCCCACCAACGTCAATCCACTCGGCGCCGTCTGTTCAGACGCAGCCGCCACTTCGCGCCCGGAATCGATCAAAGGATCGCTTCCGGAGGCATACTCATCGCCATCGTTTATCCCGTCCCCATCCGTGTCGCCCACCGTCGCCAAGGTCCCGAGCACGAGCTCCTCGACATTGCTCAGGCCGTCTTTGTCCGGGTCGTCATTGCGTCTGTCTTCCCCCGTTGCCAGACCATGCGCTCGCTCCCAGCTGTCTGGAAGACCGTCCCGATCCTGGTCTTCAAAAGCCGTGGCGTTACGACTGACGCGGATATTGTCCACGAAGAGCGGCAGCCGGCTTTGGCCGACAAATTCAATAGTCTCGAGCGACTCCGCGGCCTGAGCCATGGCCAGGTTTGCCCGGAAAATATCGCCGTTGATGGCGACATCCCAAAGTCCCGTGGCGAAATCCTGCCTCACTGACAGGGTGATCCAGGTTTTCGAGAGCCCATTCTCCTCCAGGGTGAAACGCGTCCCTGTCTGAAGCCATTTCCCGTCGCCCAGTTCGTCTCCTTCACCGTCAAAAAGGTAAAGCTCACCCTCTTCATCAATCTTGAAGAAGCCGCTCAAACTCCCCTCCACGTCGGCGAACTGGTCCGCCTCTCCAGGCTTACCAGCGCCCGGGCGGATCATGAACTCTGTGTGCACGACTCTATCCGGCGAATCGATCGCGTCCAATCCCGCATCAATGCTAAGCTGCACAATCCCAAACGGTTGCGAAGGCTCCAACTTGAGCCCTGCGCTCCCGTTCACTCCCGCATCACGAGCGATTGCCGCCTGACCACGGACCACCGTGAATCCACGCTGCCCGTTCACATCTCCCGAGCGGAAGCCATCGCCAGGCTCGAAGGAGGCCTCATATGGCAATGGCTCTTGAGCCCCAAGAGGCTCGGAAGCCAAGAACGTTCCGGTTACTATCATCGCGCACAAGCTCAGGGCACTCGACACGTCGACATACGTCCAACTAGTTTTCATAAGCAAATTGTTCTCGGGGCAAATTGTTCTCGGGGGAGCGAACGCTACCCCGTCCGCGACCGAACACTGAAAAGATCGAATGTTTTAGCAAGAGAAATTCTCAACTTTCGATATCCTGTTGGTAGACCGTTAGTAGTTACCTTTACCTAATTTGTTAATCTGCTCGCGCTCGCCTGCATCCCCCAGGTCTCTCTTTGTGGAAGGGGCTAAGCCAGATAAGATATGCCTTCGGCTCCTCAATGACCTCTCCCTCCATACCACAACTCCGACGGCCTGAGCCCTTGCTCTTGAGGGGGCATTAAGAAAGAGAATTTCTCGGTTCATCAGCCGGTGTACCTTATTGTGATTTTAACATCTTCCCTGGTCCCAAGGGATAATCGTAGACCTGTGGGTTCGAATCCCACCCTGACCTCCATCCTTCTTCTTTTCTCTAGACTACTCCATACCAGGGAGTTATGTGAGGTCTGTTCCGACTTCGCCGAGGGGCTCAAGAAGATGCACTTGTCTTCGGCCGGATCGAAGTCGAATCGAGTGACGGAGAAGTTGCCCGAAGGGGACCCCGCCCGTATTGACCTCCTGACCGGATGGGCTTCGGATAAGTCGGTGGCCAGTTGATCCAGGGCTTGCCTTGCATCGAGAAGGTCATCGTCGGCTGAACAATCAGTTGGAGAAAATGGGTGTACGCTGGAATGACGCTAGCATAGCCAGATGGAGAAGCTTGAGACCCGGTGTCACGGTCGTGACACCCGAACGCGCCACTGTGAGCATCGGCCATATTAATTGCCCGCACGGCGTGGGCGCCGGGCTCAAGCCGCCGGTCTTTCTCAAGGACGGCGATGTGGTCACGCTAGGGATTAGCGGTCTTGGAGAACAACGTCAGGAAGCCCGGGCCTGGGCGCCCTGAGCGGGAGCGAATTCTTGGCTTGGACCGGTTGCATCTGAAGGAGTCGGGCGTCGGGGCACGACGGCGGAGGAAAAGGAGGGTTCATTCTTCCACGTGATGATGAACGGTCTCCAGCTCGCGATTTTCCTGCTTTTTGGCGGCGGGTTGGTGATAGGTCTGGGGGCCTCGGAGGAGCCCCTGAGTTTTGTCGATGATATCCTCCCGATTCTCGGTAAGGCGGGGTGCAGCGGGTCGTCTTGCCATTCCAAGCCCGCGGGTCAGAATGGATTTCAGCTCTCGGTTTTCGCCTACGATCCCCTGTCGGATTACGCCGAGATCGTCGATGACCGGCGCGGTCGCCGTCTGTTTCGGGGGGCGCCGGAACAGAGCCTCCTCCTGCTCAAGGCGACACAGAGCGTGCCCCACGAGGGCGGGCGTCGTTTTGAGATCGGCTCCCCGGCCTATGAGACGCTGGCTCGTTGGATTCGGGAGGGGGCTCCCTATGCGCACCCGGAGGATGCGGCCCTCTCGCGGATTGAAATCGAACCCGAGTCGCTCCCGGTCCGGCGCGGTGAGTCCAGGGCATTGAAGGTCACGGCCTCCTATGAGAACGGCCGGGAGCGGGACGTCACTCAGTGGTCGGATTTCGATTCCAACAAGGAGGAGATCGTGGAGGTCGACGAGAACGGCCGGGCGACGGTGGGGGATCGTTCGGGCGAGGCGATTGTGGTGGCGCGGTTTCTCGGCCAAGTGGTGACGGCGAGGATCACGGTGCCTCGCGAGGGTGCGGCTACCTCACTGGCACATTGGCGGCGGGCCAATCTCATCGATGAACACGCCTACGCTCGCTTTGAGCAGTTAGGCATTGAGCCCTCGGGCCGCTGTTCTGATAGCGACTTCATCCGGCGGGCATCGATTGATCTCATTGGCAGGCTGCCGTCGCCCGAGGCGACGCGTGCATTTCTGAGCGACGATCGCTCGGACAAACGAGAGGCCCTGGTGGATCGATTGCTGGAAGATCCCCATTTTGCCGATCATTGGGCGGTGAAATGGGCGGATCTGTTTCGTCCCAATCCCGATCGGGCGGGGGTAAAGAGCGTCTACGTGCTCGACCAGTGGCTGCGCCAAGTCTTTCGGGAGAATGTGCCCATGGATGCCTTTGCTAGAGCCGTGCTCACGGCGCAGGGCAGCACCCACCGGCACGGGCCGGCGGTCATCTTCCGCGACCGGAGAACGCCGGAGGATCTCACGGCGCTCATGAGCCAGGTGTTTCTCGGGGTCCGCCTGGAGTGTGCGCGTTGCCACCACCATCCGAATGAGAAATGGAGTCAGGAGGATTACTATCAAATGGCCGCCTTCTTTGCCCGATTGAAGCGCAAGGGTGCCGGGATTTCCCCGCCGATCTCCGGTGGATGGGAAATGATCTATCATGGCGCGGGGGGCAATGT
Source organism: Verrucomicrobiales bacterium (assembly GCA_028281705.1). Taxonomy (GTDB): domain Bacteria; phylum Verrucomicrobiota; class Verrucomicrobiia; order Verrucomicrobiales; family DEV007; genus JAACDM01. Next base: position 14,942 of record JANQJH010000052.1, read on the forward strand.
CCGGCATCCGGTGAGTCAGGTCGTCATGGTGCCCAAGGCGCCGGATGGTCCCATGGTGACCGATATCGGCGAGGATGAGGATCCGCGAGGGCGCCTGGCGGCGTGGCTAACGGGTGCGGACAATCCCTTCTTTGCCAAAGCGATGGTCAACCGTGTGTGGGGAGAACTGCTAGGGCGTGGCCTGGTGCACCCGGTGGATGATTTTCGCGCGACCAACCCGGCGTGTCACCCGGAACTGTTGGAGGCCTTGGCGGGGGACTTTGCCAGGCATGGTTTCGATCTCAAACAACTGCTCCGGCGGATCACGGCGTCCCATCTCTATCAACAGAGTTCGGACCCCACGGCCTCGAACTTGGAGGACACGGAGAATTTTTCCCGATCCTACCGGCGGCGTCTCTCGGCCGAAGTCCTGGCGGATGCCGTGGCGGACATCACCGGAGTGCCCCACGTCTTCGAGGGCCTGCCCAAGGCCTCGCGAGCGAGCCAGGTGTGGAATTTCAAGATCGCTTCAGACACATTGGATGCTTTTGGACGGCCGGACTCGAGTAGTGATTGTCCCTGTGAGCGCAATCTTTCCACAAGCGTGGTCCAAGCCTTGCATTTGATGAACGCCGAAGATCTGCAGGACAAGTTGAGCCACCAAGATGGCAGAGTGCGTGCCCTGGCCAAGAGCGAGCGGACCGAAAGGGAGATCATCGAGGAACTCTATTTGTTAGCCTATAGCCGATTCCCCGACGCCGATGAGCGGGAGGCGGCTCTGGCGCTTTTCGCCGATGAAGACACGGATCGGCAGACGGCGAGCGAGGATCTCCTTTGGGCCTTGCTCAACTCGGCCGAGTTCGTTTTTAATCATTGATTTGTTATTACTTCATTCTTGGAAATGGACTCAGGTAAAATAGCGACGCGGATCAGGCGGACAGGAGTGTCCGCATCACTTGGCTCCATTGATTTGGGGCCCAATCGAGAATCACGTTAGTAGTTAGTCAATCATGAAACTCTTTCATTCAAACTGTCAGGGCTTCGGTCGCCGGGACTTCCTTCAGGTCGGCTTGCACGGACTCATGGGATTGGGGATGGCCGATTTGCTCAAGTTGCGAGCGGAGGCGAGCGCCCCGGCGGGAAAAACGGGGAGCCAGACCCGCTGCATCCTGGTCTGGCTGGATGGCGGACCGACTCATCATGAGAGTTTCGATCCCAAGCCGGATGCTCCGGTGGAGATCCGCGGTGATTTCAAGCCGATCCCGACGCGTATTCCAGGAGTCCGCTTTTCTGAATCGGTGCCACGTTTGGCTGCGGTGGCGGACAAATTCACCGTGGTCCGCTCCATCTGTCACAAGGATCCCAATCACGGAGGGGGCAATCATTACATGATGACCGGGACGCCGACGCCGGTGCCGGTGAACTGCGGCGCCTTTGTCACCTTCCATCCCTCTTTTGGATCGGTGGTTTCTCATCATCGCGGCGTGCAAAAGGGGATCCCGGCCTACATGACCATGCCTCGCCAGTCGCGCTCGGGCGGGCCCAATTTTCTTGGGGCGGAGCACGCGCCCTTCGTCGTCGATGGGAATCCGGACAGCAAACACTTTCGCGTGCGAGACGTCATGTTGCCGAGGGAGATCAGCGAGGGACGCGCCAAGCGCCGTCGTGAGTTGCGTTCGGCTCTGGATCGGATGAAGCGTTTCCGCGAGCGGCGGGCCGATGATCCGGCACTGGCCTTTGATTCCTACTACGATCAAGGGCTCGAACTCGTGACCTCGGCGGAGGCACAAGCAGCTTTTGATATCCACCGCGAGCCGGACGCGATGAAGGATCGCTACGGGCGCAATAGTCTGGGGCAGCGGCTTTTGTTAGCCCGGCGCCTGGTGGAAGTGGGAGTGCCCTTCGTCACGGTCTACCATGGAGGGTGGGATCATCATACGAATATCTTCAACTCCCTGAAGACGAAGATGCCGCCCGTGGATCAGGGGATGGCGGCGTTGATCTCGGATCTCGATGACCGCGGATTGTTAGAAGATACCCTGGTCCTCTTGCTGGGTGAGTTTGGCCGGACGCCGAAGATCAACAAGGATGGCGGGCGCGACCACTGGCCGCATGCCATGTCCATTCTCATGGCGGGGGCGGGAATCCCGGGCGGTCAGATTGTCGGGGCCACCGACAAGAATGGGGCTTATGCCAATGAGAACGTGCATTCACCGGAAGATTTTGCCGTGTCTCTCTACATGAAGATGGGGATTGATCCCCACCAGATTCTTCACAACTCCGTGGGCCGCCCCGTCCCCTTGGTTAATGGGGGGAAATCGATTTCCGAGTTGTTCGCTTGAGCTCATGGCGATGGTGCGTCGTCCGCGAACCCTGTCCTGGCCGGTTTTTCTCTGGTTCTTCGGCGGCGGTTTTTTTCTTTCTCCGCTAGGGGCCGCGCCTCCCACGGTGGATGCCTTGTTTCCCGCGGGAGGGAAGCGGGGTAGCGAGGTCGTTCTCGATCTTGTGGGGAAGCCGGGATCGAAAGAGAAGCTTCAGTTTTGGGCGAGCGATCCCGGATTGACTTGGCGGCCGGCGGAGGAAGAGGGCGATGAAGAGGCCGTTGGGCGGCTTCGCATCGCCGAGGACGCGACTCCGGGGGCGCATTGGATTCGGTTCTACAATGGCGACGGCAGTGCCGCACCGCAGCTCTTCGTCGTCGGAGAGCTGGACGAGCGTGCCGAAGTGGAGCCCAACGACTCGCACCTGCAGGCGGATGAGGTGGCTGCTCTACCGGTGATCCTCAACGGCAAGTTGAACCGGCGGGGAGATGTCGATGCCTTTGCCGTACGTTTGCAGAAAGGCGAGGTGTTGCGTGCCGAGGTCACGGCATACCGGATCGATGCTCCGCTGGATCCCTTGCTGCGATTGACGGATGCAGCGGGGAATGTGCTGAGCTGGAATCATGACTCGTTTGCCAGTCTTGATCCCTTGTTAGTCTACCGTGCCCCGCGAGACGGGGTCTATGTCTTGATGTTGAGCGGTTTTGTCTACCCGCCACAGGCTCGCAGCTATTTTGAGGGCAGTGATCAGACGGTGTATCGAATGACTCTGAAGTTGGGGGAGAAGGAGCGTGTGAAGGCGTGCCCTGACGAGCCCGAGGTGATCGCATTGGCCACGCCGATTTGTGGAGTGATTGATGAACCGGGTGCTGAAGACGCGTTCGTCCTGCGAGCGGTGAAGGGGGAGACCTATCACGTGGGGGTGCGAGCCCAGGCAATTCAATCGCCGCTGGTGGGAGCATTGGCCATCCGGGACGGTGAAAAGAAGGAACTGGCCAAGTACGACAACCCGATCGGAACCAATCCGGAACTGACATGGAAAGCCCCGGCGGATGGTGATTACTTGGTGACGGTGCGAGATCTCCGCCGGTGGGGTGGATTGGATTTTCGTTATGAGCTTCTGGTCGATCATGTGCGGCCGGGCGTCGAGGTCCGCGTGGGGACGCATGCGTGGTCGGTTAAGAGTGGCGGCACGCTGATGATTCCCATCGAGTTGGTGCGGGTGCACGGGCATGCGCGCCCGGTGACGATCACGCTTCACGGTCTCCCGCCATTCCTCAGCGGGCAAGCTTTCACCATTCCCGGGACGATGAAGAACGGCCAGTTGATTGTTCGCGCACCGGAAGGGCTGGAAGCTTCGTCCCATGTGGTCTCCTTGGCGGCCGATGACGGTGCGGGGCAGCCAATCGGAGTTGATCACGTGTTCAAGGGGGCGACGACGGATCAGGGCGGCTTGTTGCGCAATGTGCTATCGGACTTTTTGATTTCGGTCGCGCCGTGAAGTTTTTCTTTTTGTACGAGCCCGGCAATCACACGATGGCAATTGGTTAGAATTCAGTCCCTCTATCGATGGAGCGAACCTCAGAGACTGAAGTTCTCAACTGAGGCCTTACCATCAGAGGCCGATGAGGAGACGGAGGGCGAAGCCTCCGATGAGCAGGGCAAAGGTGAGGTTGAGGGCCCGGTGATAGCGGAAGAAGCCGCGCCGGATGGCTGGGCGTTGCATGAGCCAGGCAAAGACGGGCCAGATGATAATGGCTTCGAGAATGATGATGAAGCCGAAGATCCATTGGAGGCCATCTGGTCCCATGGCGAGGGGTGCGAGAATACTGGAGAAGAGGACCATGACCTTGACGTTGCAGACATTGGTTAGAAAGCCCTCTCGAAAGGCCAACGGGAAGGAGAGGGGCGACTGCTTCGCCGTGTCGCTGTTGTTGCCGCTTTGGCCGTTGCTTGCCGGGGTGCGGAGGTTGCGGAGGAGTTTCCAGGCGATCCAGAGGAGGTAACAGGCGCCCAACATTTGTGCGGTACGGAAGAGCGGAGGCGAACTGGCGAGGAGGGCAGCCAGGCCGGTGAAGACGAGGGCGACGTGAAGGGTGAGACCGAGGCAGATCCCGGCGATGGTGACCATGCCGGAGGACAGTCCGTGGTTGAGGGTGTTCTTTAGAATGAGTAACATGTCAGGGCCGGGCGTGAGCTGTCCCGCGGCCATGGCGAGGGCGAAGGTGGCGATCTGCATTTCCTCAGGACGGGTCTCCCTCGGGGCTGGCTAGGGGTAGCCGGAGTTCGAAAACGGTTTCTTCGTTGGTACTGCTCTCAAGGGTGAGGGATCCACCGTGCGCTTTGACCAGCTCCAGGGAAAGACTCAGGCCCAGACCAATGCCGTCCTTGCGGCTGCTGCGGGCCGCTTCGACGCGGTAGAAGCGCTCAAAGAGGCGGGATTGCGCCTCCCGAGGGATGGCCGTGCCGCTGTTGGACACGCGAAGGACGGCCTCGGTGGCCTCGGCTTTGAGGAGGAGCCGGACCCAGCCGTGGGGTTTGTTGTACTTCACCGCGTTGGTTAGCAGATTGTGCAGCACTTGCTGGAGCAGAATGGGGTCGCCCTTGACGAAAAGAGAGGGTTGGATCTCACTCTGGATGGCGATGGTGCGATCTTCTCCCATCATCTCGGCATCGTCGAGGGCGCGAAGGGCGAGCTCACTGAGGGAGAGGTGTTCCCGGGCGACACTGAGTTTTCCGGCATCGGCGCGGGAGAGGAGGAGGAGGCTCTGCAGGATGGCCTGTTGGTGGTCGGTTTCCTCTAACAACGACGTGTAGACCGTCTGTTCCTTGGACCCCGGAGCGGATTCTGCCAGGGCGCGCTCCAGGGTTCCCTGCATGATGGCAATGGGGGTTTTCAGTTCATGCGAGGCGTCGGCGCTGAAGCGTGTGGCTTGATGGAAGCTGTTCTCCAAGCGCTCCATCATGTTGTTGTAGACGCGGATGAGTGGGAGGAATTCCCGATCTGCCTGTGGCAGATCGATCCGTTGACCGAGATCGCTGGCGGACACTCGTCGAGTGGCTTCCGTCAGGGCCTCGACGGGAGAGAGTGCTTTGCGAGAGAGCAGCCAGGCGCCGAGCGCGATGAGTGCGAGAGCGCCCGTGGAAGCCGTGGCAAAAGCGAGCCAGAGCGATTTCTGTTCGCGATGGAATTCGCCCAGATGGGCTCCGAGCAGGACTTCGTTGCGCTTGTTTCCAAAAACTCCGAGGCGCCAGTGTTGATCTTCGTGTCTCACCTCGTAAATCACCGGCTTTCGGAGAATGCGGATCGGCTGCGGGCCTCGCCGGGGGAAGAGTTCGCGGCGCTGGCGGCGATCCGGGTCGTCCGGCTGATTGGCCTGTCCGGTGCCGCGGCGCCGGCCGAAGCCCTTGGGGCGAAAGAAGTCGCGGGCGGATCCTCGCCACTCAAAGGTCTCATTGGAGGCGGGATACAATGAGGCTTCGAGGTCTTGGGGCCAGTTGGGCGATTGATAGACGAGGGTGGCGTCGCTGGCTCGGCGGATTCCGAGAAAGTGTGAGTCCCTGTCTTCCTCTCCCAGGAAGGATTGCATCGTGCGATAAACCTCGCTCCACGCCTGCGCGGGGACTCCTTGGCTGGCGAGGACGTGTCCCCTTCGCGTGAGTTCCTCATCGATCCTCGTGATCCTATGTTTGCGCCAGAGACCGGCGACGGCGATGCCGAAGACGAGAAGTCCAACCGCGGCGCTCGAGGCCGAGATGAGCGCGAGACGCAGGCGGAAGGAACGGAGTCTCATGGGCGGTGGACGAATCAGGGAGACTCCAGGCCGAAGGTATAGAGGCGTGCGGGGTCGGCGATCTTGCCCTTGTGAAAGGTAACGCCCTCTTCGCGGAGGAGCCTCAGTTTCTTGGAAATCTTGGGCCCGGAGGTCTGGCCGGAGAACCCTCCAGCCGAGAGATCGGCGGCGATGATGCGATGACAGGGGACGTCGGGAGCCAGCGGGTTTCGGCGCAAGGCCTGGCCGATCGCTCTGGGAGAGTGGCAGCCGATGGCCATGCCTAACCACTTATAGGTCGTGACGCGTCCGTGAGGGATTTGCAGCGCCGCTTCGTAGACACGCCGTTGGAAGGGGGTGATGTCGACGCTGTCCAGTGGAGGAGGCTGCATGGCAGTTGTGCGTTGATGGGGATCCGTTAGTCAGTCGTCATGCCGGCGACGTGGCTTCATCCGAGGGGTCGCCGCCGCTACTGCCCCGATCTTCGGAAGCTGTTTCCGCCGTTCGGTAGGACTCAAGTACCAGATTGCTGAGATAGCCCTCAGGATCCTCCACAGCTCTAACGGGAAGACGAAAAGAGCTCCGGCCCGTGTTCTTTTCGATCAGCTTGAGCCCGAACTGGTAATCGCCGAACGACTGGTCGCACCACGCGAGGGCGCTCATGTTTTTCTCGGCGCATTGGCCACTAATGGCGCGGATGGCGTCCAGTTCGAAAGTGACGTCGAGTGCGTGGCGATCGCGAAAACCGCGGCAGAAGGTTTCCACCTCCCTCTGGATCGCCAGATTGCCAGGGTCACCGAACTGTTCCAGAAGGCGTTCCAGCACCTTGTCCGGATCCTCCACCAGTTCCCGATCGATCACGAGTTCGGTGAGACCGGAATCGGCGAGTTCGAATTTGAAGTTGCGCAGGATGGCCTCGCACACCGTCATCAAGCCGCGCGCCCCGGTCTTTTCTTTGACGGCGCGTGCCGCAATGGCTTCCAGGGCTTCGGTTTCAAAGACGGCCTTCACGCCATAGGCTTCGAACTCCCGTTCGTATTGCCGGATCAGGCTGCCTTCGGAACTCTCCATGATTTCACACAGGGCATCGGCCCGCAGGGGATCGCAGATGATGCGGACGGGCAGGCGTCCGATGAATTCGGCTTCAAATCCGTAATCGAGAAAATCGCGCGTGTTCACCTCACGAAAGATCGAATCGTCGTCCTGGGATTGCCCGGCCACGGCGTCGAATCCAATGGCATTGCGACCCACGCGCCGCGCGATGATTTCCTGAAGTCCCGAGAAGGCGCCACTGACAATAAATAGAATATGCCGCGTGCGCACACTGTCGCGCGAGGGTCCGCCACCGGTGCGCATCTGGAACATGGCCTGCATCTGGCCTTGGATATCCATGGGGTTGCGCACGGAAACCTCGGTGTCTTCCATGAGCTTGAGCAGCGCCGTCTGCACACCGCGGCCGCTGACGTCGCGTCCCATCATGTTGCCTCTGGTGGCCAGTTTATCGATCTCATCGATGTAGATGATGCCGTGCTCGGCGAGATCGACATCGCCGTCGGCGCGTTTCAGCAACTCGCGAACCAAGTCGTCCACGTCGCCTCCGACGTACCCGGTCTCACTGAATTTGGTGGCGTCCGCCTTGACGAAGGGAACGCCGATGAGTTCCGCGATGTGCTTGACGAGATAGGTTTTCCCCACGCCGGTGGGGCCGAGGATGACGACGTTTTGCTTGGCGAACTCGACGTGATCACTCTTTCCCGGATGCTCGTCCTCGAGCCGCTTGAGGTACTTCGCATGATTGTAATGATCGCAGACGGCGATGGAGAGCGCTTTCTTGGCATCTTCCTGGCGGATGACGAAGCGGTCGAGATGCCGTTTGATATCCTTGGGCCGGTAGTCGAAATCGAAGATGGTCTCGGCGGGGGAGACGGGTTCCTCTGGGGCGGGTGATTCCGGCTCGGCGGACTGGGGCGTTCCCATGTCCGGGAAGGCGGCAAAATTCACATTGCTGCCGAAATTCGACTTCATGAAGTCGGCGAGTTTCTTACTGATCTCCTCGGGGGTGGGTGGCTTGGAGTCGCTGCTATCCATGTTGGGAATCTTGGGAAATTGATGCTTTGAAGGCGTTGAGGCGGTCCCAGCGTTCGCGAAAGGTGCGGTTTTCCTGGCGCAGGACACGCGCATGTTCCTCAAGCACGCGCTCGAGACCAGTCAAGAAGGCAAAGAGCACGAGTTCCTCTTGGCGTCGATAGTAGAGATTGGAATCGCGCGTCTCTTCGAGCACCTTGGCGGCGAGCCGGGCGAGAGAATCGGGAGTGACCTGGGAGAGGGGCACGGTGACGATGCCGGCCGAGGTTCGGATGGAGATCGATTTGCGGCTGGCTCCGGTGATGGTACCGCTTAGGGGAGGCGCGGAGAGACGCTTGAGGCTTCCTGTGAGACCGGGCGCGGCGGCGACGAGATGGTCGAGGAAGGCGTCGGCGGTCTGCCAGGCGTGGAGCTGATCGGCCAGATGGGCTTGGCCGGCGGGCGTGGTGAAGGCGCGATCCTGGCCTTGCAGGAAGGTCTTGCCCTCGGCGAACCGCATGGTGGAAGCCAGCGATTGTAGGGTTTCCTGGCAGGTCTGCCAGGCCTCGCGATCGCGTGCCACGGGGAGGGCACCGCTGTGCGTCCCATCCGAGGAGGCCCACTTTTCGAGACGTCTGCCCAGCGCCTTGAGTCGCCAGTTCGCCGCGCCGCGGGCCCGCTTTGTCAGCGCGGTGTCAGCGAATTCCCGCAGGGCGCGTTGCTCTTCTTCGAGGGCGTGCTTGCTCTTGAGGCTATTGATCTTGGGGCGATGAGAGAGCCACTCGAGATCGGCGAGTTGATCTTCAATGAGGGGGTGGTAGGACGTGATCCAAGGGTACTCCCGGCTGGGTTCGAGTTCGACAAATCGCTCGAGATGCCGGCGGGCCTCCATGAAGGCGCCGCGCTCCCAGTTCTTCAGCCCGTAAGCGAGCAGGGCGACGGCGTCACAGGAACCGTCGTTTGCCTCTTCGGCGATGCTCCTGGGGACTTTCGTGTCCTTGCTCAGGTGATGACTCGCATTGGCGAAGAGGGTGTTGAGTGCTCCCTCTTCTCCGGAGAGCTCGCCCAGTCGGCGGAAGTCTTCTCGCGAGGCGGGTTCCCGGCCAGCCAAGATGTTGGTCAGCCCGCGGTGAAAGAGGGCCCACTGTGTGAGTTCGGACGAGGCGTCCTCCCGTTCGGCCAGCGTCTCCCAGTGGCCGAGGGCCTCTTCCCAGTGGCCCTCGAGCACGGCTTGCCGGGCGCGGGCAAAGAGGGCATCCGCATCGCTTCCGAGCAGGGGGGTCTCGTCGTCGCCCAGGTTGCTTGGCCCGGTGGTTGAGGAACCTCCGCCGGCAGCATTCCTCTCCTGCTGAGCTTGGAAGATGGACCAGCCAATCCCGAGAACGAGGGCAAGTGCCGCGACCGAAGCCAGGGCGGCGCGTTGCTTCTTTTGCGCTCCCTGGCGTGCCCGCTGGCTTGCGAGAAACCGTTGTCCGGCGCTTCCGACCCGGGCTCCGCCAATCCGGGTCACCTTGGTCCGCCTTTTCTTCGTCGGATGGGCGTCCTCGATCATGGCGATGAGGTCGTCGTAGGCGCTCGGGCGCTCGCCGGGATCCGGCGCCATCATCCGCTCCACCAGGCGGCAGGTCGGGGGAGAGATGTGGGGTGCCATGGGCTTGAGATGGGCCGGCTTGCTCTTGGCCTTCTGCAGCTCTTCATAGCTGCCGGTGATCACGTCGATGGGCGGCTTGCCGGCCAGGAGGTGGAACAGCGTGGCGCCGAGGCTGTAGATGTCGCTCCGGTGATCCTCACCCTGGCCCATGAGTTTCTCGGGGGACACGTAATACGGGGTGGCCCAAATCTCCTCCGACTAATCCGTCTCGCGTTGGAACATCAGGGCCAAACCGAAGTCGACCAGCTTGGCGGAGCGATCCTTGGCCAGGAGGATGTTGCCCGGTTTGACGTCCCGGTGAATGAGACCGTTCTGGTAGGCGGCCTGAAGTCCGTGTGCGGTTTCGAGGCCCCAAGTCAGCGCCTGGCTCTCCGTCACCTTCCCCTGCTGGGCGATGAGTTCATCGAGGCTCCCGTTCTCCACCAGTTCCATGACGATGACGAGGTCGCGGAGTTCCCGCCCCACGGCATAGACCTTGACGACGTTGGGATGGGTGAAGCTCGCGGTGATGTGGGCTTCTTTTTCGAATTGCTGGACGCGTTCGTCATCCTGGTTGTAGCGCTCGAGAAGGACCTTGAGCGCCACCTGGCGATCGAGTGAGGGATCGTGGGCCCGGAAGACCCGGCTCATACCGCCCCGGCCGATCTCCTCCTGGATTTCGTAGTGCCGGAAGAACTGGCGGACACACATGGACTCGCCGCAAGCGGGGCACGTCATGTCGGAGAAAGGCGGGCAGGCGGAGACATCCACCTCGGCGGCGCAGGTGGGGCAGGAATTCAACAATGGGCTCTCCGTCTTCAAGGGTCGGAGTCTAGCACCCTGCCGCTGGCGATTCAATGCCTCGTGCCTCGAGTGATTCTATTTGTCTCGAGGCGATCCGAGCTTAGGGGTTTCTCGAAACGGCACGATGGCGCAGTTACGATCTCTAGCAACGGTGAGTGGTTTTACGGCGATCAGCCGTGTTCTTGGATTCGTACGGGACATTCTGATCGGTCATTTTGTTGGGATGAACCGGGTGAGCGACGCCTTTTTCACCGCCTTTAGATTCCCTAACATGTTTCGGAGAATATTTGGCGAGGGAGCCTTCAATGCGGCCTTTGTGCCTTTGTTTGCCAAGAAGCTGGAGCGCGATGGGGACGAGGAGGCGGTCGACTTCGGTTCGAACACCTTTTCCGTGTTGGCCGTTGTTCTCACCGTGGCGACGATCGTGGCCATTCCCTCGATGGGATGGATCATGTCTCTCGTGGCGCCCGGGTTCAAGGCGAGGTACGACAGCGGCTGGACCAGTCCGGGCGCGGTGGTGGCGACGGAGTCGGCGATTCCGATTAGCGGGGCCAAGCGGGTCTTTCTCGTTTATTCGGGGGATGGCGAGGGGACGACGGCGCTGGAGTTTCAGCGGGCGGAACTGGTGACGAAGAGTGGTGAGCGCGTATCCTTGTGGGATCATGTGGCCCAGGATTCGGCTAGTGCTGGGATCCCGGTTGTGGAAGACGGCGCATCCGGTCCTCGACTGCTCAAGGGAGCCTCGGTCGAGTTTCCCTTTCCCGAACAGCATGCGTTCACGGGCTTGGAGATCGGGGCTCGAGTGGTGAGTGATGCTGACGGTG
>JANQJH010000092.1 GCA_028281705.1 Verrucomicrobiales bacterium
CCACGGCGGATCAGGTCACGGACGGGGCCATCACCACGGTTTCGTTCGCCCCCGGAACCATCGCCTCCCTGGCGTGGGGCCGCTCAGGCAATGCCGGCATGACTGCGGGGACGGATTTCATCGGAACGACAGATGACGTCCCCTTGGAGTTCCGAGTGGACAACAGAGAGATCCTGACCATGGATCGCGACTGGAATTGGTTCTCAGGATCGAACCACCAACTCCTGGGGGGCCAACACAACTGGGCTTTGGGAACAGATCATGAGGTTTCCAACAAATCAGTCGCCCACGGGCACAACAACACGGTCTCGGACTACAGTTACGGGTTTGGGCAGAAGCTCAAGGCCTCCTCTTATAGCATGTCGGTTGGTCGCGAGAATAATGCTTCGAATCACAGCTTTGCTTTTGGAAAGTACAATGACGCCAACGACTATGGCTTTGCGGGAGGGCACCGAGCGCGTGCCTTCCACCCAGGATCGTTCGTCTGGAGTGACTCCATCGAACTCGAGACTGGCGGTTCAAGTGCATTTGCCACCACGGCGCCCTATCAGTTTCTCATCGACGCCGCCGGCGGCGTGGGGATCAACACCAATGCCCCGGCCACGGCGCTGGACGTCAACGGCACAGTCACGGCCACGGCCTTTGTCGGAGATGCCTCGGGACTCAGCGGGATTGAATCCGTCGCCTGGGGCCGCTCGGGCAATGCGGGCACGGTCGCGGGAACGGATTTCATCGGAACCATCGACGACGTCCCCTTGGAGGTCCGGGTGGACAACAGGAAAATCCTGACCCTGGATCGCGACTGGAATTGGTTCTCAGGATCGAACCACCAACTCCTGGGGGGCGATTTCAACTGGGCTTTGGGCACCGATCATGAGGTTCGCGAGAGGTCAGTCGCCCATGGGCACCATAACAGCATCTTTGACTACAGTTACGGGTTTGGGCGGGACCTCACGGCCTCTTCCTATAGCATGTCGATTGGTCGCGAAAATCACGCCTCGAGCTACAGTTTTGCTTTTGGACAGCATAATGCAGCCCACGACTATAGCTTTGCGGGAGGGCTCAGAGCTCGTGCGCTTCACCCAGGATCGTTCGTCTGGAGTGACTCCATCGAAAGCACGACTGGCGGCTCGAGTGCATTTGCCACCACGGCGCCCTATCAGTTTCTCATCGACGCCGGCGGCGGCGTGGGGATCAACACCAACGCCCCGGCCACGGCGCTGGACGTCAACGGCACGGTCACGGCCACGGCTTTGAATGCCGGCACGATTTCGGCAACGACCCTCGATACGGGCACGGTCACGGCGACGGCTTTGAATGCCGGCACGATTTCGGCAACGACCCTCGATGCGGGCACGGCCACGGCCACGGCTCTGGATGTCGACGGCACGGTCACGGCCACGGGCTTTGCCGGCGATGGTTCGGAACTCAGCGGACTTGACTCGATCGCCTGGAGCCGCTCAGGCAACGCGGGCACGGTCGCCGGAACGGATTTCATCGGAACCATCGACGACGTCCCCATGGAGTTCCGGGTGAACAATCGACCGGTGATGAAGCTCGAGTCGAGTAGCCATCCGCTTTCGACTTTTGTGCCCACCGTCGTCTTGGGTGACAACCATGATTTGCAGTACCCCGCTCCCGATCCAAGCGCCGCTCCTGTGGAGGGAAACTTCATCCATGGGTCGGACAATGCCATCATCGCGAGTCATGTAGTCGACCCAATTGACGGAGAAATCGCCTACGCCGAAGGCTTCAATTTCGTTCTTGGAAGCGGCAATTGGATGGAGGGAAGTCTCGGGCACAACATCATCGTGGGTAAGGGGCACCGGCTCAGTGTATTGCCTGGTGTTCTCTTTGGCTTTTCGGACTACAATGCGATGCTTGGAGGCCTGAGGAACACGTCTGAAGGCAGCTACAATGGCTTGATTGGAGGTCATGATAACAGGGCGGTCGACCTTAGTTTCGTGGGTGGCGGGAAGGACAACCAGGCGCACTACGGGAGTTTCGTGGGTGGCGGTTACTTCAACGTGGCAAAGGCTGAGAGTTTCGTCGGCGGCGGTTACTCCAACGAGGCGGACGCCTATAGTTTCGTCGGCGGCGGGAATGACAACCAGGCGGACGCCTATAGTTTCGTCGGCGGCGGTTACTCCAACGAGGCGGTCGACCATAGTTTCGTCGGCGGCGGTTACTCCAACGAGGCGGTCGACCATAGTTTCGTGGCCGGGGGATTCAAGAATCATGCGGAAAAGAGAAGTTTTGCCGCTGGCCAAAAATCGGAAGCACTCCACCCAGGAACCTTTGTCTGGAGCGATTCCTCTGAGGCTGTCTCCGATGAATCCGGATACTTTCGATCCACGGCCCCTCACCAGTTTCTCATCGAGGCCCAAGGCGGCGTGGGGATCAACACCAACACTCCAGCCACGGCTCTGGACGTCAACGGCACGGTCTCGGCCACCGCTCTGGACGTCAGCGGCACGGTCTCGGCCACGGCTCTGGACGTCAGCGGCACGGTCTCAGCCACGGCCTTTGTCGGAGATGCCTCGGAACTCAGCGGGATTGACTCCGTCGCCTGGGGCCGCTCGGGCAACGCGGGCACCGTCGCGGGAACGGATTTTATTGGGACGACCGACGTCCGTCCTCTCGAGTTTCGCGTCAACGATGAGCAGGCCATGCGAATTGACCATGCCCTGGACCCCAATTCCGCATGGTCCGCCTTCAATCTCATCTTGGGCAACGAACACACCGTCGATCCCGTTGCTTACGGTGTCACCATCGGTGGCGGGGTCAGGCACGATGTGTCTTCTTCGGCAGGCTACGCTACCATTGGAGGCGGAGATAGGAACTCAATCACAGAAGGCAGCTCCGGCACCATCGGAGGGGGCACTGACAATGTTGCCAGCGAAGACCATGCGACCGTTCCCGGTGGGCGACTTAATTCGGCGCTGGGAGTGGGAAGTTTCGCCGCCGGCCGGCAGGCCACGGCGGCGCACCACGGCAGCTTCGTCTGGTCGGATGGACTCGGCCTCCAGTCCACCGGTTCCAATCAGTTTCTGATCGGGGCCAGCGGTGGCGTGGGGATCAATACCAACACGCCAGCCACGGCGCTGGACGTCAACGGCACCGTCACAGCGTCTGCGGTGGACGTCGCGGGAACGGTCACAGCGTCTGCGGTGGACGTCGCGGGAACGGTGAACTCAAGCAAGGTGAGGATCGCGCCCACGGGCGAGGGGGTGGAAGTCAATTTGGTAAGGGATTCGGTTAGCTACGAGAGCAATGTGCGGTTTGTCGGGGGCGGGAAAACCTACCACTTCGGGACGCCCCAGGCCGATCGGATGCGGCTTTGGGTAGAGGATGCAGGAGAGGTTTGGACGGTCTTGCCCAACGGGAAGGTTGGGATCAACAAGACCGCTCCCACCGAGGCTCTCGATGTGGGAGGCATTGTGCACTCAGAGCGCATTGTCGTGACGGAACCATCGGAAGAGCCCACCTCTGTGGTATTAGCTGGGGCGGACGGTAGAACGACATACAGATTTCTCAACTTTTCAAACGGCCAATTTGAGATTCGAAATTCTGACGTAGGAGCCATTCTTGTTACCACGAGCGCCGGGCATGTGGGTATCGGAGGAGGAGCTAACATTAACGCTAGATTATATGTCCATGGAAGGGTTTGGGCTAAAGGATTCAAGGAGACCAGCTCACGGCGTCTGAAGGAGAACATTGAGACCATTGACAATGCCGTCGATACCGTGGGCCAACTGCGAGGCGTCCGCTTCGATTGGAAGGACGACGGGCACCCCGACATCGGACTCATTGCGGAGGAAGTGGGCCAGGTCATTCCCGAAGTGGTGACCTACGAGGAGAATGGCGTGGACGCGCAATCCGTTAGCTACACCAGCCTGGTGGCCGTGCTCATCGAAGCCGTCAAGGAGCAGCAGCAAACCATCGAAAACCAATCAAAGGCGCTGGCGAAAGTGCAGCAACAGGTGGACATGCTCCTGGAGGCGCACCACTCCCGGGAAGAGCGGTGAAAACGGCTGAAATTTTCACGCCAAGTCGCTAAGCCGCAAAGGGGTAAGAGGGCGGGCCAACGAGCCATTCCTTGGCGCCTTGGCGCCTTTGCGTGAGGCCCCCAATCGCTAGCACTGTCCTGTGTCTCGATGGAAGATTACCGGCGAAGTGGAAGCGATCTCAAATCGGACAATCGCTTGTGGGGAAAGCTCGCGCAGAGGCACGGAGGCGCAGAGATCTCGGATAGATCGATGATAGGTTGCCCGAGTCATCATGACATCGCCATCGTTCTCACATGTGCAAACTCTTCACGCCACTTTTGGAAGTTGATATTCTCACGCCAAGACGCCAAGCCGCAAAGAGTTCATTCAAAAAAGAGAGAAATGAAAGCGGGCCGGCGAACACTACCTTGGCGCCTTTGCGCCTTTGCGTGAGGCCCCGAATCACTGACATTGTCCTGCGTATCGATGTAAGATTACCGGCGAAGTGGAAGCGATCTCAAATCGGACAATCGCTTGTGGGGAAAGCTCGCGCAGAGGCGCGGAGGCGCAGAGATCTCGTATAGATCGATGATAGGTTGCCCCGAGTCATCATGACATCGCCATCGTTCTCACATGTCCAAAACTCTTCACGCCACTTTTGGAAGTTGATATTCTCACGCCAAGACGCCAAGCCGCAAAGAGTTCATTCAAAAAAAGAAAGCGGGCCAACCTATCATTCCTTGGCGACTTGGCGCCTTTGCGTGAGGCTCTGAGTCACTGACATTGTCCTGTGTATCGATGGGAAATTGAGAGTCGAAGGCTAACACTTAGTTGCTCTTCTGTGTGTCGTGCACGATGGCGAGCGCTTTGTCAGAACGGTCCTGGGGAAGTGAATTGGCCCAGGCTGCCGCCGACTCGGGATCTTGACGCGCGCGTTGGGCAGCGGCGCGCCGCAACATGTCATCGGTGGCCAGGTGGCCGAACTCGCCGCTTACGAAATCGATCAGCCCGTTTTTGTCGTAGGTGGTAAGGCGCCAGGCCATCGTTCTGATGGCATGCTGGCGTGCTTCGGAATCCGTTAGATTATCGATCCATGCGAGGATAGCGTTGTTCTCGGAGAGATCTGCGGTGCGTCCCCAGACACTGAGGAAGGATGACACGGCCCGATTCATGGCGCCACCTGGGTCCATATTCGCAACAAGATCGCCGGCGGTCGAGATGTCTTCCTTGGCCACCGTTCGCACAATGTCGCCTATCGCTTCCGCGCGCGATACGGATCGTAGATTGTTTTGTGCCCATGATAGAGCGACCTCCGGTTCGGTCTTTGCCAGACCGGCGGCGAGTCCTTCGCCGAGATGAGCGCGTTTGGCGGGATCGCTTTCTGCTGAGGCAAAGGCGGTAGCCGCTTCCGGATTGAGCTCCGCCCATGCGCGTATCGCATTCCTGGAGAGAACGGTGCCAAAACCATTCTTCAATGACTCGGCATACTTGAGAGCGGCTCTGGCATCGCTGTTTCCCCAAGCCCTGCCTATTTCTTTCATGATCTCCCAAGCTGTGCTGTTGTCCTTCATATGCTCGACGACGCTCGCCGCTGCGGCTTCGGGATCGGCTGCCGCCCACTCTCCTACTTTTTCCAGATTAAACCTGAACCCATCGGTGAACTCTAGCTGACTGGCTGCTGCAACGGCCACTTGAGGCGCCTGGGCGATGAGATCGCTCAGAAAAAGCAAACGCAGGGTGGAGTCATGTTGGGCATCGCGGTCCGCGGCGAATTCTGCTAGGGCGCCTTGCGGATCGTCTGACACCCACTCTTTGAAGAGGATTTTCCAAAGGGTATAATCGCTTCTCCCATCAGCTTCGTTTGCCATGAGCGCCTTGAACATATGTGAGGCGTCTGTGCTGGCCCAGCGAGTGGCGATGGCGCGTTTCACATCGCGATGTCCCTCGCGGTTTGCCATTACCAACAGACGAGCGAACTCATGGAGAGCGGCCCCTTCCGCTTGTGAAACCAGCCAAAGATAGCGGTCCATCGCCGAACCCTTTGGAATCGCAGCCGCCGCCTCCGATTGTCCTGCGAGACGCCTATTTAGGATCGAATCCATTGCGTTAGAGACGGCACGCGTTTCCGCATGAGCGAGGCTCTGCTTGGACCGAGTTAAGCCCAGCAGCAGAGGGCGCAAGATCGTGCCAAGGAGCACGCCGATGACGAGAGCACTGGCGAAGAAGGTTAAGGGACGCAGGCGTTTCATTGGTTTGCAGACGCATTCTGATTGTCGAGCCAAGTCTGAAGTTGGGCGGCTTCTTCAGGTGGCAAATGTGTATTTTCTAACACATGCCTGGCACTGCTTGAAAATTGCTGCAATGCTTGCTGGAAGGCCTCCATCCTCTTGCCGGGTGCTTGGATCGTCTGTGCCCATTCCCAAGCGCTATCAGGTTCGCTGGCAGCCACTGCTTGCACGAGGGCGAGCGTGGCGGCGTCGCGTTCAGCGCCGGTTGGCAAGGTGGCAATCCATTGAGAGGTCTCGTAGCTGTCCGACCGAGACCAAATCGTTGCCAGTCCCTCATAGGCGTTGGCCCGATCCGCCTCCGGCAGATTGTCCGCCCACTCGATGGCAGTGTCGGGATCAGTGGCAACCAGTCGACCGGCACGGCGCATGACTGTGCGATCGCGCTTTTCATGGGGCAATTGATTCGCCCAACCCAGCCAGGTCTCGTGATCGAAGTCAAGTGCATCTCCGCGTGATAATGACCACATGATGGCGTCCTGGCGCACTTCCGCCGGCGCATGCTGGAAGACATCGTCGAATTTCTGGAGATCGTTAGGGTCTTTTATGGCGATTTGGGCAAGCCCGTTAAAACTGATAGAATCCGCACCTCCGTTGGCGATAAGCTCTCTGGCCCAATCGATGGCATTGTCAGACTGTGCCATCATGATGTGTCGAGCGAGATTTCGCTTCAAGTTGCTCGTAAACTCGCTCGCCGGCTCGGTGTTGGCCCATTCCCAAGCCTCCTCAATGCGGCCGGCGCCGTTATTTAGTAGAATGTGCTCAATTGATTTTGCCAGAAGAGCCTGGGCCTCATGATCGCGAATCATTGATAGCGTCCCCGGCAGATCAGCCAGGAACCGCTCTTGCAAAGGACGAATGAGCGCCGAAGCGCTGTCCGTAGGGAAGACGTCATGGTTTTTCCCCAGCCAGTCTAGCGTGCTGGCAAGATCTGCCCGCGCAGCCACCTTGAGGACTTCCTCCGGAGTCTTGCTTTCAAAGTGAAACTGAGTGCCCACACCTCCTGGTGGCGCCAAGTCGACGTTATCGAGGGCTCCCGCGGGATCCGAGGCTGCCCAGCTCAGCAGGACATGCCGCAGGGCACGACTGCGATCCTCGCTCGATTCTAGCCCTTGCACCCAATCGAGAGCCGCGGAAACATCATCTTCCGCCCAAGCTTCCGCCACGCCGGCCAGGGCTTCGATGCGCGCCCTACCTTTCATGCTGAGGGCAGCCTCGCGCGTCCCTGACAAATCGTTTCGCGCCGCGATGGCAAATGCCGGAGCCACATGGCTGTCCGAGTCCAGCGCCGCGAGTTCTCCTAAGGCGTTGGGATGTCTCCGGGCAATATCTTCGAGCAGCGTTCCTACAACCCCCTTCAAATGCTCTCCTTCGGCCTTCATCGCGGCGATGGCCTGCGAGGGATCGTTCTCTAACCAAACCGTCAACACATCGGATAGTCGTCTCTTGTCCTTGGCGTCTTTGAAGTACGCCAGTGCACTTTCCGGGTCGACCATGGCCCACTCGGCAACCAAGGCTGTGCGAAAGGCTCGTCGACGAAAGTCATCGTCGAGTCCTTCAATGACTTCGTAAAGCTGCGCCATCGAGCCGCCGTCCGGGCCGTACTCGTTGCGGAGCTTGAACCATTCGGCCACCAGGCCGCTAACCGGTGGGTCAGACGGCGTCAGCTCTTCGGAAGCGGGGGAAGGCAGTTCCGTCGCTACAGGCGATTGTGTGCGTTCCTGGAAGTACCCCAGCGAGATGGGCATCGCTGTGCCTGCTAGGAGTCCGGCGATGAGAGGAAGTTTCATGGATGCCATGGTAGTTAGGATGGTTGATGTTGAGGTCGTGGCCGCTGTTGTGGCGGCATGGGCGAGGGCGCTCTGGACCGTGGATTGAATTAGGCCTTCAGCCGTCGGCGCGACGGCAAAGGTCACTAGGACAACGCTCAAGGCGGCCGAGGTACAGTGGATGCCACGGTGTTTGAGCCATTTGCGCAACTGTTCCAGGGCACTGGCCACCCGCTTGCGCGCCGTATCGTCGGTGACTCCAAGCGCTTTCCCCACTTCGGCCAGTGGTCTCTCTTCGAAGATTCGCATCAGGATGGCGGTGCGTTCTTCATCCTTGAGTGATTGCATGGCTTCGTCGAGCAAAGGTGCGATTTCACGCCAGTGGGCCTCTACTTGTTTTCCTGTGAGCTCCTGGTTCATGGCGGTAGCGTGTTGTTGTTCACGGCGTGTGCGGGAGCGTTCCTGGCGGAGCCGATCGATGGACTGTCTACAGGCACAACGATAGAGCCAGGCAGCAAGGGAACCCGTGGGCTTAAGTGTGATGGCTTTCACCGCGAGATTGGCGAAAACATTCTGCATCACCTCTTCAGCCTTCCCGGAATCGCGGAGCTGCCTGTAGGCGGCTCCGTAGACGAGCCCAATGTGCCGCTCTACCAAGGTGGCGAACGCCTGCTCGTCGGCGTCGCGGGTGTAGGCGGTTAACAGAGTCCAATCGTCCATACAATGAGCATAACGATGCGGAAGGCGAAGATCGGAAAATTTTCTTGGGTTGGTGTGGAAATTGGGAGGCGCAAGAGTCCAGAAATCCCGATTGAAGGCCGCGAACTTGAGTGAATTAACTTACTACTAGTAAGCTAGTTATGGAATCATTCGCCGCTTCTGATGTTCTCTGCCTAACCGCGGTTCTCAAGAGCAGAGAAAAGGGAAGGAGGATCGGGAGGCGACGCGATGACGAGGGGGCGTTTGGAATAGCGATCGGCCAAGTATCCGGCTGCCAAGGATAAGAGCATGAAAGGCAGCGAAATGTGACCAGGATCAGCGTGCCCCGTCCCCAATTCTCGCTATACCCCGTTCCCATCAAATTGTCCGTCCCCATTTGAGTATTCCCGTCTCCAGAAAAAAAATATTCCCCGGCTGCCAATCCTGATTTATTCTGCGCGTCATCACTCTTTTCTATCTCGGGCATTGCCGCATCGCTTTCCGAATGCAAGCTTGCCGACATCAAGAAGAGGCAAAAAAAGAACTACTCTACCTCTCTGCGCCTCCGCGCCTCTGCGCGAGAAAATCGGATCACCCTTGGCATCGGCGTCAATCCCGTCTTGCTCAAGGGACCGCCCTAATTTGGAAGGTCATTTCGATCCCGCAATTGGTCGCCCGGTGAGTTCTCGCAGCTATGAAGCGTCAGATCCCAATACGCGTGATACCTACTGCGCGAAAGCGCCTTTTCTGTTCTAATAGACATCTAGATAGTTAGGCCTGGGTGCGAGATTCTCGGCGGCGATCATTGGTAGCCATCTGTGGTGTTGGTTGAGGGGGTGTCTTCTGCATCCCAACGCACAGAGGCCGACGTGCGGAGTTGATGGTGGCTGAGTAAGCTCGCCTGCCGGGCCGCTAGCAGGTGGGACAAGCCTTCACCCTGATGTACATAGATCAGTTGGTGCCTGCCGATGGCGCGTGACAGGCGCGAGGAGAACAGGCGAGCGCGATCCCGATGGGTGCCAAAGAATTCCGGCACGGCGTGGTAACTCTGTTTCGTTTGAAGTAGATAGCGTGGATTGTCGAACAGATCGTAAAACTGCTCTAATGAACGCACCAAGCAGGCCTGCACTCGCTCGTCGGCTCCGGGCAGACTGACGAGAATTGATCTTCCCGTGTGGGTCACGCGGAGGTGCTCCTGATTGATCTCGGAATCGAGATCGAGATCGAGGCATTCGATCAAGCTGGCAAGGACGGCCTCGGCGATGAGCCGAAGTCGACGCACCTTGAGCCAGCGGCGTATCGAGGCGCGTACTCCGGTATCCCTTTCGCCGAGCAGCGCGGTGAAGCGGATCCGTACCAGGGCCGGGGGAGTGGACAAGGTGCGTACCGGCCGGAGGAAGCGTCCTTCCAGGCGCGGTGCGATGGCTTGCTGCCATACTTTGCCCATAGCATACCGGTCCTCGGCGAGCCGGCAGGTTTCAGCGTTCACGTCGGCAATGAACGCTTCGTCGGCATGGGGCGCTCTGTCCCAACCGAGGCGGGCGAGGCCATTCTCGATTCTGGCCTTGCCGCTTTCATCAAGGCGGTGAGCCACACCATGAAAGGCATCGAAGCGGCGTTTGAGAATGGCGAAGTCAGCACCTGAGTCGCTCTTGACCGGCTCATGCGACCAGGTGGGATTGAGGGTTGCCAGGTGCCAGATATTGGCGATTTTGTGAGGATCGTTCGGATCGGTGCGGATCGCCCGGCCGCGCATTTGGTTTGACCTGACAAAGGAGCCGACAACCGAAGCCAGAACGAGAGTGTTTAGCCGTGGCGCGTCCCAACCCTCGCCGAGTAGCGAAGCCGTGCCGATGAGACAGTTCACTTCACCCGTGCGGTGCAATTCAGTGACGGCTTCGACCATCCTTTGGCGGTCGCTTTCACGCACGGTGACTTCAATGAAGTCGGGCGCGTGGGCCAGGGGCTTCATCATCAGATTTCCTTCCGTGGCGCCGAGGGCTAGAAGGGCACGGCGCAGGCCGTCAGTGGTGGTTGCCGGCACGACCACCAGGGTGCCACTGAGAATGGCGGGCACGACATCGGTCAGACGCAGGCGTCGAAGCCGTTCAAAGATCGGCACCACGCCCATCTTTTGCAACGGCTGATCGATGGCCTCGGTCAACCCGGTGGGAAAGGCCTCCCGGCGGATGAAGTCGGTCAGAACCAGCGCACGCAGGCTGAGTCCCAAGGCGGCGGTTTCATGTTCGATGATGGCAACGATGCTATCGAGTTTCGACGGACTGCTGCGCAGAATTCTCTCGTTGCCGGCGGCATTGACCAGAACCACCTGACTTTTTTCGATGCCACCGATTTCTTGGACCCGAGCGGTCCAGCGTTTGAGATCGGATTGCAGGGCGGGATCGCAGATCTTGTCGAGGGAGGGCCGGAAGTCGAATAGGAGCCCCTGAAGCAGGGCCTGCATCCAAACCGGGTCCAGGTTCGGAAGCTCGATACCGGTAACCGGGTAGTGACGCCCGATGGCTGCCGGAAGGTAGCCGGCCGTCTTCGTCAGGTAAATTGCCAGGGCGAGATAGAAGTCCTGGTGGCTGCGCAAAAAGTCGCGCGAGGGATCCTCGGGAACCCAACTCGGAAAAGCAATCAGGCGCGATGCGAAGGCGGTATCGAGTTGGAGGTCGAGGATCAGCTTGGCGACGCCGCCTTGGAAATCCCGCAGTACGTCGATATCAGGGCCAGATGGCAAACTGAAATAGACGTAGTCCTGGTGTGGGCAGAGGTTGCCCTCGGCGACCAGTTCGGGGACGCCGACCTCCTCATCGATCGGGCCGCAAAAGCTGGCGTAGCGGTTCCACTCCGCCTGGGGCACGTCGATGGGAGGGGTCGCTGTCAAGGCGATGATGTGGATGTCGGTGAGGTTTTCTTTCAGAATATTGAGACACTTCCACCAAAACGATCGCAGGTGGTGGGCTTCATCGACGATGATGACCGAGGCTCCGGCTTCCCGGAGTCGATCGAGTAGGGCCTCGCGCCCGCCGCGGCGGAATTCCGAGGCCAACGCCTGATAGGTGCTCAGAGTCAGTTCGCGCGGAGCCTTGATGTCGCGGGAGAGCCAGGAAAATTCGTCGTATCCAGGTGGCAGAAAATCGTCGTTCAAACGCTTCACCCACTGTTCGCGAATGGCCAAGGTGGGTGTGAGAACCAGGGTGGGCTTGCCGATGAGTCGCATGGCCTCGAGGCCCATCACGGTCTTTCCCGATCCCGGCGCGGCGACGAGGTGAAAGTGCCGATCGGCGATGTGCCCGGCAAAGTTGTCGATCGCCCGCTGTTGATAGGGGCGCCACGGTTTTGAAAATGCCAGGTGGCGTACGAACTCCGGTCGATCGTTCACGATCTGCCCAGTCTACGATAGACCAGCGATTCGCCAGCGGAATCTGCGCTCGATTTGGTCCTTAGCTGACCCCATTGACCGGCCGTACGAGTAACGGTGCCTCGGATCTACGGAGTTGAACCGGACACCGATTGCCCCATAGGATGATCTGATGAAGGACGTATGGAGTTTGGTTCTCACACTATGGTTGGCCGCCCAGGCAGTCTTGCAGGCGGCGACGCCCGATTTGAAGGATGTCGCCTATGATGATGAGGACGAGGCGCAACGACTGGACGTTTACCTCGCCAAATCCGAGAAACCCGCTCCCGTCATGGTATACATCCACGGCGGCGCATGGCGGGCTGGGTCCAAGAACCCGATCCCGGCATTCCTAGCGGAAGCGCATGCCGAGGGCTGGCTTGCGGTGGTGTCCGAGGAATACCGATTCACGGATGTCGCCCCGCACCCGCAAGAGGCGCTCGATGAGATTACCAAAAAGGGTGCCACTCATTTTGGGTTGTTCAATGTGGATATGCCTTCATTGAATCGCTCTAAACCATCACGGGTTAACTATTGAGCTAGGGGACAACGATGATCCGCGGATCGAGGACAAGTCTGAAGAACTGTGTCCCCTCAACTACCTGAATCGTGGCGACATGGAGGCCATCGTCAACGACCGGTTTGGCTTCGCTGTCGAACCAGGGCCCCTTAAGGGTGAAGGCTTCCTGGAGTTTGACGGCATCGGTTTTCACCCAGGCGAGCTTGATGTGCTCGGGCCCGGTAGGGAGAATCTTGAGCTCGGGGATCTCGTAAGGTTCGACAATACTCCGCGTGGAGAATTCGCTGGTTTTTCCGTCAAGGGTCTTGGTGACGGTCACGCTTTTCGCGGTGGCAAGCGGATGGTCGACGGGAACAATGATCTCCTCGTAGAAGGAATCGTTGCCGGAGGCGCTCCGGGAGAGGATGTAGAGTCGACCTTGGGGATGATCGCGTTCGAGGTCGGAGAAGACCTCATAGGTAACGGGGTCCTCGGACCCGGCTGGAGAGATGGCCAAATGGATGGTGACATTTCCGTCCTCATCGGGCTCGGAACGAAGGGCGGCCACAGTCATTGGCGCGTCAATGGGTGCGGTGGAAAAGGTGATGCCGGCCACGCCGGTGTCGTCACCGTTTTCATAGATCCTGTTTTGAGTGAGCAGGACGACGCCGGCGCCGGTGGCATTGACGCCTTTCTCGGTGTTGTGGGCGATGGTATTCTCCTCCAGGACCACCGGCGTGTTACCGATATCGACGCCGATCTTGTTGGGTAGGGGGCTCTTCTGCGAAAATAAAAATAGGGACGGGGTATATGAAAAAAAATAAAAATAGGGACGGGGTATATGAAAAAGCGGGGTAATCAAAAAGAGGTGGGTCGTGTGATCTTCGAGGACCCTAGATCTTCCTGTCCTTCGGAAAATATGATAAAACTATAAATTATGTTTTATCTGGGTATCCTAAATGTGACACAAGTCGCAGGACTGAGTTCACGATGATCGGAGCCAAAGAGCCTAGGGTAATGAGACCAGGCGTGTCGTTGCTTGTTCATGATCGATCCCCAGGCACCGGAGAATCGTTGCATTCAAATCGTGTATATGAACAGGATTCTCGACGATATTGAATGAGTAATCGTCGGTGGCGCCGTAGGTAAAGCCGCGTTTCATTCCGCCGCCGGCCAGCCAAACAGTGAAGCAGCCGGCGTGATGATCGCGACCGTAATTTTCTTGTAGCGCTCCCTGACAGTACACCGTGCGGCCGAATTCTCCGCCGCAGACTACCAAGGTGTCATCGGGACGGAGTAGGGGACGGAGTAGGGACGGGGGACGGAGTAGGGACGGGGGGACGGAGTAGGGACGGAGTAGGGACGGGACGGAGTAGGGACGCGGGACGGAGTAGGGACGGGGTATTTTTGGTCTCGAGGGACGGGGGACGGAGTATTTTTTGGTCTCGGGACGGAGTAGGAGTAGGAGTAGAGGGACGGGGTATTTTTTGGTCTGGATGAATTAAGGACGGGGTATTTTTTGGTTTGGATTCCGTAGTATAGGGTGTGAGAGACGATTCATCATCCAAATGAGGAGGGCGCGAATTCTGGGAGATGCATCTGCCGAGGCGAACAGCTATCACCTCATGTCGCGTGCCATCGAGGGGCGATTTGTCTTTGATGAACTTGGGAAGGAGCGTTTCCGGGAGTTGCTGGAGGCACATGCGGAGATGGCGGGTATCGAGGTGTTCACCTGGTGCTGCATGTCGAACCATTTTCATATTCTGGTGCAGGTTCCGAATGCGCAGATGGGGCGGGCCGCGCTCGATGACCGGGAGCTGTTGAGGCGATTGGGCTTGGTGATGAAGAAGGAGCGCTTGAAGGAAGTGCGGCAGGTACTGGAGATGATGAAGGAGCAAAGCCCGGATCGCGGCTACAGGGAGTATCGGGAGCGGCTCTTGGCACGGATGTTCGATGTCTCCGTGTTCATGCGGGAACTGAAACAGCGCTTTGCGCAGTGGCATAACAAAAGGGTCCGACGCAAGGGCCCGCTGTTTGACGATCGATTCAAGAGTGTGTTGCTGGAAGATGACGAGACCGTTCTGTTGACGATGGCGGCGTATATCGATCTGAATCCGGTGCGGGCGGGATTGGTGAGGGATCCGAAGGACTACCGCTGGAATGGGTATGGCGAGGCGGTGGCTGGGAAGGCGAGGCGGCGCGCGGGCCTCATGCGAATCTATGGCGAGGAGAGCGGTGATGGGCGGAAGTGGAAGCAGTATCACGCCTGGTATCGATCGGTGCTCTATGGGGCGGGCGAGGAGCCTGAATCTCCGAACTCAGATTCGGTTGGTCGGGGAACGGGACGTTGGCGGGTTGGGGTGAGTTCAGGGGCGGCCGAGCGAGTGCGCCGACAGCAGGGTCATCTAAACATCGCGGAGGTGACGCGAGTGCGCGTGCGTTATTTTACGGAGAGTCTAGCATTTGGAAGCCGGGAATGGGTGGAAAGAGTATTTGCACGCAACCGAGAGAAAATGCGAGTGAAGCGTGAGCGTGGGGCGCGAAAGCCAAGAGAGGAAGGACTCGGAGATTGGAGAGGGCTGATCGATCTACGGAATCGAGCTTGAGCTTTCCTCGGTCATCGGTGGGAATGGACAAGAATCCGTTAGTCCGTTGATGGATCGACCAGGAGATCCGAGGGGGGGGCCTGAGATTGAGAAGGTAGAGAACGAAAGCGAGTTTCCAGCGCGATGAATCTCTCCGAACATGTTCGTTTTCCTGAAATTATTGAGTCTAGCCGAAGAAATACCCCGTCCCCATTAATCGCGTCCCGTCCCCATTAATCGCGCGTCCCCAGCCGAAAAAATACCCCGTCCCCATTAATCGCGTCCGTCCCCATTAATCGCGTCCGTCCCCATTAATCGCGTCCGTCCCCAGCCGAAAAAATACCCCGTCCCCATTAGTGTCGCCGTCCCCATTAGTGTCGCGTCCCCATTAGTGTCGTCCCCATTAGTGTGGGGTTGGAGTCGTCGCTCAATGAGCAACTTGAAGGCGTCCCCGGAACGGCCAAACTATCGCTGGATGAGGATGACCAACTGATTGAGGCCGAGGTGAGGGAAAAGGCCCGGCCTGGTAGCTTCTCGCAGCCTGGGATCCAATATTCGGTTCTGAGATGCCTGTAATCGTCTTAAGGTGTCGGGGAAATCTGAAATCCCATGATGCATTTTCGCCATTCGTTCGCCCCATTCGTCGTCACGGCACTTCCGAAGGATCGCCTCAACTGAGTCTACCTTCGTTTGCAAGATCGCTTGCTGCAGGATAGTATGGAGATACCCAATGGTTCCCTTCACACCGATGAGCCTGCGCATGGGACGGCCCGGCTTCCGTGCTTGCGATGAGAAGCCGGCTTCCTCAAGACGATGCACTGAACAGTCTTCGATGCGGTGTCAGTGTGGTCACACCCTACAACCTCCTCCACTTTGGCGGTGGCATGAAAGACTTCGGCGAGAAGTGATATTTCGCGTCGTCTTCAATCGCCTGATCGTGAGCGCTCTCGGTATCCTTCTGCCGTCATGCTTCTTGAACTTCGAAGTATGCGCCGAGCCCACTCGCGATGAGATCGCGGCGGCCATGAGGCGGGCAGCGACCTACTTCCGCGGTTCTGTAGCGCGACATGGTGGCTACGTCTACTACTATTCGCCTGACCTTTCGCGTCGGCTGGGAGAGGGCGTTGCTAGCACGGATCAGATTTGGGTGCAGCCACCGGGAACTCCGACCGTCGGTATGACTTACCTCACTGCTTATCGAGCCACCAAGGATCCGTTCTATCTCGAGGCAGCGAAGGATACCGCGGAGCCGTTACTTTACGGTCAGCTTGAGTCGGGTGGTTGGACGAACGCGATTGACTTCGATCCACAGGGATCCCAGACAGGGCGGTATCGGGATGGTAAGGGTAAACCGGGTGGCCGCAATTTCTCTTCTCTGGACGACGGGATCACGCAAGGCGCCCTGAGGTTTCTGATGCACCTCGACGAGGAGACGGGCTTGGAAAATAGGCGCATTCACAAAGCCGCCACTTTTGCATTGGACGCTCTCTTGAGATCCCAGTTCCCCAACGGTGCTTTTCCCCAGGGGTGGGACGAGAAACTGGCTCAACCCAAGACTGCGGTTGGGCTTCGAGCCACCTACCCGGAGTACGATTGGCGCACCAAAGGCCGGATCAAAGAATACTGGGACCGATTCAACCTAAACGACGACATCTCCTTGACGGTGGCCGAGGCGCTCATTGACGGGCACAAGATCTACGGACGGAGCGACTGCCTGACAGGGCTCAAGAAGCTTGGTGACTTTCTCATTCGGGCCCAGATGCCCGATCCTCAGCCCGCCTGGGCTCAGCAATATAGCTACGAGATGCATCCGATCTGGGCACGGAAGTTCGAGCCTCCAGCGATCGCAGGGCGAGAGTCCGAAGGGGTGATCGCCGCGCTTCTGACGATCGCTTCGCACCTCCGCGATGGGCGCTATTTGGAGCCCGTGCCCAGAGCCCTTGAATACCTGGAGAAGTCCGAACTGCCCGGAGGCCAGCTCGCGCGCTTCTACGAGTTGAAGTCGAACCGGCCTCTCTACATGGAGCGTCGGGGCCAGGGTTACTTGCTCACTCATGATGACTCGCGACTTCCAAGCCACTACGGTTGGAAGACGAAGTCGCGGGTCGCCGAACTGCGCCGCGCTTACCACCTAGTGATGGAGCGCAAGAGCCTCCTTGATCCCATCTTCTCGCCACAAGCGCCGGATCCTTCGGTGAGCGAAATCCTAGCCACACTTGACGACCAAGGCCGGTGGATTTCCACCTACGCTGGTGAAGCTTTCGTTGGAAACCCAAAATTCAGGAAGGGCGAGCGTTTCATCAGCAGTGCGGTCTTTTGCCGTAATCTTGAGATTCTGAGCGTCTCTCTTCAGTAGCCGCATTTCAGGCGACGCCAGCTACATCCGCTGAGCTGGGTAGTGAGCCTCCCCTAGAAAAGTGGACACCAAGTGTGCTAAAGAAAGATGCACACAACATGAAAAAGCCACTGAGAACTCGATAGCGAAGAAGGTTCACGCAGCAATTCAAAGATGTGAGGTGCGGTAGATTTCTGGACCAACCGCTAAGCAACTGAGACACTTTGATAGTGAACGCCAGAAAACGATACTTAAAGGAGTTCAAGACCCAAGCGGTGGCCAGCCGTCTTTGCTATACTCAGCGCCATCATCAATTTCTAGTCGATTTCGAGGGATGTGAGATTTTCCTGTGATTGCACTAGAATGAGCGTGCTGTCTAGCTTCCAGTCCCGAAGGGACGAAATAGGTTAGATGGCATGAAGAACGTCAAGCAAGCACGCCATTCAGCGTGCATACTTGACGTCTTATGCAAAATACGAATCGTACGATAGCCGCAGCTTCCCGTAA
>JANQJH010000186.1 GCA_028281705.1 Verrucomicrobiales bacterium
GCCACGACAAATTGATTCACCGCCACCCCGGCCTTTTTCTGACACACATCCGTCACCGTATCCATGGCTCGAACGGCGCTCTTGGTCATTGGCAGGCGAGCCAGCCAATTGACATCTCCGCCATTGAGGAACTGCGCCCAGCCAAACGCGATGAGGGAATCCTCCACCCGCTCGCGTTGCTCCGGGTCCGCCTTGAAAACCAGTGGCTGGTTCGGCACCTGACCCAGCTCCGTCACCACCGAACCCGAGGCCACGGCGATCTCCGAGAGTTCTTTCCTCACCGAATCCGAAACCTCCCGTCCATTTGCACCGCCGCCGATGAAAAGAAGGCCCACCTCCGAGCGTACCTTCTTCGGCACAATGATTTTCACATCGTGAATCCAAGCCACCCGATCGACCTCCTTTTTCGTCAACCAGGTCTGGGACTGCATGCGGACGATATGAACCGTGTGTGTCTTCTCCTCCAGGGTCTTCTCGATGGAATAGCGATAGCTTTCATCAGGGGCGGCGACATAGGCGTCCAGTGCCGTCTTCACAGACCCGGGAAGCGCCTCACCGTACCCCACAGGCATCCAATGCAGCGTTAGACAAAAAGTGACGAGAGTGGCGAGAGAGATCGGTTGGAGGTGCATCACGGGCAAGAAACACTCAAATCGCAAGATCGCAACCTGGTGTGGTGCGCGTTTGCCCAGGGTGATCCAGGCGTCCAGCCGTCTCACCTACTCTTCACGAGCGGCACTCACGGCAAGCGAGGCGATTGCCCTACAATTCCCCGAGTATTCTCGATGATGTTGCAGGGCGGCGGCCCCGGCTGCCACTCTCTTCGGATACGATCAAGCCTAGAACTTGTTCGCCTGCAAAACCTCACCTTCGCCGGAGAAGAAATTCACCAGGTTGGTCGTCGCCCGCATCGCCTGGCGCGGCACGCTCTCATAGGTTCGCGAACCAATGTGCGGTGTGACGATGGCCTTGGGGTGATTGAGCAATGGGTGATCCGCGCGCGGCGGTTCCTCGTCGAGGACATCCGTGGCATAACCCCCGAGATGCCCTGAATCCAGTGCCGCTACCACCGCATCGGTGTCCACCAGTTCGCCACGAGAGGTGTTGATCAGCCAGGCCCCCTTCTTCATCGTGGCCAGGGACTCCGCATTGATCAAATGCCGCGTCTCCTCCGTGAGATTCGTATGCAGCGAGACGACATCGGCTTCCCGGAGAACACTCTGCGCGCTCTCGTGGCGCGTCACCGGGTGATTCTCGGCGAAGGCCTCAGGCCAATAGATGTCGAAGCCGTGAATCTCCATCTCAAATCCAAGCCCCCGCTTAGCCACTTCCTGCCCGATCCTTCCAAGTCCCACAATGCCGAGCTTCTTCGTCCAAATCTCATTTCCCGTCATGCGCTTCCACCCGCCGGCCCGCGTGCTGTCCGTCGAACCCAGGAGATTGCGGACGCCAGCTAACAAGAGACAAAAAGCGTGCTCCGCCACCGTCGTGTGATTGACCCCAGGGGTAAAGAGCACCGGGATCTTGTGCTCATTGCAGGCCTCGAGATCGATCTTGTCCAAACCGATACCGTACTTGCTGATCACCTGGAGACGCGGGAGCATCTTCTCGATCACCTCCCTGGTGAAGGCGTCGTCGCCACAGAGAGCCCCGTCGAGTTCCCCCGCAAGTTCCAGCATGCGCTCCTCCGACAGAGGGCCGCGTTCCCGGACAATCTCAAAGTCCTGACTGTCCAAGAGCGCGTGGTGATCACCCGGCGTGTCCTGATAGGAGGTCGTGGAAAGAAGAATGCGTTTCATCAAGTAATGGCTTAGGCTATCCCCGATGATTGAAAAGCAGAAATCGAGTCTCCCCTTGGAAAGAGCCGTCGCCGGCGGCGAATACGGCCTCCAACCGCTCGACACCTACATGACCGAACACGGTCTCTCCAATACCGACGTGGTCGAGGCCGCCTCGACGCCGGTGACACACAAAATGCTCAACAAGGCCCGGCGAGGTCGACGCCTCTCGCGCAAGGTGCAAACGAAAGTCCTCGACGCCCTCAACGCTGCCCTCGCGCGAAAAAGCACCGAGGAGACAATTTGTTATCGCTTTAACGATATTTTCACCTATGATGGTCGCTAAAAAATAAGCGTATGCAAGCCATCGAAAACCTTCAATCCCTGTGCGCTGAAGCCGCCGAAGGCGGCGCGAGCGACGTCTTTTTCAATGAGGGCGAACGGCCTCGACTGCGCGTCGATGGCGCCGTGCAGATGATGTCCCAGGCCGGACTCACTTCCCGGGAAGAGATCGAGGCACTTTGGCAAGCATGTCAGGGTGAAGAGCCCGTGCTCGAGAGTGATCTCGACGCCCATTGGAGCTCCGGACGCTGGCGCTACCGCGTCAATCTCCATCGTCACTTGGGCAAGTTAGGGGCCGCCCTCCGCGTGATCCACACGGAGATCCCCACCATGGAGAGCCTTCATCTCCCCGTCTCCTTGCTACAAAAATGGGCCCAGCGTGCCCACGGTCTCGTCCTCATCACGGGACCGACCGGCTGTGGCAAATCGACCTCCGTCGCCTCCATCCTCGAATGGCTCAATCAATGGCTGGAAGGTCATGTCGTCACCATTGAGGAACCCATCGAATACCTCTTCACCTCGAAGACCAGCCTCTTCACACAACGCGAAATTCCCCAAGACGTACCGAACTACACCAAGGGACTGCGCTCCGCCCTGCGGCAAAGCCCCGATGTGATTTTCATGGGGGAGATCCGTGATTTTGAATCCGCTCGCATCGCCGTGCAAGCCGCGGAGACGGGACATCTGGTGTTTTCCACGATGCACACTTCCACCGTGGTCGAGTCCATGGAACGTCTGGCCAATCTGATGCCGCCGGAAGAACGGCGCGCCGTCCTCTCCTTGCTCGCCTGCCAGCTCATCGGCGTTCTGGCGCAAAAACTTCTTCCCTCTGACGAGGGAGGCCGCCACCTGGTCACGGAGTACTTCCTGAACGAAGGCGCCACCCGCGATTGGATCCAAGACATGGAATACGCCAGGTTGGAGGACTACATTGCCAGTGGCCAATCCAAAGACTGCAGTGATTTTCGACAAAGCCTACTCGCCGCCTGGCGGGCAGGGCAGATCACCCGCGAATCCGTTCTCGAAGCTGCCACCAATCCCATGGAAATGGAGCGCCTGATGCGAGGCGTGTCCTAGCCGGGCGACACTCAACCGAAATTCTCTGCATTGATTCGAACTGAACTGATCAAACACCCCCCCTTTCAGAAAAGCGATCTCGGCACATCCCCGTATATGCGTAACCATGAATGATGTCATCGACTGGCTCCGGGCTGTCAAAGAACTCAACGCCTCGGACCTCCATCTCACCGTCGGCAAGGCTCCACTCATCCGCAAGGATGGTGAACTATGCGAACTCGATACCGCCGAACTCACTTCCGACTCGTGCCGCGAGATCGTCCTCGGCCTCCTAACTGAGCGTCAACGCGCCGAGCTGGAGAAGGAACTCGAACTCGATTTCGCCCTCGCGATCGAGAACGTGGGCCGCTTCCGCGGCAACGCCCATTTCAACCGGGGCACGGTGCAGGCGGCGTTTCGCCTTATCGCCGATCAAGTCCCCGCCATGATGGAGTTGGGCCACCGCCCAGCCTTGCAGGATCTCTGCGATCTCCGTGAGGGCCTCATCCTCGTCACCGGTGTGACCGGCTCAGGCAAGAGCACCACCCTGGCCTCCATGGTGGAATACGTCAGCCGGCGCCGCTCCGGGGTCATCGTTTCCATCGAAGATCCCATCGAGTATGTCTTCCAACACACCCGCTCCATTGTGAAACAACGTGAGCTTGGTGTCGATACGCACAGTTTCGCCGCCGCGCTCCGTCAATCTCTCCGCCAGGATCCCGACGTGATCCTCGTGAGCGAACTGCGCGACCTCGAAACCATCCGCACGGCGATCACCGCGGCCGAGACCGGTCACCTTGTGATCAGCACGCTGCATACCATCGACGCGGCCAAGACACTCGACCGGCTCATCGACGTTTTTCCCGGAGATCAGCAGCCACAGATCATCGCGCAGTTAGCCAACGCACTCAAGGCCGTGGTCTCCCAGCGTCTCTTGCCGCATGCCAAGAACGAAGAAGGGCGGGTCTTGGCCACTGAGATCATGGTGATGAATCACGCCATTCGAGCCGTCCTCCGCAATCGCAAG
The DNA here is from genome assembly GCA_028281705.1 of Verrucomicrobiales bacterium. Taxonomy (GTDB): domain Bacteria; phylum Verrucomicrobiota; class Verrucomicrobiia; order Verrucomicrobiales; family DEV007; genus JAACDM01. The sequence goes on from JANQJH010000186.1 coordinate 4,204, forward strand.
TTCGAACAGATTCCCGGATTGATGCAGATTGGAACCAACGAAGGCATGCACACCCTGGATGAGTGTCTCTCGGATCTCGTTCTGGAAGAGAAGATCAAGCTGGAGGAGGCCATGGCCCACGCACGCGATCCGCAAGTGCTGCAGTCGCGTCTCGCCCCGGCTCAGAAGAGGCGAATGTTTGCCTAGTTAGCCACTTGATGCATCAGGCTTCCGCAGGTGGCATCGTCACGACGTTAGTTGAAACGAGCGATTCGCCGTCTCTCGAAATAGATTCCCCAATCTCTCAATCCCCTCCCGAATCCGCTCGGGAGAGGCATTGGTGAAATTCAAGCGCACGGCATCGGTCCCGGAATCATCCACCGTGAAGTTATCGACGGTGACGTAGGCCACCTTGGCGTCGAGGGCGCGACGCAAACAGCTCACGGCGTTCAGCTGGTGAGGCAACTTCGCCATGAGAAACATGCCGCCAACCGGTGTCGTCCAGGTCGTGCCTTCAGGGAAGAACTGAGCCACAGCGGACTCCATGGCGTCCCGGCGTTCGCGGTAGGTTTTGCGCAAGTGGGCCAAGTGCTCGTTGAATCCGGGGTCCCGAATGACATCGAGAATGATCCGCTGGCCCAGAATATTGGGATGGAAGTCGGCCGCTTGCTTGAGTTTCACCAGGACATCCACAAGGGTCGGAGCAGCACGGAGCCAGCCCACCCGCAAGCCTGGGGCCACGACCTTGGAAAAGGAGCGCAGCCGAACGACTTGATCCTCGATCCCTCTGGCCTGGGCGAGACTCAGGAGACTCGGCAACGAATCGCCATCGTAGCGCAGGTCCCCGTAGGGATCGTCCTCCACGATGAGAAAACCGTGCGCCTCCGCGAGACGAATGAGTCCCTCCCGCCGTTCTAGCGAAAGGACGGCGCCGCCCGGATTGTGGAAGTTAGGCATGGTGTAGAGGAACTTGGGGCGCTCCGTTCTTAGTAGCCCATCCAAGGGCTCCACCACCATGCCGTCTCCATCAATGGGCAGGGGAATAAATCGGACTCCGTGAGGACGCCAGGCCCCCAAGGCGCCGAGATAGGTGGGATTCTCCACCAATACCGTGTCCCCTTGATCGAGCAGCGCTCGACCTAACAAATCCAAACCCTGCTGGGCTCCGGAGGTGATGAGCACTTCCTCGACGGGCCGGTCAACGCTCTCCGCCAACAGGGCACGCAACTCTGCCACCCCCTCAGATTCACCATACTGCAGCGTCCGCCCGCCGTGTTCGGCGTCCAGCAATCGCGCGCTCGCCCGGGCGATCAAGGCATCGGGAAAACACTCCGGCGCCGGAAGGCCACCTCCAAATGAAATGACATCCGGACGGACAGCCGCCTTCAGGATCTCGCGTACGGCGCTACGGCGCAGACGTCGCGTGCTCGTTGCCAAGTGCCGGGACCAGTCGTTCGGGGTGTTCGAGGAATTCATAGGCCGAGTGTGACCCTGCGGCCTTGATCGACAAACACCAGCGAAATTTCTGCCTCCCCCAACACGCCTAACGCCTCTTCGAAGAGGCGCGCTCTTTCATCGCGCGTCCCAGTCCTTCGAGTTCCTTCGCCAGCTTCTGCACCTTTTGCTCGAGACCACGCACCCGATCCGGCATCGGTCCCGCATTCGATTTCTTCTTTTCACGCGCGGATGCCTCAGCCCGCTTCTTCCCTTCCTGGCCAAGAACATGGCGAAGCCGCTCCGCCTCCTTCTTCAATCCGGCAGCCTCCAAATGGCGTATCGCCTCGGACACATGATGTCTCCGCGCGTTCGCAGGCTGCGCCGGCCTCTTGGTCTCCTTGTCTTTCTTCATCGCTTCGGCGTGCTCGCGATCACGGTGGTCTCCTCTGAGATGCTCCTGATGCCGCTGCTGCTGTTGATGCCGCTGCTGTTGCCGCTGCTGCTGTTGATGCTGCCGGGCCCTCTCGTGCTGACGATGTTCCTTCGCCGCCGCTTCTCGCTCGCGCTCGTGATGTTGGCGCAGCCGCTGGTGAAATTCGCGCTCGAGAGCGCCCAACCGTTCCTCTAACTGATGCACGTGATGCCCAACGCGCTCGTGAATGGCATGCTCGAGTTCGCGCAAGCGATCGTTGAGCCGGTGTTCCATTTCCTCGTGAAAGCGACGCTGATGCGCCTCAGCCCGCTCTTCGTGTGCACGGCGCTCCCGTTCCTCTTCTTCATGGCGCTCGCGCTCCTCTTCTTCGTGACGCTCCCGTTCCTCGTCTTCGTGGCGCTCCCGTTCCTCTTCTTCATGGCGCTCGCGCTCCTCTTCTTCATCGTGCTCTCGTTCCTCTTCTTCATCGTGCTCTCGTTCCTCTTCTTCGTCGTGCTCTCGTTCCTCTTCTTCGTCGTGCTTGCGATCGCGGTCGCGCTCACGTCTCTCCCCACGTTCACGCCGCTCGCCACGCTCGCGCTCGCGTCTCTCAGCCTGCGCCCGTTTCTCGTCCCGATCGCGCCGATCTACCCTCGCTGGGGCCTCACGTTTCTCTTCACGCCGCTCACGTTTCTCCTCGTCCTCGTCAGCACGCACGAAGGCGGCGGGAGCGGCAAGCGCCAGTACCAATATGAGAGCCAAGCTCGATGCAATACGTTTCATGACAAATTTCAAACCGCCAAGTTTAGCGCCTGTCGTGCCAAAACTCAAGCCCCTCGGCAAATCGCTGGAGTCCCTCGAGCAAGAGCGACCGGGCACAGCCCACATTCCATCGAACAAACCCGGGAGCCCCGAAATCGGCCCCATTGGAGAGGACGAGTCCATGGTCCTGGAAGAACCGCGCCGGGTGCTCCATGTCCAACGGCCGCAAAT
>JANQJH010000202.1 GCA_028281705.1 Verrucomicrobiales bacterium
CCGGCTGCCGTGGACGATCGAGGAACTGGAAGGCGCCGACTCGGAGACACCATCACCATGAGCGATACCCTACCCCAGTCACTGAAGAACTACATGCGCGGTTTGTCCACGCATGACGTGGCCTTGATCGGTTCCACGTTCGCCCCCGAGATCCGCTTCGTCACACCGGCGAAGACGATGGTGAAAGAGGAGATCCTGGCCTTTCTCACGGCGCTCTACCGGGGGTTCCCCGACTGGCATTACGATCACGATCCCCCGGTATGGCAGGAGGATGGAAGCATTGGCGTGCGTTGGCGCCAGGGAGGCACGCACACGGAGACGCTCGAGTTTCCCGGTTTCGACGCCTATCCCGCGACCCATCGTTCGGTGACGATTCCGGAGCATTTTTTCTATTATCGCGTGGGCGATCAGGGGTTGATCGAGATCCGTCCCGATCCGATTCCGGGCGGTGCCCCGCGAGGGATCTTTGAACAGATCGGCGTGGACTTACCGCCGCTCTGATCTTTTAACTATCTGCGAATCACAACGACCATTTTATCGCTCGATGCCTTACGCTATCATTACGCAGGACAAGCCGGAGTGCGCTTCCATTCGCGAGGAACACGGGGCGGCGCACCGGCAGTATTTGGAAGAGAACAAGGGCCGTTTGCTCGCCGCCGGCGCCATGCTCGACGACTCGGGCGACCGTCCTTGCGGGAGCGTCTTTCTCATCGACACCGACGACCGGGCTGAGGCGGAGGCGTTTCTCGAGGCGGATCCCTTCACCAGAGCGGGGCTGTTTACCAGCGTCACCATCACGAAGTGGCGAAAGGCGTTCTTCAATTTTGAGCGCCTTATCGATCTCTGAACGGCGTGACGCGTTTCTGGAATTGGGATGTCTCCGATGAATGTCTTACAGGCTCATCCAGTGAGGTGGGAGCGTGACGAGCCGTTGAATTCTCGCTGCACGGACGGCAGATCGGGTCGCGTGGTCGCGGCTTCTCCGGTGGAATGATGGTCCTCTCGAAAGCTGTTGTGAGTGTGGTTTTTCTGGTGAGATCCTTCCTCTGATGGCCTTCGTCCTGGAACGGAGGCCGCATTGGCCTGTGAAAAACGATGGTGAGAAATCGGCTTGAGTTTCGGAAACATCGGGCAAAGGTGGCGGGGTTGACGCGTTCTTGCCTCAGGTTCCCCTGATCGAGGGCGGGTTGACAAGAGACAGCACAGGCGCCGGTGTGGCGGAATTGGTAGACGCGACGGATTCAAAATCCGTTGTCCTTTGGACGTGTGGGTTCGAGTCCCACCGCCGGTAGTTCTCCTTGAATAGCATCTCGACCCCGCGGACCTTATCCCGGAATGTGGGAGGGACTTCAGTCCCTTCATTTACATTGGAAGCCTCCGGCAGATAGGGACGCGCATCGGCGGACAGGAGAAGTCGCATCACCTGAAATCGAGGAAGACTCGCGCGGATTCGAGGATAGTGATCTTCCGCGGGCGCTTGAATGATCGAATGGCCCGTTGAGTCTAATGATAGTCTAATAGTCCGATTCCGGAATGGTGGATCGGGCGATGACCCGGAACTGCGGCTCGCCTTCGGTAACTTCGATGAATTGGTTAGCGGCGACGTTTTTGAAGATCTGACGTTGATTCGAAGTTGGCCAGTAGATTTCAAGCCGGAGAACGGTGGTGGCTTTGCCGAGGCCGATGTGTTCTCGTAGCGGATTGGCGCCGAAACTGCCGCCGCTGCTGATGTGCCGGTAGACCGATCGGGATGGTTCGCCCTTCTCGACGAACTTGGCGTGGATGCGTGCACCGATACCGGAGCGGTTCGAAACCGTGCCGATGAGTTTTACCTTGAGCCAGTGGTTTCCGAAACCCGGGTTCTCGTACATGGAGTCGCGGTACTTGTCGACTCTCTTGGCGCCGCCCATTTGTTCGAAGATATCTTGATCGCCGTCCTCGTCGAAGTCGGCGAAGGCCACGCTGTGCCCTTTTTGTAGGTGGGCGAATCCACCGGCCATGGTGACATCAATGAAGTGTTCGCCACCGCGGTTGAGAAACATCATGTTAGGAAGAATGACGGAGATATCCGGCTCACCGGTGCCGAGATAAAAATCGAGATAGCCGTCGTTGTTGAGGTCGCCATAGTTGGAGCCCATGGTGAGCATGGGTTGATCGAGGCCATCGGCCCGAGCGACATTGGTGAATGCGCCCCGGCCGTCTCCCTGGAAGTGACCGGATGGTTCGACCTTGGTGGGATGCCCCAAGTAGTGCAGGACAAAGTCACCCACCCGGGCGCTGTAGGCCGAAATGAAGATGTCGAGGTTGCCGTCGTTGTTGAAATCCCAGGTCCACAGGGGAAAACTTCGGATCGGCTTGTCGATCCCCGCGGCGGAGGCGATGTCTTCGAAGGTTCCGTCTCCAAGATTGTGATAGAGGCGGTTCTCTCCGAAGAGATTGGAAACGATGAGGTCGGGATAACGATCACCGTCGATGTCGCCCCAGACGACGCCCTTGGTGTAGCGGTCATTGGTGACGCCCGCGTCTTGGGCGACGTCAATGAAGGTGCCATCACCCTGGTTTTGGAAGAGTTGAGAGGGTGCGGCGATGCGTCCGTCGGTTTCGTTGCCAATGAAGACGTCAAGATCGCCGTCGTTGTCGTAGTCCGCCCAGGCGGCCGTTTGAGTGGGGTAGTGAACCTTGCCCAAGCCGGCCTCGTGGGTTCGATCGATGAAAGTGCCATTGCCTTGGTTTTGCAGCAGGGAATTAGGGTGTCTGCCGAGCTCGCCCATCCACGCGCCACGGAGGACGAGGATATCGAGATCACCGTCGCCATCGTAGTCGGCTTGGACGATGTTCAAGCCCCCCATCATGTTGTTCAGTCCGGCGGACTCGCTACGTTCTTGAAAGGTTCCGTCGCCCTTGTTTTCATGATAGTTCATGAATTCGCTGGTGTCCCAGCTCGAGGTCACGAGATCGAGGTCGTCGTCACCGTCGAAGTCGTCCATGATGGCGCCGCCGGCGAGGTTGGAATGATCGACCCCGAGTCCGTGAGCGATATTCTTAAATTTTGGGAAAGCAATGGGAGACTGGAAAGCCGACGGAGGAATGCCCAGGCCCTTGGGTACTTTGTGCGGGTAGTCGCCCAGTGTCATGTAGGCGAGATTGGTCAACCAGACGCACTTCATTCTGAGATACGGGTCCACCTCTTTGAGTTTGAGGGCTTGCGCGAAGTAGTGGATGGCCTGTTCTGACCCCTGGCGAACGGTGTGGATCGCCTTGCCTTGCAGGGGGACGATGCAACTCTCGGGGGCGTAACGGGCGCAGCAGTTGTCATTTTCTGCCAGCCGGAAATAGGCCATGCCGAGGCTGGCGATGATCTGGGCGCGCACCGTATTCGGGGCATCGAGGAGGCCAACGAGTTCATGGGCTTCCTTGAGCCGGGCAATCCCCGCATCGAGGTTGCCGAAGTCGACTTCTTCAATGCCGAGGAGCATGAGTGTTTGGAGGGTGAGGCCTGGATTACTCCGTATGTCCGGATCTTTGAGGCGCTTCCTCAGAGTTCTGATGTTGGCTTCGCCGTAGAAGGGATTGCTTACTTGGTCTTGTTTGCGGATTTCGGACAGTTGCCGGTTGATGGCGTTCTGTGAGGGCTCAATGGGAGTGGCCGCCTCATCGGTCGATGGTGAAACCTCTTGAGCTACGTTGACCGGCTTGCTCGCCGATGGTTCGGAGGGATCGCCGCAAGATGTGAGAACGATGAAGAAGATGGCGAGGAAACATCGCGCGATGCGGGGCGGCCAAAGGTTGGGCTGGAGGGGACGGGGGACGGTCATGAGGCGGTGAGCGAGAGCACTGTACGTATTGATCCCGTGGCATGTTGGTGCGTTTCCCGGCTAGCGATAGCCAAGAGGTGATCTTGCCAGTGCTTCTGGAGTGTGAGACGCGAAAGCGAATCTCAGGAAAGGGGGGAGCCGAATGTTAGCGGCAGCAAAACATGAGGAAAGAGAGAGCGGGCTTGGAGGCGTTGTGGCGGGTCGAATTGGGGATGTGTGGGCGGAGAACTTCTAAGCTCGCTAGTGGAGAACTGCAAAGAGCAAATGTTGGATTGGCGTTCTTTTTTTTCCGTGCTTTTGGCAGTTTGATTTGTAGGGCAATGTGAGTTTCCGTGAGTCCCTTAATTCGAGGGTGTTGCGTGAGGAGATGAAAGTGCGTAATGAGGAAATGATAGAATTGACGGAATCCTTCGGATTTGTCTTGATCCTGACGAGCACACACTGAGAGGAGCCGACGGGACGCGGTAGCACGTCTTCACTCGACGTCTACAATTGTTCCTGTTGTTGGCGCAGGAAACGACGGCTGAGCATGCGGAAGTCTTCGAGACGTACGGTCACACCTTGTTTGTCCAGCCGGTCGAGGATGGGCATGAGGACGCGGCGGGTGGTGCCGATGGTTTGCCGGAGCTGGCTCACGGTGGCCTTTTGGTTGGCCTGGAGGTAGGCGATGACGGAGGCTTTGGCTTCCTCGAAGGTCTCTGACAAGAGGGCGCACTTGTCGCCCAAGTCGATGACCTCGCCGATCTCAAAGAGAAAGCGCAGGGCCTTTTGGTCGTTCGGGG
>JANQJH010000265.1 GCA_028281705.1 Verrucomicrobiales bacterium
AGAACTCAGGGATCCAGGCCGTGGTTCAGGTGTTGACAGCGACCGATCCCGAAGCCGCCTACACATGGGCGGCCCAGCTTCCCGAAGAGGAGCAGGCACGCAGTTTAAGGTCGCTCTTTCTGCGCTGGTTTCGCTCTGATCCCGAGCGTGTGATGGAACTTGTGGAGGCGAGCCCGCTGAAGGAGGAAGACAAGGAGCACCTGCGCATGCGGGCGCGCTTCGATCCGCGCCGTGGCGACGGCCGGCGGCTGGCGATGGACATGCATCGCAACCCCGAGGCGGCATTGAAACAACTGGAGCAGTTTCCCGCAGGACGTGAGCGGGAGCACATTCGGAAAATGATCGAGAGCCGGATCGAGCGGAACCAGGTTGATCGGGGTTTGCGCAGTGAAATCTGGAGGCAGGCACGGAGTGATCCCAAGGCGGCGCTGGCTCGGCTGGACGACTTGCCTGACGGAGAAACCAAAGAGTCCTTGCGCGTTGCGATCGAGCGCCAGCTCATTGAGAAGGAACCCCGGAGGGCCTTGGACAAGGTGAAGGTGCTGCCAGAGGGAGCGGAGCGCGATCGGGAGATTCGGATGCACCTGCGGTCGGTTCTCCGATCGGATCCCCAGGTGGCTCTTGAATTGGCCGAACTCGCCAGCGAGAGGCGTCGTGAAGCGGAAGTGACTGGTGTCTTCCGTTCGTGGCTGAGGACGGATCCGGAAAAAGCGAAGGAAGCTCTGCGGAAGAGTTCCCTGCCGGAGAAGACGAAGTCGTTTCTCGTTCCGGCCGGGGAGTGAGGTCGCTTGTTTGATGTAGGGACTGAAGTCCCTCCACTTTCCCGGAGAGCGCCCTTGAAATGGGATGCAATAAGAAAGTGGCAGGGACTTTAGTCCCTGAGCTTGCCAGCCAGAGTGGTGAAGGGACTGAAGTCCCTCCCACTTTCCCGGAGAACGCCCTTGAAAATAGGATGCAACAAGACAGGAGTGTCCGCATCACCTCAACGCTCCTTTTTGGGAGCGCCAGATCATGCCAAGATCTTGTCCACCGGGCGGCTCTCGCGATCGGCGGGGCCGAGTTTGTCTTCGGCTCCCATGGCTCCGATCATCGTGTTGTAGACGTCGATGCCTTCGGAGCCCACATCCATGATTTGGCCGGTTTTGAATCGGCCGTTGGCGCCGGTGATGGCGTGGAAGACGCCGGACAACTCGCGCTTGGAATCGTTGTGCCGGCCATCGCCGGACTCGGTGGAGATGGTGATCATGGAGTTCTCCAGAATGGAGCGGCCATTGGCTTCCTTCTCTTCATCGAGCCGGCTCAAGAAATAGGCCACTTCGCGCATTTTCATGTGGGCATGGGCGCGTAGCTGGGTGTTCTCTTTGTCTTCGCGGAAGCGGTGCCACCACTCGTGGCTGCAGCCGGCGTCGCCGCTGGCATTGAGTTGCTTGGCGTCGTCGAAGGTGAAGATTTTCCTGCCATTGTACTCGTAGTCGCCGGTGACGCGAAGGCGTTCGCCGGCGGCGAGGAAGGTAATGGAGCCGAAGCGCACGCGGTCCATCTGGACGGAGAGGGCGTAGAGATCGGCCATGAGACGCCACTCTGTGGTGAGTTCGTCCAAGGGCATGTCGATGCCCTGCCCGCCAGGATCAGCCTGGCCGCCGTGGAGGACGCGGGATCGCGGTGGCAGTTCGGGGCCTTCGGTGTTCCGGTGCTTCATCTCGAAGGCCCGCTGTTCGAACTCGCGGATGCGGTCGAGGTGTTCGGCGATGCGAGCCTTGGAGGCGGAGCCGAGGGGAGAATTGGCGCCGGTGTAGTACTTGTACTGATCGATCACGGAGTCGAGGACGCTGCGTTGCTGCCGCTGCTTGCGCGCGTCATCTGCCCCGTCGCCGCCCGCATTGACAACGCCGAAGACGCGGTCGAAGAGGTCACGCGGCTTCTCCTGCATGGTGCCGGCGACGGTGCCATCGTAGTTGTAGCTGTGGAGATAGCGGCCCACGCGGCTGCGACGGAAGTAGGTCCCGCCGATCAAGGTGGGCACCATGCCGGCTGGCAAGCCGTCGGGATGATAGGTGCGGCGGATGACTTGATCGATGGATGGACCGCCCGCCTTGGCCTCGCCTCCGGCGGGCACGGCGGTGAAGGAGCCGGTGGCGCCGTCGAAGTGGGCATTGATGCCACTGACATCACAGCGCACCTGATCGACGTTGCGCATGATGAGAAGCCTGTCGCCTAACGGTTTGAGCGGTTCGAGGACGCCATCGAAACCTTCTTTTTGGAGAGGCGCGGGGATTCCCAAGCCAAAGAACACATTGAAGGCACGAACCGGCACTTCGGCAGCGGTGACCGCCGCCTGAGTGGAGGTCACCATCATCTCTTCGAGCAATGGTAGTCCAATGGTGATCCCGCCCAATCCCTTGAGCATGGTGCGTCGGCTGATTCGGTTAGTTCTCATGATCTGCTTCGGTATTCGTCTTTTGTACGAGGTCGCTCTTGATGATGGCGCGAATCACGCTGGCATAGGTTCCGCCGCCATCTTGGGCTTCTTGATGAACCTTGTCCAGAATGAGGGCATCGGGCTGGCCCAGCGGACGGCCCACGGCGAACTGGGCCACCTTCCACGTGAGACACTGGCTCACGCGGTCGCTGCCCGCTAGCAGGTCCATCAATTCGGCGGAGCTGCGATAGGGCACGGCCTTGGCCGTCCCGGGAAAGAGGATTTCGCCGTCTTCGCGAAGCTGGTTGCCGTGCTCGTCGGCTTGGTGATAAGCGCCAATGCCGTCGAAGCGCTCGAGCCCATAGGCCAGTGGCTCGAACTTGCCGTGGCAGCCGCCACAGGATTTGTTAGCCACGCGTTCCTCGGCGATGGAACGCAGGGTCAATCCCGGTTTCGACGCCACGGGAGTGGTATCCACACAGGGCGGGGGATCTTTGACTCCGCTGCGCAAGAGATCCTGGAGGACAAACAAGCCCCGCGTGACCATGGAGGCCTCATCGCCGCCGATGGTGAGGACACTGCCCTGGGTGAGCAAGCCGCCGCGCTCCGGTACGGAACTCAGGTCGTACTTGGCCAGGCCATCGCCCGAGATTGCTAGACCATAGTGTTTTGCCAGGCGCGGCGAGGCGAAGGTGATCTTGGCGTTGAGAAGATCGGCCAGTGGTCGTGCTTGTTTCCAAACGACTTCTTCGAAAAACGCCAGGGTTTCTTCCTTCATGTCGCGTCCGAGGTCGGCGCTCCACTGGGGGAAGCGTTCGGCGTTGGGGCTCATGTTGGCCAGGCGATCCAGGTTGAGCCATTCATTGGCGAACTCGATCGAACGTTTGACCGCACGCGGGTCCTCGAGCATGCGAGCGATCTGGGCCTCCATGACCTCTGAGGCGAACAGCTCGCCACTCTCCGCCAGAGCCATCAGTTCTCTGTCAGGCGCGGAGCCGAGAATGATGTAGCTCATCCGCGTGGCCAGCTCGAACTCGCTCACGGGCCAGACTTCGCCATCCCCGCGCTGGTTTTCCACGCGGTAGGTGAACCGGGGCGAGAGCAGCATGGCCTCGATCATCGTCGTGAGGCATTCCTCCATCGTCCCGCCGGTGCTGGCGATGGTGGTGGTGATGCCACGGAAGGCGGCGATCTCGGCCTCATCCAGATCGCCTCGCAGAAAATGCCGCCCCATGGTGGCGATGAACTTCCGCATGGTGTTGTCCGTCAAATCGAGCTTCTTCTTGGAATACCGTTTGGCGAACTCAAAGACGTCCATCCGGCTGACGATGATGCGGGCCAGCTTCGCATAGGACTCGACATGCTTGAGATCGACGGAGAGATTGTAAGCCGTGTTGCTGAAGCCGTCAGCGCGAATGTCAGGAGGTAAAATTTCCCGGGCTTCCTTGGCGATGTCCACCCCGGTGACGGTGCGGACGGATTCGATGTATTCCGAAACGGTCAAGCGCCGCACGAAGTTCACCGTGGCCCGGCGGTCAAAGGTGTGCGCCAGCGGATCGATTTCTTCCGTGGTCCAGACGGCACCATCGCTGATCCACTGGTGGAGCCGTTCTTTTTCCACCGAGGTCAGAGGCTCCCGTTTGGCCGGCATCTCATCGGACTCGACCACTTCCCAGAGGAGACTGGCCATGGGTTTCCCCGGAATGATGACTTCCTCGCCATCGCTCAGGGCGTAGGCCTTGGCTTTTTTCGAGAGATCGAGATCGCCCTTCTGCGTCGCCGTGTCGTGGCATTCCAAACAGTGTTTGGAAAGGATGGGCACGATTTCCTCGTCGAAGAATTTTTCTTTGGGAGAACGCGAGGATTCGGCGAGCACCGGGGGACCTGTTTGGCCATCGACGCCGGCCTCATAGTTTTGCGTCACCTCATCGAGTGAGAGGGCCCGTCCATAGATCGCCACCAGGTGGTAGGTACCTAACCAAGGGCGGTCCTTGGAGAATTCGTTGGCCAGAGCGAGCCGGTAGGCTTTGGCCCAATTCGCCGTTTTGCCAGAGATGGTCCTCTTGGCGCTTGGCTTGCCGTTGATGAAGAGTTTGGCCTGGCCTCGTCTGTCGCGGGTGTAGACTACGTGGGTCAAGCTCGGTCGCAGACTCTTCTTGGGCGAGCTGAGCGATGGGAGGCCATTGTTGCTCGTGTCCCCGGTGCGCAGGCGGACGTCGAACTGTTCGCCGTCTTGGCCCAGAGTGACGTTGCGATTCGAGCTGTTCCCCGAGATGCTGACGATTCGGGCAGGACCGGACTGGTCCAGCGAGGCGGGGGTGAGCCAGGCTTCAATGGAGATTTCCCCGTTGCGCCTTACCGCTTGGATGATTTTCGCGGCCGGTTCTTCGGAACGGATGAGCGTCTTCTTGCGGACTTCGAGCGAGCCACTGGCCCGCCGCACATTGCGGGGCTCTTCGATGCGGAGATTCAGGGCCTGGCCGACACCGGACCGGTCTCTGACCAAGCGCCCCGCGTCCGATTGGAAATCGTAGAGGGCCAACAAGTCTCTCGAAACGCGCTCGGGCTTGTTGGCTCCGTCGGGAGTCGTTTTGGCGACCTCCTGATCCTGGGCATTGGCGCCGAGAAGCATGGTCGCTAGGGCGAGGATCAGACACAGGGTCGGTAAGCGGGGGCATCGACGACGGACGGTCATGGGCAAATGTTCACATGTGGTTCAAGCGAGTTCTACCTTACTTCGGAGGGATTTATCCTAGATCCTAAGGTCCGGCAGGCGAGGCTCGGGCAGCAAAAATCGACGATCCTTGCTACCCGGCCTCCTTCCTTGAAACCCGGTCTCTCGACTTAGTTTTCGACACCTCGATAATAACCCGAGGGCCTGCTCAGGCGGGTGGCGTCGGAATCCTCGAACATGACATCGCCCGAGAGGCCGGACTCGAGCACCTCCCAGTCGATCAGATTCTCGGAATACTCGATGTCGTATGTCTGGCCGTCTGCCCCGGTGAATTGGAGGCCAAAGCTGCCCTCGCCGGCGATCACGATGGGCGCGATTCGCTCTTGGTCCCCGGGATCCCCGCCGCCGGGATCGCCGCCGCCGGAAAGCTCCAGCGGACTCACGCCGCTGGCGAGCTGCTGGGCGTGTTCTGGGGTGAGCACGCCCTGCCAGATGGAGACGTCGTCGATCTGGCCGACGAAGTTTTCCACCCCCTCGCCGCCGGGAGTGCGGCCGATGTAAACGAGATCACCCGGGTTATCGGCCTTGCCGTTGTAGCTCTGGTTGGCGTAGGAGCCGACCTCGACGCCATCAATGTAGATGCGGCCGGGATCGTTTTCGACGAGATCGCGCTGGAAGGTCAAGACAACGTGGTGCCACTCATTGTCTGTCACCACGGCTTCTCCGGCGGCGACCCAGTCCACGCCCCAACCCACCATGGAGATGCCGCCTGCGGGGGCTCCTCCTTCATCATCACCGTCGCCGGGAGAAACGTAGAATTTCTTTTCCGAATCCTCCCACTCGGCGTTGTCGTTTTGTTTGCTGATGATGTTGACCCCGGATTGATCGGTCTTGATCCACGCGGAATAGCTAAAGTCGGCGTCTCCCAGTTCGGCGATGCCGTCACCGGTGGCGACCCAGGCATTGCCGTCGAATTCTAACACCGTGCCACGATCGGCATCGTTAGCCCAGGCGGCGTTCTCTAACGTTCCGTCATGGCCCCCGGCCGAAAGATCGGCTGTGGTGTTGCCCTCGCCTTCGTCGAAGGCCCAGTAGCCTCTGAGCTCTGGCACGGCCCCGGGCGGCGCGGCGAGCGCGGCAATCTCGTCAGCGGACAAGACGCGATCCCAGATGGAGACTTCGTCGATCAGACCGACAAAGTTCTCCACTTCCTCACCGCCCGGCGTGCGGCCGATGTAGACGAGGTCATCCGCGTTGTCGGCCTTGCCGTTGAAACTTTGATTGGCGTAACTGCCCACTTCGACGCCATCGACGTAGATTCTGCCAGGATCGCTCCCGACCAGATCCCGTTGGAATGTGAGGGCGACATGATGCCAGGTGTCGTCGTCGACCGCGGCTTCTCCCGCGGCCACCCAGTCGACTCCCCAACCGACCATGGAGAGGGCGCCGGCCGGGGCGCCGCCTTCGTCACCGCCCTCGCCCGGGGAGACATAGAACTTCTTCTCCGAATCCTCCCACTCGGCATCGTCACTTTGTTTGCTGATGATGTTTCCCCCGGCTTGACCGGTCTTGATCCAGGCGGAGTAGGTGAAATCGGCATTGCCCAGTTCGGTGATGCCGTCACCGGTGGCGACCCAGGCGTCGCCATCGAAGGCGAGCACGGTGCCGCGTTCGGGATCTTCCTCCCAGGTGGCATTGACCAGCGTGCCGTCGTTGCCGCCCTCCGAGGCATCGGCCGTCGTGGTGCCCGAGCCTTCATTGAAGGCCCAGTGACCGACCGGACCGCGGTCGGGATCCGGCTCTGGAGGAACCAAGCCCACGATATCCCAAATGAGTTCGTCGGAGAGGGCCGTGTTGTAGATGCGGACCTCGTCGATCCCGCCGTGAAAATCGCGATCGTCACCGGCGCGGGTCGTGCCGATGACCACGTTGGCATTAACCGTGAGGGCGCCTCGAGGAGCGCCGGCCACTCTCACGCCATCGACGAGGATCTCTTGTTCGCCATCCTCATAACGCCAGGCCACGTGGTGCCACACGTCCACCTCGGCGGAGCCGCCGCCGATATCATTCCCCCAGTGCCCCATGTAGTACTGGGCGTCGCGCGTGCCGTGATGGAGGACGTTCTCATCCACAGCCTGACCGAAGACCATGTTGTCTCCATCGGTATTGGCGACGTTCATCCAGGCCATCGCGGTGTAGTCGTTCTCGCCGGAGATGCCCAAGACATCGGCGCCGAAACCGGTGTCCACATGAATCGCGTCGATTCCTCCATCAACGCCGTCAAAGTAGAGGTAGCCTGGGCCGCCGCTGGATGGTGAGCCGGTTCGCCATTCGCCCTTTTCGGGGTTCACGATGGTACCTGCGCCCTCTTGATTTCCAATGTTAGCCACGGAGGTGCCGGCACCGTCTTCGAAGTCGTAGAGAACGAGCAGAAGATCATCGACATTGGGGACCTCGTCGTCCAGTGGATCGTGTCCACCGTCCACTTCGAATCCATCGGAGAAACCGTCGCCATCGGTGTCCGGTGTCAGGGGATCGGTCTTGTGAACGACGATTTCGTCTCCGTCGTTCACTCCGTCTTCATCGGTGTCAGCCACGAGAGGATCCGTGTCGTAGGTGCCGACCTCATCGGCATCCAGAAGCCCATCGCCGTCACTATCCACATCGCCGACGGGGGCGAGGACCTTGCCGGGCGCGTTGATGAGCCTGTCAATGTCCTCGTCACTGAGGACGCGATCGTAAATCTGGATATCGTCTAGGCGTCCAGACATGCCGAGCGCGCCCGAGCCGAAAGCGCCGAAGTAGAGGCTGCCGTCGCGTTCAAAATCGGGTACGGGGCCGGCGGCGGCCTCGGCACCATCGACGAGGATGCGGCCGTCGCCGGTTTCGTCGTCATAAGTGAGAACAACGTGATGGGTGGTGTCCACCGTGATGGGCTGGGTCGTCGAGGCGAAAATGACGTCGGCGTTGCCGTCGCTGTCCCCGAACCACATGACTTCGCCGCTCGCCACAAGGAGGGCGAATTCCGGGTTGGTCGCGCCGAGGCCGATCACGGTCCCGAAGTCCTGGTTTCCAATGTCGCCCAGGGCAGAGAGGTTGGTCCAGAGGGCGATGCTGAAGCTGTCCAGCTCGGGGAAGAAACTGCTGTCGCCCTGGATTTCGCCGCCGCCCGAGACGGCCACCGAGGTGCCCGTTTCCGCGGTGAGACCGGGTTGACCGACGGTGACGGTTCCCGCGTCCGTGCGGTAGACACCCACGTGGCCTTCACCGGTGGAATCGGCGACCTCGGCGCCGGCATCCGTTTCGTCCAAGCGGTAGTGGACGATGGGCGCATCGGGATTGTTGACGATCACACTGATGGGCAGCGTGATGTTCTGGTCATCCTCGTCGGGGTCATTGGTAGTGAACGCGAGGGTGGCGAAGAAGGGACGGAGTTCACCCTGGGGATTGAATTTGAAGAGGACGTCGGCACTGCCCTTGGGCGGTACCTCAGACGGCATCTCCGCCAGAGTGAAGAAGGCGGCGTCTTCCCCGGTGAGCTGGTAGTCGCTCAGTGTCAGGGTGTTTTCCGCGCCACTGTTCTTGATGGTGAAACTGAGGTCTTGATCGGTGGCGAGGATGGGCACGCGACCGAAATTGACTGCGGAGCCGAAACCGCCGGCGTTGGGATCCGAATTATCGAAGACCGAATCGCCGCTGGCCAGTTCCTTCACTTGCTCCTCCGTGGCCGCGATCTTGAGGATGATGAATTCGTCTAACAAGCCCTCAAA
>JANQJH010000302.1 GCA_028281705.1 Verrucomicrobiales bacterium
GTAGATCGCGCTGTTGATCCCGATGACTTCGCCCCGGACGTTGACCAGCGGACCGCCCGAGTTTCCCTGGTTGAGGACGGTATTGGTCTGCAGCAGCGGAGGCGTGCTATCGCTGATCCGTCGGGGCGTGTCACTGCTGATGACGCCATCGGTGAAGGTGCCGTCGAGGCCGAAGGGGCTACCGACGGAGAAAACCATGTCTCCCTGCCGCACGCGATCGGAATCCCCCAAGGGCAGAGGAGGAAATCGCATGTCCGGTTCGACGTCCAACTTGAGAACGGCGATATCGGCCACGGGATCCGCACCCAGGACTTCCGCGGCAAACTGGCGGCGATCGGCGATCATGACTTTGATGTCGCCCGCTCCCTCGATCACATGGTGATTGGTCACGATGTGCCCCTGTTCGGAAATGATGACTCCCGATCCCTGGCCAGGCGCAATCCCGCTCCCCGGGATGACGAAATCCCGTCCGAAGAGCTCGCTGCGGATCACCCGGGCGACTCCGACCGGCGTCGCCGTCTCGATCGAGACGACGGAGGGCACCACCGCGGCCGCCAGGCTCGCGCTCTGCTGGCTGAGCATGGCGAGCACTGAAACGGACTCCAGTTCGACCGGAGTCATGGTGCCAGGGGTGAAGGCGGTTGGCTCCGGGGCGTCCAGGGGTTCAGGCGCCGGCGTCTCCACCGGGGCGAACTTTCCCCGGAGGAGCTGGAAAAGCCCGTATTCGCCCTTGGAACCGCGCAGCCAATAGGTGATGAGCAGGGCCACACAGCCCACGATCATCAGGACACTCAAGCGCCGGACACCATCGTACATAGCGGCAAACTACTAAAAAAACAGCACCTGCCAAACGAACATTGCAATTCCCCGTCGGCTGACCCGGGCGTCCGGGACAAGACAAGGAGCTGAGAAGGAGGCCGATTTACTTGGCGACTCCTCGATAGAATCCCGTGGGATCGGCCACCCGGGCGGGATCGGTATCTTCGAAGGAGGTCACATCCATGGCGATGACGGTGAAGGACTGGTCTTCCAGATTGGGGCTGAACTCGAGATCGAAGAGTCCGCGCCCGATAGCTGGATCTGGACGCCCGTTTCGGTCCGGGCCACGGTGATCGAGAGATCCGGGTCCACCACGGGCGGGTCCTCCCTCAAGTTGGCCATGTAGAGAACGGCATTGAGGAAGGCCTGGCCGCCGACCGGAGTGAGATTGAATCTGCCCGCCTCGGCAATGTCCGCGGTCGGCTCCTGGATGAGGAGCTCCGTCACCCCGAACTGGCTCTGTCCCAGAAAATCGAGGAACTCCGCGCCGGCAGGCGAATCCACCTGGCTGATCCAGATCACCGACTTGCCGCTGCCATCGACCGTGGGGATATCACCGCCGCCGATGTCTCCCTCGACCGTGACATCAATGGGCGGCGCCGTGACTCCCGGTGACATCGGTCAGCGGAAGGAAGTCGTAGGTCATGGAAGCATTGCGTCCGAGAAAGGCGCCCACTGCGGCCGTGGCCTGCCCGGGTTCGGTGGCCGATCCTGTCACTTTCTCCAGACGTGCGATGAAGGGATCGGGAGCTTCTCCGGCGCGCAGTCTTGAATCCTGAGCGCACTGACCCGCAAGTCTAAGCCTGGAGGCGGGGTGTGGAGCAATACGAAAGAGGCGTGTTCGCCGCTTCGGAATGCCATCGACCCGGAGACCGAGTTTCCTTTAGTCTATTGGGCGAGATCCGATTCCTACCGGTCGAACAACACGCCCATTCCCCGACTAGTCCCATGAGAATCACGCATACTATCACACTTGTAGTTCTCGCCTTCTGTTTGAGTGCGCCGTCACCCGTCATGGCGGCACCCTCCGTCGCCGAGATGTCTCCCGCCAGTGCGAGCGCGGTTCCGGTACTCACGACGATCAAGATCACGTTTGATGAACCGGTCACGGGCGTCGACCCTGACGATTTGGTCATCAACGCCGACGCTGCGACCCATGTGGAAGGCACGGGAGCCGGTCCCTACGAATTTACCTTCACCCAGCCTCTGCCCGGGATGGTTTCGGTATCCTGGGATTTCGACCATGGAATCGCCGGTGTGTCAGGGAGTGGCGCTTATCAACCGGAAGATGGTTGGACCTACGAGTTGATCGACACGCTTCCTCCGTCCATCGGCACCGTGCGCCGCGGACAGAAACTGTTGTCCATCGTGCCTCTGCCCGGGGCCACGGTCGATCATCTGGATCAGGTTGAAGTGCGCTTTAACGAGATCGTCAACGGTGTCGATGCCTCCGATCTGCTGGTCAACGATGTGGCGGCGGCCACGGTGGAAGGCGAAGGAGCCGGTCCCTATGTCTTTAGCCTGAGCGAGCCGCCCGCGGCCGGGCCGGTGGCTTTCTCGTGGATTGAAGATCCGGCCATTACCGACCCGGCGGGCAACGCGTTTGAACCGAACGAGTGGGAGGTCACGCTGGCGCCGGGAGAGCGGGGACAGATTGAAATCACAGAGTTCATGGCGGCCAATGGCTCCGGTATCACCGATGCCGATCAGGACACCTCCGATTGGATCGAACTCTACAATCCCGGCACGGATCCGGTGAATCTCGCGGGCTGGGCCTTGACCACGGATCCGGAGCGTCCGGATACCTGGGTCATTCCGGCGAAGAGTATCGGGCCGGGACGCCGTCTCGTCATCTTTGCCTCTGGCAAAGATACCAATTCGCCCTTCGGCAAACCGCACACCAATTTCACCCTCGACCTCTCCGGCGGTTATCTCGCCCTCTTCAGTCCGGAATCCCCTCGGGAGGAAATCTCGGCCTATGTCGATTACCCGGAGCAGCGCGTTGATTTCAGTTATGGCCTCACCACTTCGGGCGACATCCGTTACTTCGCGGAGCCGACCCCGGACGGGGAGAATCCGGCGGCCGGACTGACCGAGGTCACCTCGGCGCCGGAAGCCAGCGTCGGCCGGGGATTCTTCGATGAACCCTTCGAGGTCATTCTCAGTTCGCGCGATCCCGAGGCCAGTATTCACTACACGCTGAACGGCAGTGATCCCTTGGTATCGAGTCCGGTTTACACCGGACCGCTGGAGGTGCACTCAACGACCATCCTGCGCGCGGCGTCCTATGCGCCAGGCAAAGTTGCTAGTGCCACGGTGACCCACTCTTACATCTATCTCGACGAAGTGCTCTCCCAACCAAGCCCGCCCTATGACAATCCGGACCGGGATGATGACAATGACAACCCGCCGCTGCCCACCGTGGGCGATGTCACTTTCCCCATCACCTTTGGGACGCAGAACGGCGCCGGTTTTCCCGGGCAGATCACCAACCTGCCTGATGGCGCGGCGCCGGCGGACTACGGCATGGATCCCGAGATCGTCGATGATCCCAACCACTACAATGACGATGGTGAGATCGACGAGGAGAACGGCATCACCAACCGGGTCCGAATCGAACGCGCCTTGCGCGAACTCCCTCTCATGTCGGTCGTCCTGGACAACGAATCCATGTTTGGCGCCGGCGGGCTGCACCCGAACTCGCGGCAGAAAGGCACGCGCTATGAATTCGCCTGTTCGGTGGAACTGCTTCTGCCGGATGGCACCACGGGATTTGATACCACTTGTGGCATCCGGATGCACGGCAACGCCAGCCGCGAACCTCGCAAATGCCCCAAGCACGGGTTCAAGTTGAACTTCAAGAGTACCTTCGGCGCCTCGCGGCTCACCTATCCCTTGTTCCCCGACTCACCTTCGCGTGAATTCGATGACATCATTCTGCGAGGCGATTTCAATTCCAGTTGGCTTCACTGGGACGGGGGCACGCAACGCCCCAAGGGGACGCGCATGCGGGATGCCTTTTGCAAGGACACCTTTCGCGATATGGGGCGCGCCGCGGGCCATCACCGCTATGTTCACCTCTTCCTCAACGGGATCTACTGGGGACTCTACGACGCCACGGAGCAGGAGAACAATGGCTTTGCGGCCAACACCTTCGGGGGATCGAAGGACGATTATGACGTCGTGGAACAGGGCCAGCTGAAGAGTGGATCCAAGCAGGTCTACGATTCCATGCGCGCCATTTCGGGGCCGATCACGAACGCCAAGTATGAAGAAATGAAAGAGCATGTCGACGTTCCCTGGCTGGCGGATTACATGCTTCTCCACTTCTTCGTCGGACACCAGGACTGGGGTGGGAATATCGACAAGAACTGGTATGCCGTGAGGCATCACGACGGCCCGTTCCGTTATCTTCCCTGGGACATGGAGAACTTGATGTGGGATGAAGACGTGAATCAGGTGGGCGTGTCTTCACCTCCCTCGGGTTTGCATACCAAGCTGGTGAGCAATGACGAGTATTTGTTAGTTTTTGCCGACCGCGTCCACAAACACCTCGTGGCCCCCGATGGCGCTCTGCGGCCGGAAAGGAACCTGGCGCGATGGAACAAGTGGCGCGCGGTGGTGCAAGACGCCATTGCCTGCGAGGCGGCCCGCTGGGGCGACTATCGCCGCGACGTCCATCGGCATCAGAGCGGCCCTTACCCGCTCTTCACCTGGTCGGATCAATGGGTCGCGGAACACGCCAGACTCACAGAGACCTGGTTTCCCGAGCGTCCTGACATCGTTCTCAGGCAGCTTCGCAATCGCGACCTCTACCCGGCGGTGCAGGCTCCCCAATTCAAGGACAACACATCCAATGCCCTACTCGGCTCGCAACGTGTTCCCCAGGGATTCGAAGTCAAAATCACCAAGGCCTCGGTCTTTGCCGGTGGCATACTCTACTACACCACGGATGGATCGGATCCGCGGGTCGCCTTTGATACGACGGGCGAACGGACACCGACCGCGCAGGAGTACGAGTCACCCATCGTCATCAACCATTCGACGGTGCTGCGCGCCCGGGCGCTGCAGAACGAGAAATGGAGCGCTCTCATGGAGGCCACGTTTACCGTGGGCTCGCCGGTCTCGGGCATTCGCATCAGCGAGCTTCACTACAACGCCAAGGGGTCGTTAGGCGGTTCCGCCGCCGAGTACATCGAGCTGCAGAACACGAGCGATCACACCATCGATCTCGGAAAATGGTCTTTCCAGGGCATCGAGTTCGTCTTTCCCTGGGGAACGACCGTTGGGCCGGGAAGTCGCGTCGTGGTGGCGAGCAATGACGCCCCGAACATCTTCCATGCCCACCATCCGGGCGTGAGTGTCGCGGGCTATTATCGGGGCCAGCTGAACAACAACGGCGAGCGCATCGCGCTCTTCGATGGCGACGGCCATCTCGTGACCGCGGTGGAGTACGACGACGAGAGTCCATGGCCCGCGGGGGCGGACAACGCGGGCCCGTCCATGGAGATCATCGATCCCTCGGGTGACCCTCAATCCCCTTATAACTGGAGGGCGAGCGAGGGACCGAACGGCAGCCCAGGCTTGCCCAACACGGTGGCGGGCATGACGAACACCGTGGTCATCAGTGAAGTGCTCGCGCTGGGCGGGGACGGGACGGACTTCATTGAACTGCAGAATGTCACCGGTCAGGAGATCGAGATTGGCGGCTGGCAAGTGAGACCGCGGCGAGATTCGGAAACCGTGATCACGGTGGAGCCGCTGACCACACTCGGCCCGGGCGCCTACCTCACGATGGATACCGTGCTGCCACGCGAGTGGGGTGAGATCAGCCTGGTGGACGCGCAGGGTCGCATGGTCGATGGCCTTCGCTATGGCCCGCAGGCGGAGGGTTACTCCTTCAACCGTGTGGGAGACCGGTGGCAGTTGGGCGCACCCTCACGAGATGCCGAAGCGTTGCCTGTGGAGACGGCCGCTCTCGCGGATTTGCGCCTCAACGAATGGCTCGCCGATCCCTCGCCCGGATTTGATGATTGGTTAGAGATCATCAACACCAATCCCGTGGCTCCCGTGGAACTCGCGGGACTCCACGTTGGCGTCAACGGCAAGCTCGTGCAAATCGTGGCACCGGGCGTGATCGCTCCCGGCGCCATGGTCCGGCTTTTTTGCGATCGCGGCGCCCGTCGCGCCGACGCCGTCCTCCTCCAGCTTCCCGCAAGCGGCGGCACACTCACGCTGGGCGACGATGTGGGCGACGTCTTTGAGAGCGTGGTTTACACGGAACAACAATCTGGGATCTCGTTGGGAAGGATTCCCGATGGATCCGGCGATCTCGTTGACCTGGAGTATCCCAGCCCCGGGCGGCCTAACGAGATCGACGGTAGCCAAGCGGTCCGGATCAACGAGGTGCTCGTGGGGTCGACGGGCTGGGTTGAGATCCTGGCCGAGGCGGAGATCGATCTCGCCGAGTGGCGCCTGCGCACGGTGAGCCATTCTCCGGAGCGTTGGAGTTTTCCCACACCAGCCAACGCTTCTGCGGGAAGTCATGTCGTGGTGTCCTTCGAGGAAGATTTGGCTGAGGGTGGGCCTGACCATGCCAGTGGGTTGCCCGTCGATGCCGGTCTCCGGCACTGGGGGCTGGAATTGATCAATCCACAGGGCCAGATCATCGATCGCGTGACCTGGGGACAACAGATTGCAGGGCAATCGATTGGCCGTTTGGCCGACGGGTCCTGGGCCTTGTTAGCCGATGCGAGTCCGGGCTCGAACAATGGTGAGGTCGCCACCTTGGGCGATGTCGCTCACTTGCAGATCAACGAATGGTTCGCCGCCAGTGGAGACACCTCTCTGGAGGACAGTTTTCTCGAGTTTCACAATCCAAGCGATGAGGCCATTGCCTTGGGCGGCCTTTGGTTAGGCGACGAACCGAGCGAGGCGGGACGGCGAAAATGGCAGATTCCCCAACTGAGCTTCATCGCTACCCGCGGCTATGCCGCCTTCCACGCCGCCAATGGGCGTTCGGAACCCAACCGGTTCCTCTTTGACCTCGCGCGGGGAGGGGAGCATCTCCGTCTCGGGGCCGGTGAGGCGGGAGAGGTCCTCATCGACACCATTGGCTACGGTTACGAACCGTCGCTCAGCCATTCGCAGGGACGCCTGCCCGATGGCGGCTCGGAGGTGGCCCGGCTGATACCGACGCCCGGCGAGGCCAATACGGATCAACAAACCCACCAGACCTTTGATCAATGGGCCGCGGAGAACGGTGTCACCGATCCCAGCGCAGACGACGATGGGGATGGCCTCATCAACATGATCGAGTTTCTCTCCGGAACGGATCCCGGGACGCCGGCGTCCTCCGAGGAGCGGATCGCTACGAGGGAGAACATCCGGGTGCGCGAGGTCGACGGCAGGCGATTCATCAGTATCGAATTGAGTGTCGATGTCGACTCCGGGGTGAGCTACGAGACCCTGGTGGGGGAACTTTCGCCTGGCCTGGAGGCTCCCTGGATGACGGCGGAGCCGGAAAGTGTCGAGGAACTCGGAGTCACTGGGATCGGCACGCAGAAAATGCGTTATGAGTTTGCCGCCCCGGCCGGGGAACTCATCCATTTCCTCCGGCTACGGATCGAGCCCTGAGCGAGAAAGGAGAAGAACTTGCCAAGCGGTTCTCCGGCGTCATAGTCGGCGAATTCGCCGGTTCCCGGGGAATATCTCACAGACCATCACGTCCAAACCCCAGAAAGAAAGGCCTCTCATGAAACTCACCCAATCTATCATCACCGCCCTTCTCGCAGGGTCCATCATCGCGTCGACGGCTCAGGCCGCCGAGGAAGTCCAAACCGAGGGAGCGAAGGTGGGGAAATGGACCATGGACTACGATGCTGCGACGAAGCTTGCCGGGGAAAAGAAATTGCCCCTCATGCTCAATTTTACGGGCTCTGACTGGTGCGGCTGGTGCAAGCTCATGGACAAGAGTGTCTTTGCGCAGGAAGCGTGGACCAAGTACGCGGCGAAAAACGCCGTCTTGGTCACGATCGACTTTCCCAATGACGAATCCATCGTCCCGAAAAAGTACGTGGAGCGTAATCGCGAACTCCAAGCAAAGTTTGGGGTGCAGGGCTTTCCCACCTATATCGTGGTCGATAGCGACGGCGAAACGACCCTGGGGCAGTTAGGCGCCAGTCGTGAGGCGACGCCGGAAATGTTCATCAAGCAGTTTCAGGGTGTCACGCGCTTGAGCGAGTCCGCCATCGAGTCCTATACCAAGGCCAATCCCGACAAAGCAGACGCCTACAAGGCGGCCATCGCGGACTCACGCAAGGCGAAGAAGGCGCTGAAGGACTGGGTCGCTACCGGCCCCGAGGTGAACGAAGAGAACAACAAGAAGTTCGCCGCTTTCAAGAAGAGCATCGAAGAAGCCGAAACCGCCCTGGCCAAGTTTCACTAGTGTAGGCGCCTCCCGACGGAGGACTCACGGCGCCTTACCCTAGTAGAGCGTGACGCGAGACTAACGAAAAAAGCCATTTGCCGCGAGCCTTAACGGTCCGCCTTAGGGCCTTCTCATCTCGGGGCCGGCGGGTACTCGTGACAGAGCCATCGCTCCGGCGGCTCATCCTCTTCGATCCGGGGAAAACGTCCCAGAGGTTCGAGGAAGCGGTTGTCCGCCTGGTCGTCGTTCGTGCGTGAAACTTCG
>JANQJH010000353.1 GCA_028281705.1 Verrucomicrobiales bacterium
CTTTGTCGATCTACAGGGAGACGGGCATCTCGACCTCCATGTGTGTGGCTATGATATGCCTAACAAGCTCTTCCTCAACACGGGTGATGGCCGGTTTACGGAGAGTGCGGCCGCTTTCGGGCTCGACTACTCGGGTGCCAGTGTGATGATGAGTTTCGTCGATTTCGATCGTGATGGCGATCTCGATGCGCATCTCCTAACCAATCGTCTCTCGGGAGGCGAACGTCCGGATGGGTTGGAATTCCAGATTGTCGACGGCGAGGTGATCACTCCCGAGCCCTACCGCGATGAGGTCGGCGCCCTTCTCAGGAAAGATGGCTCCTTGCACCCGTTCGACGCCGGCCAGGCGGATCTTCTTTATCGCAATGACGAGGGCAGATTCATCGATGTGGCTCAAAGTGCCGGTTTGCGGGGGCACTCGCACGGGTTGTCCGCCACCTGGTGGGATTACGATGCTGACGGCTGGGTTGACCTCTATGTGGCGAATGATTTTTTCGGAGCGGATCACCTCTATCGCAATAACCAGGACGGAACGTTCACCGATGTGATTGCCTCTACTGTCCCATTCACACCGTGGTTTTCCATGGGGAGTGATGCCGGGGATCTGGATGGCGACGGCCGACTCGACTTCATCGCGGCGGACATGGCGGGCACGACGCATTACAAACAGAAGGTCGCCATGGGAGACATGGATGCGGAAGGCTGGTTCCTGGAGACGGCCGTTCCCCGCCAGTACATGCGCAATGCGGTCTACATCAATACGGGGACGCCGCGCTTCCTCGAGGTGGGGCAAATGGCAGGACTCTCGGCCACGGATTGGACCTGGGCGGTGAACATCGCCGACTTTGACAACGACGGCCTGAACGATGTCTTCTTTTCCAACGGCATGACCCGTGACTTCTTCCACGCCGACCTGCGGGCGGAGGTTCGCGCCATTCACGAGCGTACTGGGGAGAACCGCTGGAGTGACTATCCGCCCCTCAAGGAACGCAATCGGTTGTTCCACAATCGGGGTCATCTGATCTTTGATGACGTTTCCCGGGCGTGGGGCATGGACCGGGAAACCGTGAGTTTCGGGGCGGCATGCGGTGATCTCGATGGCGATGGTGACCTCGATCTGGTGGTCAACAATTTCGAGGAAGAAGTCGACCTCTACGTGAACACCTCGGTGACTGGCAGAGTGATCAAGATCGCCTTGCGTGGGAATGTGGCGACGGGCGCGAACAGGCATGGCTTGGGGGCGGAGATCCGTTTGAAGACGAAGCAGGGCCAACAAGTGCGCCTGCTCCAGCCGGTGCGGGGTTTTCTCGGCTGTGCGCCGGTGGAGGCGGTCTTCGGGCTGGGAGAGGAAGACGTGGTTGAGGCGCTGACCATCCGCTGGCCTTCGGGAGTGGAGCAAGAGGTCCGCGATTTGGCGGCGGGGCGGCGGTATGTGATCGCGGAGCCGGAAGACGGCCCGCCGATCGTACCCTTGCCGGTTCCCAATACCATCTTTGCCGAGCATCGGCTATCGAAGATGCCTTTCCATGTGGAGCGTGACTTTGACGACTTTGCGATGCAGCCACTGTTGCCTAACAAGCTCTCGCTCCTGGGACCGGCGATGGCTTGGGGCGATCTCACGGGGAATGGGAAGCCCGATTGTTTTCTCGGGGGAGCTGCCGGGTATCCGGCACAGCTCTGGCTACAGTCCGGTACGGGAAAGCTCTATCGGCAGCGCATTCCATTTTTCTCCGATGCTGCCATGTGTGAGGACGTTGATGTCGTCCTGTTCGATGCCGATGGGGATGAGGATCTCGATCTCTATGTCGTATCCGGTGGTGTCGAGGGCGCTGGTGGAGATGCTGACTACCGGGATCGGCTCTACTTGAGCGTGGAAAAGGGCTTGAGTCCGGCGCCGGAGGGGACGCTGCCGAATCTGAGTTTTAGTGGGGGCTGTGTCGCCGCAGCGGACTTCGAAGGCGATGGCGATCTCGATCTCTTTGTCGGAGCGCGGGTGATCCCTGGCAAATACCCCACGTCTGGTCCGAGCCGGCTCTTGCTCAATTTGGGGGCGACTGGGCCGGGCGGACAGCTCCGGTTCAGTGAGGCGCCGGGGGAGGTGGCTTCGGCGTTGGCAACCGCGGGAATGGTGACGGATGCGCTGTGGTCGGATGTCGATGGCGATGAGGACGACGACTTGATGGTCACGACGGAGTATGGTTCGATCAAGTGCTATCGAAATGATGGGGGTCGGTTAGTCGAGGCCACCGCGATTGCGGGGCTGGCGGAATCTCTGGGATGGTGGACCTGCATTGCCGGCGGCGATGCCGATGCGGATGGCGACATGGATTTTGCCGTGGGGAACTTTGGGTGGAACACGAAGTATCATCCGAGTGTGGAGCGGCCCCAGTACCTTTACTATGGGGATTTCGAGGGACTGGGGAACTATCGCTGTGTCGAGGCCCATTCGGACGGTGAGATTCTGCTACCCAATCGCGGTCTCAGTTGTTCGAGTGGCGCGATGCCGTTCCTCGAGGGGAAGTTTGGCACCTTTCACGACTTTGCCGTGGCGAACCTGGATGAGATTTACACCGCTCCCAAGTTGAGAGAAGCGCTCAGATTGGAAGTGAACGAACTTGCTAGCGGGATCTTGCTCAACGACGGCCGCGGGAGATTCGAGTTCAAACCGCTGCCGCGTCTGGTGCAGAGTGCACCGAGCTTTGGGATAGTCTTCATGCAGGCGGACGATGACGGCGTGATCGATCTCTTTGTCTCGCAGAATTTTTACGGTCCACAGCGCGAAACCGGCAGAATGGCGGGTGGTCTCGGATTGCTCCTCTTGGGAAATGGCGATGGGAGCTTCAGGGAGGTGGGGCCGAGGCGGAGCGGGATCGTGATTCCCGGTGATGCGCGTGGCGCCGCCGCCCTTGACATGGACGGTGATGGCGATGACGACCTCGCCGTGGCGATGAATCACGGCCCGGTAAAGCTCTTTCTCAACCGGGGCCGTGAACCCGGCGCCAAGTAAGCGAAAAACCCTGCGCGGTTCTTCGTATTTTTGCGGGAATCGGAGTGGTCATCCTATTCGATACACCAATCCTTGACCCGGGGTCATGAGCTGCGGCAGAATCGGCGCATCAATTACCATTGCCAATCTCGCTGATCGTGCCTGGGGATGAGGTGGTCTCACAGGTAGGATCGGAGTCCACCAATTTGCGAGTTCTAACAATCAGCTAACCCTGCGATTCATTTGTCTGCTATGAACAAATACGATCAGTTCTATTCCCTATTGGCCACCATACTATTTGGCATCTTTTCTCTGGCGAACGCCGGGGCGCAAGGAATTCTCGTCGCTCACTACGAGTTCGAAGATCCCGCCGACCTGGGGCATGACAGTTCCGGCTTGGGGAATCACGCCGATGAGATTTCCAACGTCGAACAAGTCGAAGGCCAGTTCGGGCAAGGCGTTTACTTTGACGAAACCCTGCCGAGCCTCTTCAACAAGAACGGCGGGTTGGCTGGATTCACTGGCAAGCCCGGCGTGACCCTGGCCGCCTGGGTCAAACTCGATGAGGCCACGACGGGTTTTGATGGGATCATCAGTCAGGACGCCGGAGGGTGTTGTGACAATCGCATTCTCCTGCATCCCAATCATAACGTTTTTATCAACTTGAGCGAGCACGACGACCGCAACTTGACGGCCGGGCCGGTGATCGAGTTCGACGAGTGGACGCATATTGCCATGACAGGCGAGGACGTCGATGGTGGTGCCGTGGCTCGCGTTTACGTCAATGGTGTCGAGGTTGAGGATAGCCCTCAGGAGGGATTTCCCGAGATGGATGACGGCTCGGAATGGAATCTCTATTTGGGCGTTGGTGAGTCAGGAACGGCCCATCGCCTAACGGGTGCTCTCGATGATGTCCGTGTCTACGAGGGCACGCTCACGCCGGAAGAGATTGAGGGACTGCTGAATCCCATACCTGAGTTGCCGCCCTTTGTCGGCGCCTGGGAGTTTGATGGTGATGCCAGCGACAGCTCGGGTAACGGCAACGATGGCGAACTGGTGGATGCCGTGTTCAGCGACGATACTCCGAGAGGTGCCGGGGGAAATTCGCTCTTGCTGGAGAACGGCGCCCACGTCCTGGTGGAGCACTCGGAATCTCTCAATATTACTGATGCC
Organism: Verrucomicrobiales bacterium; assembly: GCA_028281705.1. Lineage (GTDB taxonomy): Bacteria > Verrucomicrobiota > Verrucomicrobiia > Verrucomicrobiales > DEV007 > JAACDM01. The sequence goes on from JANQJH010000353.1 coordinate 4,160, forward strand.
ATCTCCATCGCCGCCTGGGTCAAGCCCGTGGGGGAGATTGCCTGGGACGGTGTGCTGGCCAAGAATCCCAGTGAGGGTTCCAATGATAACCACGCGGGGAATTACGAACTCCGGATCGAGAACGGCGGGAGGCATCTTCACTTTTTGCATCAGCAAGGCGGGGCGAACGACACTGCCTTTCAACAGGGAACTAGTACATCGTCCCACAAAAAAGTGTACAGATCGATAGATTGTGCTAACGGTATGAATGGTCGATACAGAATTGCGAGAACTGAACGAAGAGATTCG
>JANQJH010000382.1 GCA_028281705.1 Verrucomicrobiales bacterium
TTTGAGGATTTGGTTATCAGAGCTTATTGAAGATGTCATAGACGCCAATCTACGGCGTCTTCATCAACTCCGACCAGAGGTGCCAGATGGACCGCTTACGAAATAGTAGTGCTTCACGAACACCGATTGGCGCTCGTAGCCGAATTCCACTCCCTTATCGCAAGTCCGTTTTGATCCCTTGAAGGCCCAAGTCTTCTCTTGGGCCACACCGATGAAGACCACACCATCCCTTCACCGGGCGCTTACGCCGCATGACTGCGGCAACATCGTCCTTACGCTCGCCCTTCTTGAACCAAATCATGGGAATCTCATGATCCTCGGCGACCTTCTCAACGCCTTCGGCGAAGCCCTTGGTCATCTCCCGAAAGAGCGATGGGGAGACCACAGGCTTCTTCCGGTGAGCCAAAAATAAGGCCTTCAGGCCGTCCTCGAACTGCAGTTGCGGCACATAGCCGTTGAGGTAGATCCGGTCGAAGCTCTCCACTTCGAGTGTGACGTGCTCCTCCAGCAGTTGCCCAACCGTACGATTCTGAGACATGTCTCATACGGCGCAAGACCCTACCTTCTAGACGGTTTGAGGCGAAGCTTCCCTAGAGTTTAATTGCGGTAGTCGATGATGTCTACTAGCGAAGCTCCGCCTCAATACCGCAAACGGAGCAATGGCGTAGTTGGCGTGAGATACATTGGATGTACCGAAGGCGGGCAGCTTTCGAAAGCATCTCATTGGGAATTCGGGAGGTCTCGGCGATTGGGACTGGAATAGTTGCTCTTCGGGCGATAAACTCGTGTCGTCGATGGTTCGTTTTTGTGTTCTTAGGTGCCCTCGCCTCAAGAGGGCGCCAGCCATCCACCACCTCTATTTTAACCATCTACGAACTTCTCCATGATAATCTCCCTCAAGGGTTCTTTCGTCTTGCTATCTAACCGGAAATGTGCGTCAACGTCATTGGTGCACACATTGGAGCCTTACGCTACTTTATTAGCTAAAGAACCAGTGTTGCGCCATACAAATTTTAGCGGCTACAAGAAATACGTTGAGCCATGGTTAGCGGGACTAGGAAGAGTTCGCTTGGATAGATTTAGGGTTTACTGTTTGTTTAGAGAACCTACCGAATGGTTGTTTAGTTGGTATGCGTTTCGACAGCGGAAAGATGTCTCTCCGGAAGTAATCAAAGGACATGGGGAGTATACTGGACATATAACTTGGCGAGATTTTTTGGAGGCGTATTTTTCACCAACGAGACCAAGTTATGCCCGCGTTGGGCGACAAATTGACTTTGTAACGGTGAATGGAATAGTTGGAGACGATTTGAAGATCTTTCCTTACGAGCACATTCATCGGTTGGTTAGAGAATTGTCTCATCGATTAGAGGTTGAATTGGTACTGGCGACGCACAATATATCTCCAAAAATTTCGGAGGAGGTACGCGCGACGGATTATCAAAGATGTAGGAGCTTGTTGAAAGAGGAGTACGCCCTCTACGATTCCACCGTACAGAGAGCTACACTTGATGATAGTTAGTCTGACTGATTTTTTTTGGCTGCTTGGCGAGGGCTCTACTCTATACCCCTCGAAAGCAGCCATTGGGGGGCTTAAACCATTTAGATCCATGCTAAGGTAGCGCCTAGCGAATCACCGCCCCGTTCTTCTGCTCGATCCAGGCCTGGTCGTCTCTTGACAAACGCGTGAACGGGTAAAGACGATCTTCTTCTGCTCACAGAAACCGTAAGCGGTCCGCTCACCCCCGTCGGCTTCTACACGGGTGTGGCACGATTTCTGCCCAAACCAAGTTTAGGCGGCCTATGCAATTGCTGATCTTCGTTCAGCCGCCCAGCCAGCCGGGGTCAGTTTCTCGATCTCTGCGGTGGTAGAGTTCGGAAAGCGCTCAAGCACACCGCCAGATATTCGTAAGGGTCAATCCCCCTGCGCCTACAGCTCTCCAGGACGGAGTAAATGATCGCGCTATGGTCAACGACAATTAGAACTCCCCGTACGCATCCGCGTGCAGGTAGTGCTCCAAAACCTTACCACGACCTTGGACATTCATGAGCATGCAATACTCGGTAGTCCCTGGCGAATCGCCAGGACTGCGCAAGGTCTCCAGCACCTCAAGCGCGGAGGCAGTCATATCGAGACTCTTGGCCAGAAGTGACGAGTCATTACCCGATTCGGCCCTCGCGAAAAGTTCTTCGGCGACCTCCCTGAAGCGGTCACACTCCTCTATGGTCTGCGGCTTCGACATCAAACCTCGAGCGTGCCAAATGGGTAAGGCTCAGTCGTAGTTTCTTAAATGAATTTATGACAGGATACTAGCAAAGCGGCTCCGGGTTAGCGAGAAGAAAATTGGGAAGGACCAGAACCGGACCAGAGTCTACCTCGAAGCCGCTGGGGACGAACTGTGCGATTCGACTGGCACGATGTTGTTAGGTTCCTAAAGTCCGACTACGACGAAGACAAGATAGGCCATCTGTGGCCCATATTGGGAGCCACCGAAATATTCGCGCCTCGAGTTCCGGCCTTCTCTGCACCCTGCCCACCCATAGAAAAGTCCAGGGAACTCCCAGGCCTCAGAATCGGGAGGATTCTGTATCCGTTTTGTATCCGTTTTCTTTACAAAATCAGGCCGAAACGGGCAGAATTAAGCAGAATCTTCTTTGGCGCCAATGGACCCCATCGCTTCCATAATAAATTCACTACCAATTACTTATGAATGGCATCCCCGAGTGGAATCGAACCACTATCTAAGGTTTAGGAATCCGGCCACTTGAACTCCCGAATCCAGAGATGCAAAATCAACGAGCAAAACTGCGACTCACTATCAACCGTTCATCAATGCTTGCCGGGCAATCTCTCGATCGCCCTCCAACGCACTGGCAACATGCGTATCAACGCGGCACAAGATCTTCCTCCGTCAAAAGAATGGTCCGCACACCGGCTTCGCCCGCCTTCAAGATTGAGATGTATAGCTCCCAATCTCCAGATGAACCAGGGCCGAGAAGATGAATGCGCGGGAACGAATTCGTAAAGTTACGCCCCTGGAGCGATTCGACGTGCTGGCTGGCGAGGTCGACGCCCTCGGGGACCGCCTAAGAATGCTCTCCCGTGAGCAGTCCGTTGACGAGCTCCTCGAGGTCATCGATGTAGCTGAACTTGGACAGCGCTATGGGGTTTCGAGGGAAACAATGCGCAAGAAGTTAACGGAGGCGGGCGGCACGGTGTTCAAACTTGGCAAGAAGCAGGTCATCCGCAAGATCAAGCTCCTGGAGATCATCGAAGCACTCGAAAGCGCGGATATCGTGTAGGCAACAGGACTTATCGCCAGCGTAGCGAATTGGAAAATTTCGATCAGTTGAAATCACCTCGCTGCGTTGATTCCAGGACAGATCTTAGGAAAAATTGGTCCACGCAACCACAGATAATCCACAGAATTCACCACCGGAAAATCGAGGTTACTTCCGAATTTTCATATTTCGAGACCCGCTTCAGACAGTTTGACCCCGTAACCGCGCACTTTTCAACCGTAAGAGGATTCTCGGAGAAAAGGCTGAGAGCGCTGATTCCGCTTCCGCAGGAGATGCAATTTGAACGCTTCGCCGAAGATTTTCAGGTCAAAATCCCCCCCTGATTTGATTCATTTGATTCACAGAATCAGATCCGGAGCGTGCGTGGGACTCGAGAACACACCACCTGAATTTCCTCCACAGAGGTCATTGATGCCGCCCGCATTAGAGGAGGTTGCCAAAGAGGCTGACCCCCGAAAGTGCCGAGTCCGCAGAGACACTTTCTGGGGCCGATCCTACTCCGGACCCTGATTTGCCTGTCGAGCATGAGAGACCTCGAGCGGTCGAGTTCCACGTTAAATGAAAAAAATTCGTGCCCCCTGGGCCCCGCTGGGTCTGAAAGGTATGCAGTCGTGTGCTGCAGAAAAAATCTACTAATCATGACCGATAGCAAACTATCTCTTGCCTTGATTTGCATTGCCTTATCGTTCATCGGCACTCTGAATGGCCATGGACAGAGCAATGCAGACGCAACAGTTCCTAAGGCTTCAAACGGGCCTCTAGGCAATGACGCCGACTTTCGCCCACAAGAAGAAGAATGGCTGCATTTCAGAAATGCCCTTCCGCTTCATGTGCAAACGATAGCGATTTCCAGCAGGTATCAGAACGGGTCGCGAACGCTGGTCGTGTCAGAGCCTCCACCGCATGTGACCGTTAGTGGCCTCAAAGCCGTCGATCCTGCGCTACTGTCAAACTGCCGCGTCAAGCAGTGGACAATCGGCTACGACGGATGGGTGAAAGATGTCGTCTTCAAGTTGCCCGATCTTTCGAAGACCGCATTGAACGTGTTGATCAAGAAACTCAGTCGCTATCTGTTTAATACAGACTACAAGGCTCACGCGTTTCCAATGCCGCTGGATCGGGACGAACTCGATATCAAGTACCCCCTCGATGTAAAGGTTCGGACGCGGGATCTTGAGTCTTGGTACGAAAAAGAGCAGTTCCTTTCCAACGAAGACTCAATTCCAAAATCCATTAGCCAGTGCGGTTATGGCGTTCATCTCAGCAAAAGCGACCAGGGAGGTCTCGTCGCCTGGATAATTCCCAAGAATAATCTTGAGAAGCAGAGAGCTAACGCTCGAAGGTTTGCGTTGGATTCGGATCTCATTCTTGGTGCAGTGGCAACGGAGGATCGCGTCGTAATCTTTGGCCGGGAAAGAGTAGCACCGTTGGCCACATTGCCGCCGATGAGAACTGAGATGATCATGACACTGGCGGCAACGAAAGATCCCTCCCTTGGACAAAGCTACGAACGCGACCGTTTTGGTGCCGGTCCCTCTCACGCAGGTTGGGATTGGGCTCCGATCTTCCTCAGTCCGGAACTGCTTGACACGGAATACGGGAGCATCTTGAACATGACCGATCAGATGTTGAAGGCATGGACTTTGGCCGATCAGGTGGAGTATTACAATTTTCCAATCTTGGCACCCGGCCGCCTTCCCTTCGATGAGCCGCTAGTAAAGAAATTTGATGATGCGGGAAGTCTGCTATTTAACTGGAACACAAGCGGATTCGGTATTTCAGGCGACTACGGAAAATGCTCCATCTACGCCGTAACGCGTACTGGGGCACTTCCCGTGATCTACCGACCTGATCTTGGTGATGTGAATCAAGCGGTCCGGCAAGCTGAGGAAGATGCCTATGCTTATTACGCCTCGTTAAGTGAACCGCTTCTTGCTCGCGCAGTTCAATATGTCACTCTCTATCAAATTTTTACGATCTTTGAAGTCTCCGCCGAGCCGCCAGAGAAACTTCCAAAGTGGGATGCATCGGGGGTCGTAGAACGTGCTGCGCAAGATCTCCTACGCATGCTCCGAGAAGCTTCTGAAGAAGATCTTGAGCGGATCACGACGGAGTTCGTCGAGCATCAAATTCATCCGCATCCAGATGCGGATGAACCGGTAGATGAAAAGGAGCTGAAGGAACAGATCTTGGAGGCACTGAAGAAACTTCGCAGCGAATATGTGAATCTCTATACTGAAGACGAAGAGGTGGATATCAACGCAGCAAAGTTTCTCGCGGGCACTCAAGAGTGGGACGAAGAAAACTTCCTTTCTTCCTTAAAAGCTTCTTTCGTGGCCAGCGCGATAAAGAAACTACATGTTCCATTGAGGCTCTACGGAGTGCTAAAACTGCAAAAGGAGTTTTCTCAGTCCAAGGTTGGCTCCGCAAACCCCTGGATACACACTCCCACCGTAGTCTGGTCTCGAACCCTGGGAGAGATGGCTGCAGGGATTGGAGGACACAATCTTGATACTGCCGTGACCCACGTTGGCCGTTCAACGACTATTGAACAAGGTGAGGTTCGCGTCGAACTTGTCAGCCAGCCTTTTGAGCCCAAGGTTTGGAAGGTAACATCCAATCCCAAGGACGCGCCGATCATCGAAAAGAATGCCCGATTGATTTCCAGCGCGCAAGATGCAGACGGTCTGAAACGACAGCTGAAGATCGAACTACAGAAACCTGATGACGCCCCGTTGCCCCGAAACTACCAGCTTGCGGATCTAACTGGACACGGGGGTGGTCGGGGAGACTCTAAACAGCATTTACCTTCACAAGGCGGGTCGCCTCCACCGCCAAAGTTACCTCCACGCCCGGGAACGACACCTCCCTCAGATCCCCCTCCACCACGAGGCAACTACTTTGGACCGGAATCGAAGGAGATTCTCGTGATTCACAAAGACGGCGACAATGTATCGGTTCGAAGAGATATCTATCGAAAACGTGACGGAGGCGACCACCGAACGATCGGGGAAGTTGTTTGGCATCGAGCTCACCTGGTCTATGCAATAGGAAAGGAATTGGAACCAACAGGGAGACCTATTGATCAACGGGTTCTGAAAATATCCTTCGACTCGACCTTCTCCGTAAAGGAAGTGAGAGATATTATGGGAGACCTCGCCCTCCACGGGACGAAGGCGCGCAAAGACCGGCTGGTGGTGGCGCATGGAAAGATCAATCAGTTTCTTCCTCAAAAGAAGAAAGGAGTTTATGTAAAGAAAGTTGGAGAAAACAAATGGAAGGGGGAGGGCAATCACCATGTAGATATAGCAACAAAGGATAAGGTGCCTCTAATCTACGAAGTTATTCTGGAAACTCGCGAACCTGTAACCAGTCAGGCATTACGACGTTCAGTGTCGGCATCGGCGTCAAAAGTAGATGTGAAAGAAAACCTACCTGAGGCAATTTACGCTGGAATACTGAAAGACATGAAGGCATCGCGTGAGGGCTCGAGAGGGACACTTCGTGTTGGTGATATTGGAGATTTCCATGTTGTGGAGTTCGAGCACGAAGAAGATTCCCTTGGAATGATTGCGTGGAGAGTCCAGCCCCATCAAGGCTGCAAGCTATGAGCGATTCTTCGACCGTGGTGCAGCCTTCCGATTGCGCGTTGGTGATCTCAGTTCCGCTATCCCTCTCCGAGCTCGAAGAGGTTTGGAGTAGAGGCGACTCAGAATTTGCAAAGATCGTTACCGATAAGACAGGCTCTGGCAGTCCAGAGCAAGCTTGGAGTCGTGGGTACTCCGAGGCGTGCGAAACGGTGGAAGAAATCATCCTGTCCGTGGAGGCACTTGGAGTGAAGGTCGTAACGAATGCCACTTCAAGAGATTTGCCGGAAGTGTTTGGGAAATATTCCCAAGTAAGTATTCTGTGTCACGGGCCACATCCACATCTTCCAGCCCGCGATGTCTTGCATCCCGGCAGGCTTCTATCGGCTTTTCACGAGGCCAAGCGAGGACGCATATCGCATCCTGTAGTTCTTGGGTTGATTGATCGGCCTGAAATTGCACGGGCTTCGTCTGCAGCGCAATTGATCAAAGGAATAAACCTGTTGATTAAGCAAACTAAGAGCTTCTTCAATGCAGAGACTGAAGAACCGACAGCGGGCATTACACGGATGTTGCTGCACGAGGCGTTGCCGGGAATCATCCGTCCGCCTGCCATCTTGGAATTCAACAAGAGTTACGTGAATTTCGAAGAATTTGTAGCTTGCATTCCCGATAACTATTCAGGCTCAATCGACTTTGTTACTTGTTCAGCTTTGTGGTTTTCGGAGGCCTTGCGCAGGCGATGTCCTACGCTCGGGGATATTACTTGTCCGAGAAAGCCGGCGGAATTTGTGACTCGAGCGAAGTTCTATCAATATATTGTTAAACTACTCGCATGCAGGCCATCGAGCTTTGCGGAAGCATCCCGAGCCGTGCATTGGAAAATGTTGGACATTCAAAAACACCACCTTGAGGAGGCCTCATGAAGGATACTATCATGGTCCTCCGCGCCATCGATCCCAATCTGCCGGAGCCCCTCCAGCCTAATTGGCTTGACCTTGGCGGGGATGCGGACAGCAAGGCACGCCCTGCATTTAAGGTTGAAACGATTGACGAAGATCATCGTGAAGTCAGCTCGATTCGGCAGGACAAGGACGTCTTGGCCGCTACGGAGGTCATGCCGCTATGCCTTCACCGACCTGTTGCACAATGCGATTGCGCGTCGAGAAATGCTGAAGGAAAGCCATGGGGGCTGGACGCGATAGGAGCCAACCATACCCCCTGTTCAGGAGTAGGTGCAAAAATCGCCATCTTGGATACTGGCATTGATCGGCATCACAAGGCTTTTGAAGAGATTAGAAACCGCAAGGGTATCAAGACGAAAGACTTCACCGGTGAAGGAGACGGCGACTCCGACGGCCACGGAACCCACTGTGCCGGAACGATCTTTGGAGGATATGTGGAGGACGAATTGATCGGTGTGGCCAGTGGAGTCTCAATGGCTCTAGTCGGAAAAGTTATCGGAAGGAAAGGTGGATCGTCGCAGTCTCTAGCCGAGGGGATTCGGTGGGCCATCAGAAAAGGTGCGAACATTATCTCCATGTCCTGTGGTTTTGATTATTCCGGAATGGTAGAAAGATTGGTGGCGGTGAATAATCTTCCAATCCCCATCGCGACCGGAAGGGCACTGGAAGCCTACTGGGCCACAAGGGAGTTCTTTTCGGCCTTGGCCAAACAGGCGACTCTTACTCGTACCATGATGGCGCTCGACAACCGTAAGGGTTACCCAATTCTGTTCGTCGCAGCCGCAGGGAACAGCAGCCGCTATGGCGAGAATAGCGAATTCGTCGTTGGAGTTGAGCCGCCAGCCTCGTCTGATGATTTTGTGTCAGTCGGTGCCCTTATGCTACATAAGCAAAAGAGATACCGAGTTGCTGATTTTTCCAACGGAGGAGTACGTGTGTCGGGGCCTGGCGTGAATATTATTTCCGCAAAAGCAGGAACCACCTCATCACTGGCGTCTAAAAGCGGCACGAGCATGGCAACTCCACATGTGGCCGGTGTTGCAGCGCTGTGGTTCGAACATCTAACCGAATCCAACGAAGAGTTCAGCGCAAAGCTTTTAGCCGACCAATTGATTGGGAGTGCACGTGTCGACAAGATTCACCCGAAAAGACGAGAGGATGCAGGAAAGGGATTGGTTCAAGCACCTGGATTGAGTGAACTGTCCCACTAAGGGCGTTGATTGTTTCCCCCCAGTCATGGTAACCTCCAGACTCACGCATTCCTCCGGCCAATTTAGGAAGCAACCTAGCTACGAACCAAACAGAATCCAAGAAGTGGCACACCGCCGATCTGCATTTTTGTCCACCTCATGGACGGACGTGATAAAGGCCAAGGGCGATGACTCGCGGGCGCATGAGGCATTATCAGAACTGTGCAAAAAATACTGGTACCCGCTCTATGCCTTCTTGAGGAAACGTGGCCACGGGTACGAGGACGCACAGGATATCACTCAGGGTTTCCTAGCTTCATTTCTGAGACTTGATTCGTTTGCGAACTGCCACCCCGAAAACGGGAAATTGAGGACGTATCTGCTCTGTTCCCTGAGAAACTATGAGTCGAATTGGATTAGAAACAGTAAGACGAAAAGATCTGGTGGACATTTTGAGTTGATTTCGTACGAATGGCTGAGTGCTGAAAAGCGGTTCAGCGAAGAGCCGAGCGACATTCAGTCGCCGGAATATCTGTATGACCTACGGTGGGCGACAACTCTCATGGAAAACAGCGTAGCCGACCTCCAGGATGAGTACCGAAAAAAGGGAAAGGCGAAATTGTTCGAGGTACTAGGCGTCTACCTTGACGATTGCAAACCGAAACCCTCTTATAAAGAATCAGCAAGGAAGTTGGGGATGACGACTGGATCGGTGAAGATGGCCGTACGAAGAATGAGAGAACGGAGGCGCCAGATGCTACGTGCAGCCATCGCCGCAACAGTGTCAAATCCGCAACTTATCGACGCGGAGATTGCCTCTCTCATTGAAGTATTCGGCAAGAGTCATTCTGAAATCTAGCAGTATGGATAGAAAAGAAACCGAGACTCTAGAAATTCGGAGCTGCCTGAGCTGCGGAAGAGAACTATCTCCGGACCTGAGAAAAGGAGGATGTCCAATCTGTGGTCTGAAGGCGGCCATGTCCACCATTGACGATCTCGAAGGACATGTCTTAGACAACTACGTGATTGGTGAACAGCTAGGATCGGGCGGTTTCGCAACCGTGTATCGAGCGCAACAGATCGAGCCCATCGAACGCGAGGTAGCTGTTAAGATTCTCAATGCCGAACGTATTAGTGAAAGCGGAATCTCTCAGTTCGTTGTCGAACAAAAGGCTCTCGCATCACTCAACCATACCAACATCGCGAAGATATTCGATGCAGGGGAAACTGCGGTCGGAGCGCCCTACCTTATAATGGAAGTATTGGAAGGCGCAGAACCAATCACGGATTACTGCGATCGACGGAGCCTTACACTCGAAGAGCGCTTAGCGATCTACGCCGATGTATGCCGCGGAATTCATCATGCTCATCAAAAAGCGATTATTCACAGGGACATTAAGCCTTCGAACATTCTGGTTGTGGAAGTTGACGCACGCCCAGTCCCAAAGATAATCGACTTTGGCATCGCAAAGCAAGTGATGACAGAGATCGACCCCAGGTCGGATGGCCCAGATGATGGAAAGGCCGTCGGAACGCCGGAGTACATGTCACCCGAACAAGCTCGGGGAGATACAGACATTGACACTAGGGCTGACATTTACTCGTTAGGGGTTCTCCTTTACGAGCTTCTAGTCGGCATCGCGCCATTTTCGAGGAATGAACTTCGAGATCAAGGCGTAGCGGCAATGGTCAGTGTGATTGAAGAGCAAGATCCAACTCCTCTTTCGGAAAGGCTAAGTTCCATGGAGGATTGGGTTTTCAGGGCCGCAGAGCGACGCAGGGTTGCGCCTGGAGTCCTCCGGCGAATGGTTCGCGGAGATCTTGATTGCATGACCTTAAAGGCACTGGAGAAACCGCGGGAATGGCGTTACGAAACTACAAGGGCTCTTCTGAGCGATATTGAATCATTTCTCGAACACCAGCCGTTGCCGAGCCGCCAGAATACGATTGCATATCGTGCAAGGAAGTTCATTCGCCGTAATCAAAAGTCGCTCGGAGTCCTTCTCGGCACTATCGGAATCATAGTGCCAGCGTTCATTTTTATCGGCATTGTCCTTCGTGGCAATGACTTAGAGCGAGATGCCCGCGAGCACGCTGGCGCCATGTATGAAAGGTTGATGGACTGCCAGTTTGAAAAGCTCCCTTCGGTACTTTCAGACATAGCCGAAAGCCCTGAGCGAGCAAGGGAACTCCTGAGACCAAAATTTCGAGAGATTCTACGGACTATCCCGTCTGGGTCAGATCGAGTTCGCTTAAACCTCGCATTGTTGCCAGAGGATCGGGATCAATTGGAGCCGATCGGCAAGTGGATCCTCGAAGGAGAACCGGATGAAATTCAAGTCGTACTAGCCATGCTCGGAGAACGGGCGTCCGAACTGGCTCCGATGGCATGGGAAGTGGTGGAGGACGAAGCGGCACCATTAGACCAGCGGTTACGAGCGGCGGCGATCAGCGCGACAACCAGCAGATCCGATTTGCGCTGGGACCAAGGAAGACGAGCGGTCGCCGCTTGGCTGGTTGATCGCAACCGGTTCGAAGTGGTCCGATGGCTGACGTTATTCGAACCAGTAGCGGTCCCGCTCGCTGATCCTCTTCGGGATGCATATTCAGGTCAATCAAATGCACGGGTCACCGCTGCTGCGATATTGAGCGAGTTTTTCAAAGATGACATAGACGAAATGGTTGGTTTGGTCAGGGAAGCTGATCCTTCGCAACTGGAAACAATTGTGGGTGTACTTTCGAGAAATCCGAATCAGTATGAGTCTAGGCTCGTCGCTGAGATTGAAGCGGGCTGTTCGAATATTCCGAAAGATGTTTCACGATCTGAATTCACCCGTGAAATTGCGCGGCTTGGACTAGGTCTTCTTCTGATGGGATGCACGGAATCGGTATGGCCCCTTTTGACGAACAGACACGATCCTGACTTGCGCTCCCACCTGTTACACGGAATGGGAACCTATGGAGTTGATTCGGATCTCTTGCTAGGGCGCCTAGAAACTGAGGACGATCCTGAGATTGTACGCGCTCTATTACTTGCGCTAGGTGATTACGATGAATTTGGACTTCCAAATTCAACCCGCATTGCGGCAAGCGAGGGGGTAATAATGAGCCTTTACGCCAATTCGAAGAGTTCCGGAGTTCGATCTTCTGCTGAGTGGCTACTGAAATCCTGGGGCATTGATGCAGAAGGCTCGACCAGGGATCAGTCGGACCTTAGAGAGCACAGGAATTGGTTTCTTACCGAGAACGGAGACTTTGTGATGTCAATTCTGAGAGGGCCAATTGAGTTTGAAATGGGATCGCCAGCCTCAGAGCAACATAGAGGTGATGACGAAGAAATACGACCAGTCCGCATTGAGCATTCGTTCGCCATCGCGACCAAGGAAGTCAATGCAAGACAATTCATGGCGTTCGCAAAGGCGTTGAACGTGCATATCAAAAAGAACCAAAACTCCGCGCAAGAACTAGATCCATGGGACGCTAGCCAAGTCATTGGGCTCGATCCGAACGACCGTACAAGATCCACGATGACATCCGTATCAATAAAGGAAGCCATGCTGTACTGCTGGTGGTTTTCGAAGAAAGAAGGAATTCCTGACAGCGAGCAATGTTATGTCTTTCCAGATGGAAAGGATTTCAACGACGCCGATCCCAAGACGCATCCAGATTTTCTTTCTAGGACGGGATATCGTCTCCCGACAGAAGCAGAATGGGAGTATGCCTGTCGGGGTGGAACTACTACCGCACGTTTTTTTGGTTCCTCAGTGGACTACGTTTCTAGGTATGCCTGGACCAATTTGTCTCGATCGTATGCAAATCCTCCGGGCAGACTTCGTCCGAATCAGTTCGGGTTATTTGATATACTGGGAAATGGAGCGGAATGGTGCCAGGACCGCTATCGCAAGGATTATCAGTTGCTAGGAAAAAGTGCTGTCATTGTTGGCATCGAATCGCGGCGGCGCGATGAGCCAAGCGAGGACAGCTGGCCAGTATACCGTGGCGGATCGTTCTTTGATACGCCGGAGCGGCTTCGCGCCGCGCGACGTAAAACGACTCCATATCTCAACCATCCATACACCTCTTTTCGTATCGTTCGTACGATTAAACCAACTCAATGAACTAGGCCATGTCAAACAATGCATATTTAAGCCCCTCTGGAGATGGAAGCGGAAATGGACAGGTAGGTTCTTCAGGAGACTGTACCACTGAAGGACATTGTGTCTTCCGATGGAACGAAGACCATTTCGTCTTGGAATCGAATAGTTGTAAGTCAGGGTTCTCAGAACCGCTACCGCCGTCACCAACGCCAGAGGAGGTTGCTGAGATCAATCTCTTCAACGAATTCAGGGCAATCGTCTGTTGCACCGCCGGCAGTTCCTCGTAACCAGCGATTCAAGCTGGATCGAAGCAGACCACAATTGCCTTGTCAGGAGGTTCTCGCTGTGCCTGTCAATGTCACTCATAGGACCGTAGAAACGTGCATCTACCGAGGCACGGTTCGGAACTCGGGGCATTCAAGTGAAGTAGCCCGCTGTGGTTTGCTTCAGGACATCACGGGTGTCGAGGATGTGTCGCTTCTTGACGCCAGCCGACGCGCCTGTGATGTCTGCGTGCAAAAGCATGCTCCCACAACCGAACAAATAAATTCCGTAATTGCATCTCTCCTGTTTGGCGTTACCAAGAGCGTAATCGAATCTGGAGGTATTGACGGTTGTGACTTTGAAAAGGCGAAGCAGCTTCAATCGCTGGCCAGGAAGAATTTGGAGGTCATCATGAGGCCGCTATCGAGCGATGCGGCGCGTCCTGCTAATGGAGATGCTCCCTGTTTTTATTTCGGTCAACAAATAGGGGAGCAGAAATGCGCCGGTTGTAGAGGTTCGGTGAGGCAGAAGACCTTTGCGTGTCTTCACGAAGCTCACGGAGAGACAACGGTGCGGCGATGCAGGCAATGCCGGGACTATGACGAGAAATTGATATGCGGAGGCATTCGCCATTGGTGTGCTGGATTAACAACTTCGCCTCGGGCCGAGCCAACATTGGAACGGTCACTCAGAAGTCTAGAGAAAGCGGGCTGGCCTAAGGCACACGTGTTTGCGGAACCGCTTGTGGATCTGCCATCATGGTTGATGCCACACAGGAGAACTATTCGAGCCCAAAAACTTGGCGCGTGGCCCAACTGGTTTCTCTCATTGAACGAGATGTACTTGAGGGAACCCCATGCCGACGCCTATTTGATCTGCCAAGACGATGTCTTGTACTGTCAGGGTCTCAGGGAATACCTTGAGAAGACTCTTTGGCCGTCTCATCGCTTGGGCGTGGTCTCTTTGCATACAGCAAGCCACCAGGATCGCGGCGATGCTCATGGATTCTACACCGCACAGCATGGCTGGGGTGCGTGGGGCGCACAGGCGTACGTATTACCGAATCCCAGCGTTCGGGCGCTGCTGAGAAATGGCCATGTGGTCAATCACCGAAATCGGGGCCCAGGAGCAGGAATGCAGAATGTAGACTCAGTTGTAGGACAATGGTGCAAAGACACTGGGCTCGACTATTATCTGCATACTCCAAGCTTGGCACAACACATTGGAGACACCTCAACACTGTGGAAAGACGCCAGTGCCACAGGGAGACGTCGCGCGGCTACTTTTGTCGGCGAAGAGGCAAACATTCGGGAGGCCATTTTATCTACCTAAGCGCTTGGTTCACACAGAAATGAAATTTGAGGCTGTTCTCGAAAGGCTAAGGGAAATCTGGGGATGTGAACCGCTAGCAGAATCGGTCGAAGATTTCCTCACGTTGCACATTAGGCTTAAGAATGGAAGTGTCCTACGCTCCCGCACTCATCTATTTGGTGATTCTCTAAAGCTCCTCCCATACGACGACTTGGATTCTCGCGTACGGGACGCTGAAGGGAATAGGTATGGCCGAGGAGATCAAGAGCTAGCCCGCGCGTTTCGTCCGGGAGACATTGGATTCATGTTGAAGCATCACCGTCCCGAAATGAATGACCACTGCGGGCGGTTGATTGAAACTCCCATTGACGAGAAACAAGCGAAAGCACAGCTCAAGCTCCAGGATTCTCATGTTGGAGTGGTTCTTGGTGTAAAGGACCGGGACGGGGAAGAAGGCGTCGTGTCAGTACATAATCCTCAGTGTTACCCCTTCGACAAAGGAGGCATTTCAGACAGCAGAATTGAAGAAAGGTACAGAGCTCACTTTGGCCGATTTGGGTCAAGCACCTATTCGATGGTATTCTTCAAGCCGGAGTACCCCGCCTATCTGACTGAATCGATTGTTCGTCAGTTCCGCGACAACATCCGCACAATGGTCGTTGGGTTTAATGCTGTGGCCAACTATCCTTCCGAGGGCTTCGATGGATCGGATCCACTGGCGGCCACAGATGTTCAGAGTACACAGGAACACGCTATCCAGATGGTCCGGGCGATCGCAGGCAACAACGACGAGGCCTCCAAGGCCCGCGCTTGGTTCAGCAAACCGGATTACTTGCTCTATTGTTCAGAGATGATCCACGTGGCTACGAGTGCGGGACTGCATTGTCCTTTGAACTACCACACATTTGTACCACTTGTCGGCAAATCAGTCTGGAAACGGTTTGCGGAATTTGTCGCCGACCACAATGAGGGAAAGGAGACTCCGTTTACCTCCTTGAACAAAAATCACCTCGTTCGGCACATCGAATTGAAGATCGCTGGAGAGGATCTCCAACCAGTATGGCGGTACGCGCCCGAGGAGTCTTGCGCAATCGAAGGGAAGAAGTTGGCGTTTTCTCCGCTAACCATGGGGGAAGTGATTGACCTCTCGCTTAGAGAGATATTTGACTGCGCCATCAGCGACGAAGCGGTCAACGGTAACATCGAGATTGGATCGCTGCAAGGCCGTGATCCCTGGACTCTTCTTGGCGAAGTCAGTCCCGGATTTCTCAGCTCCTTGAGCGACGAGATAGGAACTCCAGATCACGGGAAGATTGCCACCCCACGGATAGGGCGAAATATCCTGAGCGAACTATTCGTGCCGCCAAGTCTCTTGCACCTTGTAGCTAAAGGGAAATCAAATGGCGGTCTGTTGGGACTGGAGTACGTAGGGCATGGTTTCCATTTCTCCCTGGTGCGTCCAGTGAAAGGCGCATGCAATTGAATGATGCCTCAACTTCGAGAATGACCGATACGTACTGGGAGCACGAATTTGACAAGGAGTCGCTGATTGGCTCAGACCTTTCCCATCGAACCGCATTGTCAATGGGGTCTGCCAGTAGCCTGGCTTATTGTACCGACGAAAAGACGATCACAGCTACGCTGTCAGATTGGGGTATGAGTTCCTCTGTCGTCTTTGATTGCAAGGACACAAGCGGATTCATTGCGGTCGACGATGAACTGATCATTCTCGCGTTCAGAGGAACAGAATCGGTTGTTGACTGGATCAGGAATCTGAAGATTCGCCAAATTGAAGTCCCTTACGGCAAAGTACACTCCGGTTTCTCAGAGGCGCTGGATGCCGTCTGGACCGACTCCATCGAACCAGCCCTGAGGGCTGGTGCCGCAAGTGGGAAGAGGGCTTGGGTTACCGGACATTCGCTTGGTGGTGCTTTGGCAATAATGACATGCGCTAGAGCGATCAGATGGCTTCAGGTTGCAGGCATCTATACCTTTGGTCAGCCACTAGTCGGAAATCGTGTTTTCGCAGATCGTTTCAATCGGGCCTTTGGCAGCAGCAGCCACCGGTTCGTCAATCACAGAGATATTGTCGCTAGAATTCCTCCGGCGCCCTTCTATGCTCACGTAGAGCATAGAATACTGTTCGATTGCGACGGCGAGGTGCTAGATGACTTGCCGATCAAGCCGAAAGGCTTGCTTGGTTCGGAGGCCATGAGCGAAGAGGATTTCGCATACCTTCAGAGTAATCTTGAATCTACGAATGTGGGGCTCTGCCCTCGAGGGTCTATGCCCAAGTTAGCCGTGCCCGAAGGCATTCGCGACCATGATCTTGAACAGGGCTACATGCCAATTCTGCGGCGACATGCCAAGGAGGTCGAGCGAAGTTCGGCCCAATCACATCGGTGAACAAATAACGATAATTGGAGCGAATAGCGCCGGTTCGTCCGGACAAACCTTGCTCAGATACGAATTGAGTGGTGTACACCAAAACCATGAGCAACTTCGGATTCGAACAAATGAAACATCACTCAAGAGACGGCTGACGGAACGACGGAACTCCAATCTACACAGGACAAGAGGGCTCTCCTGCCGGACAGGCGATCCACGACTGTCAGAAGCAATCGAGCTTCCAAAAAACTCCTCCCCACTTGGCAGCGATCTCCGCTGTTCCGGACAACAGCAGAACCAGTACCCGAAACTACTGAACAAGAAAAGGTCCTTTCTTTGGTCGATCAGAGATTTTCTGCCGCCTTCATCAGTAAGGAGAATCGACAAAATGGACCTGCCTTCCACAACATCGCTAGCCTACTTTGTCAGAGATGGCTGACCGAGCAATCGAAGCTCTTCAGCAACAGAAATTCCCCTCGGGGGTTCTCAATTTGATTCAATATGTTCGCATTTCGGTGTCACGCGAGTGGCTCCGGGGAGCGACCGACCATACCACGGAACAAGGTTCTCTGCCTGAATTGGGCGATTGCCGGCCGACTATCAATCTTTTCTGGACCAGGAGAGCCCGAGGTGCGCAAATCGAAAGACAGCAGTCACGATCGTCACTTCATCGATTCCGGGAGCGGGAGTTACCGCTCTGACCGTCGACAAGTCCAATCCCGCACGCAATTCGAAATTGAAGAGGCCAACATCATCCGCACGTGACGAGGCTGTTGTCGTGGCCGGTCCAGAATTCGGGGTTTTCGGCCGGTTTAGAAATCGGGTTGGCCCTCCACGGCCGAGGGTGGCCCCTCAATTGCGCTGAATCTGGGCTGTGATCTCCCTACCAAAGTTGTAGAGCCGCCCTAACATGGGCCTGCAGATGATCGGGATCGTCAAGCCCAGAGAGCTACGCGATAAGTTCCACAACCACAACGTTTTCCGACATCCAATCGGCTACGCAGTCGGCTTCAATGGGCTTCATCTCCGGATGTGCTGACTGCTCCAGATTCCTCCTTCGCCTTTGATTGAGACTAGGGCTCGAAAGCGCCGGTATCATTTAGACAACGCGAAAAGTCGCCAGCGCGGCGAATTGGATAATTTCGATCCGATAGAATCACTTCGCCGCGTTGATTCCAGGCAGATCTTAGGAGGAATCGCTTAGATGCAACCACAGAAAATCCACAGAATTCACCACCGAAAAATCCAGGTTGTTTCCAAATTTTCGTATTTTGAGAGCCGTTTAAGACAGTTCTGACCCCGTAACGGAGCACTTTTTTCAACCTTGCCAAATGTGAGACCCGGCGAGACGCCTGTCCCACGTTTTACTACAACGTGAAACCGGCGCCCCGCGGTCCCGATTCAGTCGAGCGATCGCCTACCAGTTGACCGTGATCCCCGCGAACCCGCCAAGGCGCCTTGCCGCCGTGGGGACGCCGCCAAAACTGGCATGCTCGTAACGCTCGTCGAAGGCGTTCTCCAGACGGGCGTGGACTGAGACATGGTCATTGAGTTTCATGGCGGCGTAAAGCCGCACGAGCAGATAATCTTCCATGGGATCTCCCCCCAAGTTCCGGTCGTCCACAAAGGAGACCCCCAGTCCGAGGCCGAGTCTCTCGGTGGCGTCCCAGTGAAGGTGGGCATCGATCACATTCTCGGGCAAGCCGACGAGGCTCCGCTGAAGATAAGTGTAGGCGAGACCGTAACGGATCGTATCGTCGGCCAGGCGGCCTTCGAGACTGAATTCGAGGCCGTTGGCGTTTCCCTTGCCGGGGGTGTTGGTCGGAATGGCTCCGAAGGGATCGACGATGAGATCTTCCACCTCGTTTTCGAACCACGTGAGGTTTAGGGCCAAGGCGTCGCCCAGGGCTTGGGTGATCCCAATGTCCCATCCCTCGGAGCGCTCGGGATCGAGACTCGGATTGCCCGCTTCGAAGGGACCGCCGTTGAGTTCTAACAAGTTCGGGGTGCGAAACGCCGTGCCATAGCTCGCCCGCAACGTCGTGTCCGTGGGGGCGATGGTGTAGGCCGCCGTGGCGCGCCAGGTGAACTCATCGCCGTAGTCATCGTAGTCCTCCCAGCGTCCTCCGCCTGTCAGTGTCAGGTTGTCGGTCACGTTCCAGACGTGGGTGGCGTAAACTCCAAACTGATCGCGGTCGGCGGGAAAGGAGAAATCCTGCTCATACTCGGTCTGTTCGAACAACAGGCCAAAGGCGGTAGCGTGGGCGTCATTGGGTCCAAAACGGACCTCGTTCTCCCAGCCGAGGCTGATCTTCTCCGCGTCCGTGGCGAAGGTCGACGGATCGCCAAAGTCGTAGGCCTCGTTGTAGACACCGAAGCGCAAACCGGTTACCCAGTGATCCGTCACGTCCATCGATCCATGGGCCGTGACCAGTTGGTAATCCGTGAAGTTCTCGCCTCCAAAGGTGTCATCGAATTCCGCGTGCCCGCCGCGAAAGGTGACTCCCAGCCGGGCGTGGTCGCTCACGTCGTAATCCAGACGGAGGGCGTAGCTCAATTGCTCGTGATCGAGGTCGGGCGTGCCTTGGGGGTCGTTTTCCGTCTGTTCCCAGCCCAGGCTCAGGGCATAGGTCAGGCCGTTATCGAAGGTGCCGTAGGACGAGGCCGCGGTGCGGAGTGAACCGAATGAACCGCCTTCGACCATGACTCGTGATTGGGGATCGCCCTGGCCGCGGCGAGAATAGATCCCGACCACGCCACCAATGGATTCGCCTCCGTAAAGAGCGCTCTGCGGGCCTCGCAGAATCTCCACGCGGCCGATGCCGTCCAGCATGGCGTGGCCCAAGAAATTGTTCGAAGCCACCGTGGAATCACTCAGGCGGACGCCGTCCACCTGCAAATGGGCCTGCGAGGTGGATGTTCCCCGAAGAAAGAGAGAACTGACCGAACCTCTCTGGCCGCCGGTCGATTCCGAGAAGACGCCGGGAGATCGCCTGAGGGCTTCTTCCAGTCGGACGATTTGGTCCTCCTCCAGGTGCTCCCCGTCGAGCAGCGTGACGGCGCTGCCGGATTGTGCGAGCGAGGTGGGAAGCCGGTTTGCCACCACGGTGGTTGTCTCGAGGATGGATGCCGCGACCGTCTCGTCCTCCTCGGCATGCAGGGTGAGTGTCAGCCCGGCCGAAGCCGAGGTTCCTAACAAGATGGCGCTGAGGTGCAGCGCACGCGTGTATTTCATGGATGGGTATCATTGTGTGTCCGAACTCCGCGGACGGTGACAGTGACTTCTTCAGGCTGGCGATCTGACTTGGCCGGCGGTGTTGGTACACCTGCCTGGCTTCACAGTGGCGGGACCGTTTCGGAATGGACTGCCGTCTGGCGACGACCGTCTTCACCGAATTCCCCATCTATTTCCTGCCCGAGCGACGGGCTTCCCGAAAAAGGCCCCGGCTCTCCCGGGGCACCGCATTCCAAGCCGATGTTGGAAAAGACGCAACTCCTATTTTCATCTTGGCCGCTCTTCAAGCCAAGCGGGGCCGGCCACGGATTGCTTCATCTTCCGCCTAGAAATTCGTCCCGGAGTAGGGGAGGATACGCCACCGTCGTCATGAGCCTTCGAAACCTCTTTGCCCTTGTCTGCCTGAACCCTGCCGCCCTCTGGGTGCTGATGCTTTCCGCTACGGCGGAGGAGAAACCGAACATCATCGTCATCATGGCGGATGACATGGGTTGCGGTGATCTTTCGTGTTACGGAGCGACGGAGATCCAGACGCCTCACATTGATCGCTTGGCGGCCGAGGGCCGCCGTTTTACCAGCGGCTACTGCTCGGCCTCGACCTGCACGCCCACGCGCTACTCGTTGCTCACTGGCACCTACGCCTTTCGACAGAAGGGTACCGGCATCGCGCCGCCTAGCAGTCCTGCCATCATTCAGCCGGGGACGGAGACCTTGCCCTCGCTCTTGCAGAAAGCGGGCTACGCCACGGCGGTGATCGGCAAATGGCATCTCGGTCTCGGAGGCCCGGAAGGGCCCCAGTGGAACGGTGAACTCAAGCCGGGGCCCCTGGAGATCGGTTTCGACCATTGCTTCCTCCTGCCGACGACCAACGATCGCGTGCCTCAAGTCTATGTGAGGGATCATCGGGTGCTCAATCTCGATCCCTCTGATCCTCTTTGGGTAGGCAAGAAGAAACCCAGCGACGACCATCCGACCGGCATTTCGCATCGTGCTAGTCTCAAAATGGATTGGTCTCACGGGCACAACGCCACCGTCCACAACGGCATCAGCCGCATCGGATTCTATACCGGTGGTCACGCTGCCCGATTCCGTGACGAAGATCTGGCGGATGAATGGGTTGCGCAGTCGGTTCAATGGATCGAGAAGCATCGGGATGGGCCCTTTTTCCTCTTCTTTTCCTCTCATGATCTTCATGTGCCGCGCATGCCGCATGAACGCTTCCAGGGCAAAACGCGCCTCGGGTTTCGGGGCGACGCCATCGTTCAGCTGGATTGGTGTGTGGGCGAGCTGACGAAGGCGCTAGACCGTCTTGGGCTGGCGGAGAACACGCTGGTGGTGTTTTGTTCGGACAACGGGCCGGTCCTCGATGACGGCTACCAGGATCACGCGGTGGAGATGAACGGTGCCCATCGCGCCGGAGGCGTCTTTAGCGGTGGAAAGTACAGCGTTTTCGAGGGCGGCACCCGCACACCCTTCATCACCCGTTGGAAAGGCCGGGTCGCCCCCGCCGTGGTCGATGATGCCATTGTTTGCACCGTCGATTTTGCCGCGAGTTTCGCGAGTCTGACAGGGGTTGCTCTGGAGGAGGATGCCTGCCTCGACAGTCATGACGTGATGGGTGTATTGCTAGGTGATGAAGGGGCTGCCGGCCGTTCCCACTTGATTCAGCAGGACAACGGGCGATCGGGGAACTTTGGCTACCGGGTGGGCTCGTGGAAGCTCCAGCGTCACGACTCGAAGACGGCACGCAACGTTGTCGTCGAAGGCAAGCTGGCGAACAGGAAGGTGACCCGCTACCGGCTCTATGATCTCGAGAAAGATCCCGGAGAGAAGTCGGACGTGATCGAGGAACACCCCGAGATGGCGCGCAAGCTGATCCAGGAGTTGGAGCAGCACATCGAGACTGGACGGACACGCTCTTGAGACGATGATCTGACTCGTGTTAACGTCTTTGTTAGATCGCTGGTGAAACGCGCACTGTGATGGACGCTTTTTCGTGGAAGTAGTCTCTCAGGACGCGCGCGATCTCGTCCTCCGAAATGGCTTCGACGCGTTCACCGAGCGACTGATGATAGTCGTGTCCAAAGCCATAGAGTTCGTCCAGCCCTTCGATGGTGGCTCGGCTGCCGAGTGCCTGGGCATCCATTTCCGCTTTTCCCAGCAGCGTTTTCTTGGCGCGATGGAACTCGTGAGATTCGAGGCCGTGCTCCGCCAGTTTGGAGACCTCTTCCGAGAGCGCGGCTTCCACGTCGTCCAGCTTTTGCGGGTCCGTTCCCAGGTAAAAATAAAAGGCTCCGGGCGCCAAGCCGAGCATCTGGGAGGCGCTGACGTAGTAGGCCAATCCCATTTCTTCGCGGATGCGCATGAAGAGCCGGGACGACATGTCGCTGCAGGCTTCCTCGATCAGTTCCAGGGCGAGTCTGTCTTCCGAGTCGATGGCGCCCCCGAGGAATCCCCGAACGAGGACGGCCTGTTGTTTATCGGTAGTGACATCCAGTGTGCGCGAACTCGAGAGGCGCGCGGGAGCCGAGACGTCGGCGAAGGCGCGTTGCCCTTTGGGGAGGCTTTGAAAGTGCTCGCGGATCAACGATTCGGCGGTCGAGGCGTTGATGGCCCCGTAGACCGCGAGCACGCCGTTGGCGCCCACGGCACAGGTCCGGTGAAACTCCCTGGCTTGTCGATCGTTGAGCTGGTTCACGGAATCCTCCGTGCCCACCCGCACATTGGCGTAGGGATGGTCGCCGAAGAGTTCCCGGCGTAGCCGCCGCACCGCGAGACTTACGAGGTGGTCGGACTCCGCTTTGATGCTGGCCACCTGAGCGATCTTTTCCCGCTCGATCTCGGCCTCGGGGAAGGAGGGGTGAAGAAGGACATCACTGACCAGCTCGAGTGCGAGGGGCAAGTCTTCTTCCAGGCAGCCCGCCGCCACGGTGAAGGTGTTATTGCCCGCGTTGGCGCCGAGACTGCCGCCGACGTCCTCGATGGCGTCCGCCAGCTCGGAAGCGTCACGCGATTCCGTGCCCTTGATGAGACATCGTGAGGCGAGTTGGGTCAGGCCGCTGTTGGCCTCCGTTTCCAGGAGGAGTCCGCCGAGAAAAGACGCCCGGACGGCCACGAGCGGTACCCGATGGTCCTCGTGCAAGAGCAAGGTGAGTCCATTGTCCAGAAGAACGCGCCGCGTCCCGTTGGTCTCTTGATCTCGAGCGCCTGCGGCACGGTCTTGCAAGCTGCCCATGGGATTGAGAGATACCGAAGTGAGATTGCTCTCTCTCAGATAACGCGTGACCACGGCGCGGATCGCCTCCGCATCCACATCGTGGATCGCCGTGAGATAGTCTTTGGTAAAATCCAGATTGCGGCTCAGCATCCAGTTGGTGGCCAGGTCATTGGCCTGGCCGCGCATGGTGGTGAGTTCGCTCAGCATATCGACGAGGCAAGATTTCTTCGCCTTCTCCAGTTCGGCCGCACGCACGCCGTGCTGGGCCAACTCATCGATCAAGGCATGCACGGCCTTCTCCACAGCCAGACGCTTGTCGGGATCGACGGTGGCGCTGACGGAGAAAATGCCGCCATGGGCCGGTGTGTAAGCGTAGGCCCCGATGGAGTGGGCCAGCTGTTTTTCTTCGCGGATGACGCGATAGAGACGCGAGCTTCGCCCTTGCCCCAGGATGCCCGCGAGGACGTCGAGCGCGGGCATGTCGGGATGGGCAATGTTGGGTATATGCCAGGACAAATGCATCTTCGTGAGTTGCGTTTCGAATTCCTGATGCGCCTCCCGGCGGCCCAGTTGGGCCGGTTCCGGCAGAATGAGAGGCGGCGAGTGGACCTGACGAGGGTAAGCCTGGAAATGGGAGCTGATCTGCTCGCGGACGCGGGCGCCATCGACGTCGCCGACGATGACGAAGAGCATGTTGTTGGGCACGTAGTGTCGCCGGTAATAGGCCAGGACATCCTCTCGGGTGAGTTGGTTGAAGATATCCAGGTGACCGATGACGGGATATTTGTATGGGTGCTGTTGAAAGGCAGTGGCAAAAAGGAGCTGCGAACTCATGCGGTCGGGGTCATCGAAACCCATGGCGAACTCCCGGCGGATCACTTCCTGCTCTTTCTCGTACTCGTCTTCCGGCAGGGTGGCTTCGGTCATGACGTCGAGGAGCACATCGAGGCAGGTTTCGGTGCCGGAACTGGGCGCATCGATCCAGTAGACGGTGCGATCGAACGAGGTGTAGGCGTTGATGTAGCCGCCGACGTCCTGGACTTGGGTGGCGATCTCCGGTCCCTGCCGTTTCTTGGTGCCCTTGAATAACATGTGCTCCAAAATGTGGGAGAGCCCGGCCCCGAGCCAGTGGTCCTCATGGATGCTGCCGGCGCCGCACCATGCTTGGAGGCTAACCACATCGGCGTTGTGGTCTTCCTTGATGATGATGTCGAGTCCGTTGGGAAGTCTCGTGTGGATCGCGGTAGTGTCAGGATAGTGAAAAGGTGAGTCCATGAGAGTAGTGTGGAGACGCGTGCTCAGATTGCGAGCCGGCGCGTCGCATTGAAAAAGTAAGAAGAACGAGAAACCCTTCCGCTAGTAAGACCAGCGGCCACCGGGGCTCAACTTGGGAACACCTTTATTGATAGAGATGTCAGAGTAATCGGTCTTGCCGATGGCTCCCCAGAGCTTGGTCCCGGTGGCCTTGCGCCAGTGGGCGCTCATGCTCTCGCCGGTGTGACATCCCCAGCTCTTGGATTGCGCTTCCTTGGCGAAGGCCCGCCGCTTGAGGCGTTTGATATCCCGGATGTGGAGAAACTCTTTGGAGCATCCGAGGATCTCGCTGCTGTAGTCGAACATGAAGCAGTACTTGTTCGAATGGAGGTAGAAATCGATGGAGCCGATCTTCAGGCGGCGGCGGTTTTGTCCGCTGTTGATGTAGCGAATGAGTTCGTCTGTGCTGGAGAACCACACCAGTTTCACCGTGGGGTATTTGCGGATCACGGACTCGATCCACTGGATGAGCGGCTTGCCGGACTCGCGTTGGCGCCGTTCGTAGGCGGGACGGTAGACGAGCCAAGTGATATGGGCGTCCTTTCCGTAGAGCTTGATCAGTTGGGGGATGCGGCTCCAGGCGGCCGGGCGCACAAAATTGAAGTGGAACTTGTCGTGTTGATCCGCCGGGAAACGAAGGCGCTCCCAGTTCAATGACGCCGGTCCACCGCTAACGATCAGATGTTCGCGCTTGTCCGCGGCCAGGACAGGGGAGGCGGCCCAGAGGGAGGCGAGGAAAGTGATCGCGAGGACGTAGGCTCTCATAAAACCGGATTCTAGGGCGAAGTCCGGGCATGGCAATGCCTGGTTTTCCATCCCGGCCCAACTCCACGCTTGCTTCGCACGCCTGGCATTACCAAGCTACGCTCACGCCTTCGAGGGCTCATCACGTATCATTCATTCATGAAGAAGAGATCGATCATCATTGCAACGGTCGGGGGAGCTTGCGCGCTTGCCTCGGTCTTGGCACAGGACGAACCGGCCACCCCTTACATCGAGGCCATCGCGACGATCAGCGCGGTCGAGAATGAAGGCCGAGGCAATCGGGAAGCTGCCGCCGCTTGGAAACAGGTGATTCAGGGAGATTCCGGGATGGTGGTGCCTCTCTTGCAGGCCATGGGCGATGCCAATGGCCTGGCGTCGAACTGGCTGGTGTCGGCGGCTCAGGCGATCGTCGATCGCGAATTGGCCGCCGGTCGCTCGCTTCCCTTGGATGAGGTTGGCGCCTTTCTGATGGATACCCGTCAGGATCCCAATGCCAGGCGGCTCGCGTTCGAGTTGATCCAGCGGGTGGACGAGGAGACGGCGGCAAAACTCGTTCCCGGGATGCTGAATGATCCCAGCACGGCACTCCGCCGGGATGCCGTCGCCGGCCTGCTCGACGAGGCCAAGGAATTGGTGGGACGGGACAAGTCGCTGGCCGCGACGATCATTTATCGCCAGGCACTGGGGGCGGCTCGGGATATTGACCAGATCAACGCGGCTGCCGAAGCGCTGCGGGAACTCGGTCAGGCGGTGGATCTTCCGCGTCACTTTGGATTCCTCACCCACTGGTCCGTCATTGGTCCCTTCGACAATACCGAACGCGCGGGTTTCGATGAGGTTTTTCCACCGGAGGGCGAGATCGCTCTCAGAGGCGAGTATGAGGGGAAAGCAGGAAAAGTGCGATGGCAGGACTTCGTCACGGCGGACGAGTATGGGATGGTCGACGTCAACAAGGCCTTTGGAGAACTCAAGGAGGTCACGGCCTACGCCTATACCGAGTACGAGTCTCCCAGTGACCAGCCGGCTGAGCTCCGTTTGGGTTGTAAGAATGCCTGGAAAATTTGGCTCAACGGGGAATTGGTCTTTGGGCGCGACGAGTACCACCGGGGCATGCGGATCGATCAGTACAAGTTGCCGGTCAGTTTGAAGAAAGGCGTGAACCGGCTCTTGGTGAAGCTCTGTCAGAACGAACAGAAGGAGGACTGGACGGTGCAATGGCAGTTTCAGTTGCGCGTCTGTGATGCCACGGGCACGGCCCTGTTGGCGACGAATCGATTGCCCACGCCGCAGGCGGAAGCCAAGCGCCGGGGGATCATCCTCGAGAATAGTTAGTCCGTTGCCCTCATCCACTCATTTTTCTTATTTTTCGTGATCGTATCGATGAAAAACACGCTCCTCTTTCTCCTCGGTGGCCTGGCCACTCTCTCATTGGCCCAAGCCGATTGGCGCCAGTTCCGCGGGCCGAACGGCAGTGGGTACATCAAGACCGAGCTTCCGGTCCAGCCGGAGATCAGTTGGGAACTCGATTTGCCCGGCAAGGGACTCTCCAGCCCCATCGTCGTGGGGGATCATGTCTATGTCACCGCCTCCAGTGGTCCGACGCAGGAGCGTCTCCACGTCTTTTGCTTCCAGGCGAGTGATGGCAAGAAGGTCTGGGAACGTCAGTTTTGGTCCACGGGAAGGACGATGTGCCACGACAAGACGGCGGTGGCGGCGCCCAGTCCCGTGAGCGACGGACAGCGCATCCTGGCGCTCTTCTCCTCCAATGATCTCTTCTGCCTCGATCTCGAGGGGAATCTGTTATGGCTCCGCGGACTCACGAGCGATTATCCCAATGCGAGCAACAGCCTGGGGCTCGCCTCGTCTCCCATCATTGCCGGTGGTGTCCTCGTGGCGCACATCGAGAATGACAGCGAGTCCTTCGCCGCGGGAATCGATCTCGAGTTCGGCATGAATCTGTGGAAGAAACCACGCACCAAGCGGGCGAACTGGACCTCACCGCTCCGGCTCAAGGGAGCGGACGGCGCGGAGTTGATCGCCCTACAGGG
>JANQJH010000412.1 GCA_028281705.1 Verrucomicrobiales bacterium
CCACTTGAACCCGCACGAATCGTGCACTCCAAAATCTAATGAATCCGCTAATCTGAGGAACCGTATGCCTTAATTGGGCTCGTACGGATCTGTGGGGGGGCGTCGTCTGGCTTCGGCCAGGCGGCCCTATCCCGGAACTTTCACTTAAACTAAGTCATTTCGCGCAGCAGATCTGTTCCGAGGCACGGCACACCGTGGGAAAAGTGGCACTCATCGCCGTGGGATTTTCACCCTGTGCCGTGGGGAGTTTCACTTTCTGCCGTGGGATTCTCCGGGTGGATTTTCTTAGGCATGGGCAGGAGCTCAAAAGAATGTTCTTGATGCATTGAAGGCCGCATGGTTTATCCATGCGGCCTTCGGTTGATACGACGTTCTTCGTCGCACCTGCCCTGGCTATCCCTTGGTCTGGTTGCTTCCCAGCAGAGCCAGCCTCCGTTTAACCAGAAAAATCCGTCCTTCAGTCGGGCGATGGCCTTAGGCCATCGCCCACTGCGGGAATGGTGGCTATGACCTTCTGGATGTGCTCCGCGCTGACCATGCTTGCCTTGCTCTGGCTGGCTTCGATCCAGGCCGCTCGGGCTACCTGCAACGCCGTGCGAGGAAGGCCGGCACTGGCGGTGATGACAAGTTCGATGGCGGCGGGCGCCAAGGTGCTCGTGGTCAGCCCCACCGCTTGTTGGCTGGCCTCAAGAAGTTGTGTGATCTCTTCGGGACTCCACGGGTCAAGGTGGTAATGACAGGCGATTCGCGTGTAGAGCGCCCGGTGGCTTCGCAGCTTGAGCGCACCCAACAGGTAATCGTCCCCGATGAGGATGAGACTGAATGCGGGACGAGAGGCCAAGTCGATGCCAAGCAGCAACCGGATCTCTTCCAATGCCGCATGGTTGTAGTTCTGAGCTTCGTCGAGTATGACCACCACAGTCTGGTCGCCAAGTTCAGCAAAAGCTTCCTCCAGATGCATGAGGTTGGTGCTGCGCGTGCCGCTGGGTTTGCCTAACTTTCGCGCGAGGTAGCTCAACAGGCCGGCGTGGCTGAGGCTGGCCTGCGTGATGGCCACGGGAAGGTAGAGGCGGGCGTCGAGCTGATCACGCCAGTGAGCAAGGAGCCTGCTCTTGCCAATGCCGTTTGGCCCACTCAGAAGCATGACACTGCGCAAGGCAGCGCTTTGCGTGAGGTGTTGGTGGGCCTGTTTGACCTGTGGATGGTCTTGTTGGAAGCCCTCGGGGTGATCGCCAGTGAAGGGAACGCTGGTGGCTCCCTACTGATGGGCATAGCGATTGAGGGTAGCGTCTGTAAGAAAGTGTCGGCCGGTGTGGTTTCGAACTACTGTCATGAGGTGTGTTGCAGACGAAGTTAGAGACTTAATGCCGCTCGTAGTTTTTTGGCGGTCGTGCTGACTGTTGAGGTGGAGGTCGGCGAGGTGTGCGCTGCCTTGGTAATGCCCCCTGTGGTAGACCTCAAGAGCGGGATCCTTCTGGAAAGGGTCGTAACGAAGTTCGATACGTCGGCCGCGCAAGCTCAGGGCCACTTCATAGACCCGGTTAAGGATGCGCACGGTGCCGTTTTTCCTGACAGTGCGCTCGATTCGAGTGTAGAAGAGTTTATCGAGCGCCTGGTGACTGAGTTCAAGTTGACGGAGGTGCTCCGAGCCATCCTGGAAACGGGACTGCTGCCGATGCTGCTGTGAGTGCGCGTGTGGTATTCGCGCTGGATCCAGATGGAGAGCTTGGTGTTGAGCTCTTCCAGGCTATGGACGCACTCTTCTGGAAGGCAGAGAAGCGACTCAAACCCTGATTGGATACTGTAGATGACGCGCTCTGCTTTGCCTTTGCTCCAGGCGTGATAGGGCTTGTGATGTAGGAGGCGGATGCCGAGGTTGGCGCAGACGATGTGGGTGTGTTTGCTGACGAAGGGCGCCCCGTTGTCGGCGTAGAGTTTATGGGGAACGCCTCGGTGAAGAATGGCCTGTTTGAGGGCGTGATGAAAGCTCTCGGTGTTCTCTCGTGGGTAGTAGGCCGCGTAGGTGATGAGGCGACTGTGGTCATCGATTAAAATGGCCAGATGGGTGGTGATGACCTGGCCTTGGGGATTGGTGAGTTTGGGGCCGGGGCTGAAGTCGGTCATCCAGAGATCATTGGGAAAGGGCGCTTCGAAAGCCTTCCCGGGACCGTGGAGAGCATCGATTTGAGCAAGGCCCTGGCGATGAAGGCCGCGATCTCTGAGGAACCTGTAAATGGTGGTGAGGGAAGGCAGATCTTTGATCTGATCGTGTTCCACCCATCGGCGGTAGGCGACTTTGACGGGGATCTGAGGATAGTTCTGCCGTTGCTCAATGAGCCAGTCCTGCTGCTCCTTGGTCAGGCTGCGTTTTTGAGCATGAGTTGAGGAGGATTTGGTGAGGGCTTTGAAGCTCCCTTTTTGGTAGGCGTACCACCAGTCTTCGAGCGTGCGGAGGGCAAAATGCCTACCCGAAGCGTCGGGCCAAGGGCGCGAGGCGGCGTCCCTGAGCGCTTCGATCAGGGTATACCCGAGGTCTTGCTGATGTTGGATGTGACTAACGGCGCTGTAACGGACAAGAGCGCTCTGTTCGTGTGGCGAGATACGGTCTGGGTCAGGCATGCGGGAGATGTATCCCCACGGGAAGACTAGCAAAAGTACTGTGTTCTGTGGGGGCTCATTGCTGAATCCCTAACATCACGCGCAACCGGACGGTCCCCCTTCGAATCAAGGACTCAGACAGCGGTAATCCCCCAAAAGGCTCTTTCCGGCTTCAGCGAGTTCTCTGAGGATTTGCTTGAGGGAGCCACCGGTGTGCTTGATGGCCCGCCAAATCACGGTAGGTGAGTTGGCCAGAGGCAGCCGTTGACCAAAGAATTGCCGAAGGCTCTGCATTCGCTCGGCACTGGCGAAGCGCTTCCAGGCTCTCTGGGCCTGCTCACAGGTGGCGGCAGACTCCGCGGGAGCGGTGCTTTGCTGCTGGAAGTGTTCGTCGAGCTCTGGAACAGGGAGCGACCAGTAGGGCAGCATGGTGTCGGGAAGGATGCTCAGGGTCATTCCAGTGAACTTGCAAAGGAGTCTTGGGATGCTGATCTTGTCGGTGCCACGAGAGCTGGCATAGCGCTGATAGGCGCCATGCCTGAGGAGGCAAGGCCCTGCCTCCTCATGGTCGAAAGGACACCGGAAATGACCGGACTCGAAAGTGCTCTGGCGAATCTGCATCCCCTCGCCGAGCGCAAAACAGGGCTGTCGTCACCCCCTGAGGGCATTTTTTTTGCTCCAGTCGAAATCAGGCCAGAGTCACTTCTACCGTGGGATCGGACCCACGGGAAAAAGTGACCTCTGAGGAGCCCTGTTCCCACGGTCCGAAGTGGCACGGAACAGCAGATCATTGTAGCGCAGGAATACGAGTGGAGTATTCTTACATTTGGCTAGAATCGCATTCCCACGCCACATTGAGGCATCATGCAATATGACTTAGTTTAAGTTTAGGTTTAAGTGTAAGTTTTTTTAGGACAGGATGGGATAAGCCACTTTGCCGTGCACATCGGTCAGGCGAAAATCGCGGCCGGCGTGACGGTATGTCAGTCGTTCGTGGTCGAGTCCCAAGAGGTGGAGAAGGGTGGCGTGGAGATCGTGCATGTGGATTGGGTTTTCCACGGGGGCGTAGCCAAATTCATCGGTGGCTCCGTAAGTCAATCCCGGCCGGACGCCGCCGCCGGCCATCCACACGGTGAAGGCCTGGGGATGGTGGTTGCGACCGTCGCCATTCTCGGCCGTCGGCGTTCTTCCGAATTCGCCGCCCCAGAGGACGAGAGTGTCGTCGAGGAGACCGCGCTGATCGAGGTCTTCTAACAAACCGGCGATCGGAAGATCCACCTTGGAGGCTTCGTCAATGAGGCCTTTTTCGACCTTTTGGTGATGATCCCAGGTGTAATCGGTCGAGACCTGGATGTAGCGTACGCCGCGTTCGGCGAACTTCCGCGCCAGGAGGCATTGGCGGCCGAAGTTATCGCTCGGGCCGGCGCCGACGCCATAGAGATCTAGGGTTGCCTGCGATTCGTCGTCCAAACTCATGATCTGGGGCCCCGTCGATTGCATGCGATAGGCCAACTCATAGCTCTCGATGAGGCCCTCGATGCCCTGGTCGACTTCGGCCTGGGCCAGATGTTTGCGGTTCCGGGACTGCACGAAATCGAGCTGGCGCCGTTGCCAGCCGGGTGTGAGCCGGTCGTTCACCAGATTGGGAATCACTGCCTTGGCGATGGGGATCTCGGCCGAACCGATGGCGGTGCCCTGGTGGATGGCGGGAAGAAAGGCGTTGCCGTAATTCTGCACCCCGCCGTGGCCTCGCGGCGGTGAGATGGTGATGAAGGCGGGGAGGTTCTCGCTTTCCGAACCCAGGCCGTAGCTGACCCAGGCACCGACGCTCGGTCTCACCAAATTGGCCTGCCCCGTGTGGAGACGGAGGAGGGCCTCGCCGTGGGCTGAACCATTGGTGTGGAGGGATCTGAGGACGCAGAGCTTGTCCGCATGCCGCGCCAGATTGGGCATGAGTTCGCTCATCCAGATGCCGCTGTCGCCGTGCTGTTGAAACTGAAAGGGCGAACCCAGTATCTTGCCTAACTGATTCCGTGAGACGCCAACGTCACTGCCGGCGAGTGATTCTCCGGCGTGCCGGTTCAGCCGTGGCTTGGGATCAAAGAGATCCACGTGGCTGGGGCCGCCCCACATGAAGAGAAAGATGACGCGCTTGGCGCGCGGCGCAAAATGGGTGCCTCCCGGAGAAGCTGAAGGTGAGGCCGCGCCGGCTTGGCCCCCCGCAAGAGCGGAGAGCATGAGATGGCCGAAGCCGCAGGCGCTGGCTCGAAGCATGTCTCGCCGGGTGGCGGAAGGGCGGAAGCGATTGCAATTCATGGGTATGGAGGCTCAGTCAATCAAGGAACTGAAATTGTGTCAGGGAAAACATGGCGTGACACACCATGGTCCAGGCCTGCCTCGTGGGTTCTTTGTGGCCTTCGCCCTCGAGGCTCTCTTTCGTCGTTCGAAAGAAGTCGCTATAGGCCAACTGGTCTTCGCTCGAGGGGACTGCGTTGAGGATCCATTGAAAGAGACGACTGATCTTGATCTCGGTCGTGTCCTGGTGCTCCGTGGAGCATTGTTCAAGGCGTTTCGCCGTGGCGGTGGCGGCGTCCATGACGAGCGTGTCGTTGAGCATGAAGAGACCCTGAGTGGCCGAGGTAATCTTGGGGCGGGCGCCGGTGGTGGCATGCGGGTCGGCGAAGTTGAAGACCTCGAAAATTCCGGGAAGATCGTTGCGAATCATGGGGAGATAGAGGCTGCGGCATTGGAAATTAGTTCGCCGGCGATTCTCGTTTTTCCCCACGGCGGTGGCCTGGTCGCCGAGGTAAAAGACGGTGGAATCCGTCCACGCGGTGTCCAGGGTATTGGCCGCGGTGAGCATGGCGTCTCTGAGGGATTCGGGATCGAGGCGGCGCCGGTGTCCGCGCCACAGGAGGCGATTTTCGGGATCGATGGCATGCGCTTCGGGCTGGTGCGCGCTGCTCAAGGCGAAGGTGCGGCTGAGGACGATGTGCCTCACCAGGTGTTTGATGGACCACCCGGAGTTGATGAGTTCGCTCGCGAGATGGTCTAACAAGGCGGGATGACTGGGAGGTTCTCCGGTCCTGCCAAAGTTGTCCACCGTGCGCACGAGCCCTCGTCCTATCAGGTGATGCCAGACGCGGTTGGCCAGGACGCGGGCGGCGAGTTTACCCGCACCGTGTTCGGTATCCGTGAGCCACCGGCCCAACTCTTCACGGCCACTTCTCTTCGGGGGAATGGTTGGCGTCTCGGAGTCGCTCACCACTCGAAGAAATCCACGGGGAACGGTCTCCCCCAACTTGTCGAAGCGTCCGGCGAGCCGAATGGCTTCATTGGCGGGCTTCTCCACATCGGAGGGAATCATGGCTCGCGGCGGGATCTTGGGTGGTCGGGAGATGAAGCCTTTCAATTGGGCGATCTTTTTCTCCTGACTCACGATCTCTTCGGCGTGCGAAGCCGACTTGGCCTCGTCGTTTTTCTTCCGGAGATCTTTCAGTGCGGACTCGGCCTTCTGCAGGGCGGATTTTTTTTGCGACAACTCCCGCCAATAGGTTTCGTAATCCCGATCTTTGGCATCGCCTTCGGGTCCAAGCCCAACGAGTTGTTCCATGACGCGCTGTTGGCCAAGCATGTAACGCTGTTCCATGACGCTGGTGGAGGTGAAGATCCCGGCGAGCGCGTAGTAGTCTGCAGTGGGCACGGGCTCAAACTTGTGATCGTGGCAGCGGGCGCAGCCCAGTGTTAGTCCTAACAAGCTTCGTCCGATGGTGTCGATTTGTTCATCAGCCACTTCCATTCGCTGATTCTTGGCGTCGTTGCCTAACAAGACCTTGGGTCCCATGACGAGGAATCCGGCAGCGATACGCTGCCTGTCCCGCTCTTCGGTGGAGGAGTAGGGGAGGAGGTCGCCCGCGATCTGTTCGAGGATGAAACGATCAAAGGACTTGTCCCGGTTGACCGCATCGATGACCCAGTTGCGGTAGCGCCAGGCTTCCCGAAAGAGAAAGTTTTCATCCAATCCGTTGGAGTCCGCGTAACGTGCCAGATCGAGCCAATGACGTCCCCAGCGTTCACCGTATCGGGGGGAGTTGAGGAGGCCATCGACGAGTCTTTCGAGGGCATCGGAGGACGAATCGGTGAGGAAGGCTTCGACTTGTTCGGGAGTGGGTGGCATCCCGAGGAGCTGAAAATAGAGGCGGCGGATGAGGTCTCGGGGCGCGGCTTCGGGCCCGGGTTGGAGGTCATTCTCTCGCAGACGCTTCAAGACATGGAGGTCGATGGTGTTGCGGGCCCAGGATGATGGGAATGCGGCATCCACGTGTGGCGGAGCTCCCGGGTCGAGCGGGCGAAAGGCCCAGTGTTCGCGGCCGGCAATGGGGTCCGACGGATCCTCCAGTGCCTCGGAGCCGGCTGCGGGAAGGATGGCGCTCAGAACGCCGGCGACGGCGATCAGTGTGCGATAGAATTCCCGTTTCATGAAGCGCTCGTTTTAGGAACACCTAGCCCTTGGCCATGTTGTGTGTCACCCGAGCGCGGATGCCCGGGCCCGAAACTGTACTTCTCTAGAAGAGTTCGTGGAAACGGCTCTGGATCTGTGCCTGCCATTTCTCGAGATAGAGGAATTCCCGACAGAGGACGCTGGCCGTATTCAGGGCGCCTTCATTCGCCTTTGCCGGATCCAGAAGCCGGTCGATCTCTTCCAGGCGGGCGGTGGCGGTCTCCAGGTGCTGGTTCACCGCGTTCGCGGCCTGGCCGAGCTTTTCTTGAGTCTCGATCAGTTGGGGAGCGAGCAAGGCTTCGGCGAGGGCGCTGGTGGCCTTGGATTTCTTGGCGAGAAAAGCGTCGGCTTCCTGGAGGGTGGGCCCGATGAGGGAGAAGAGATCGAGCAGGCCCTCGGGGAGCGCGCCCTTGATCTCGAAGGTGTCAGGAAAGCGCTGTTGGAGCAGCGCCTTGAGGCGGGCGCCGGGGGAGAGCAGGAGTTGGTAGGCCTGATTGATCTGGGTGAAACGTTCCCGGGTTCCCGCGGCGGCACCGGGGTGATCGGGGTGATGCTCAGCACTGAGACGCACGAATTGTTCCTTCACCTCATCCGTGGTGAGGGTGGCGCGTTCCGGGAGTTCGAGGACGGCGAAGGGGTTCATCCGCGGCGGCGCCCAGATTCAGGTGGTGGATTAGGCGGCAAAACTTTCGCCGCAGGAACAGGTGACGAGTGCGTTGGGGTTGCTCACCTTGAAGCCGCCGGCCTGCAAGTCTTCGCTGAAATCCAGTTCCGAACCGCTGACAAAGAGAGCGCTCTTGGGATCAATGACGACGCGAACCCCACCGGATTCGACCATGATATCCCGGTTGGCCGGCCCATCGACGAGATCCATCTTGTACTGCAAGCCGGAACACCCGCCTCCGATGACGGCAATGCGAAGGGCTCCCTCTTCGGCGCGTCCCTGCTTGTGGAGAAGTCCCGTGAGCCGGTCGGCTGCATCGGGCAGGACCTTGATGAGTTTCTCATTGCCGACTTTGTAGGTGACTTCCGCCATAAAATGATGCCTTGCGATGGATTCCCCACCAAAGAGCTGGGGGCGGGATCTTGTCAATCTTTCTTGCTGCCACTGCGACTCAGGGCCAGCCGGCATTGATCACCGCAGGAAGACGCGGTGCCGCATCCGTTGCCGCTCCCACTTTTCTTCTGCAGGAGGCGACGAACCAGATAGACCACTGCCAGGAGGATGAGAGCGCTGACAAGGGAGATGTCGAGCCATGGGCTCATGTCCTAGGATAGCATGGAACCGATCTGGAAACAAAGGACGGCTGCGCCCCAAGCTAACAGAGTCATGTAGGTGAAGGAGAAGACAGCCCAGCCCAGGCTGGCTTCCTTCTTGATGATGGCGAGCGTCGCACCGCACTGAGAACAAAGAGCGAAGAAGAGCATGATCCCGAGAACGACGGGGATGGTGAACACGGGCTGCCCGATAAACGGACCATCGCGCCAATGAGAGTTTGTCAGTGCGTCTTGCAGGCTGTGGCTCTCTTCATCGACCTCGCCTCCCAGACTGTAGATGACTCCCAGGGTGGAAATGATGACCTCCCGGGCGGGGAAACTGGCGAGGACGCCGACGGTGATGCGCCAATCGAATCCCGCGTGGGCGAACAGCGGCTGCACGCCGCGCCCCATCCGTCCCATCCAGCTCTGTTCCAGGTAGGCGCTGGCCACGCGTTTCTCCAGAGCCTCGGCGGCCTCTTCGTCGGTCAGGATCTCGTCGAGCGGCCGGGCTTGCTCGGCGGCGACCGTTTGCCGGACGGCTTCCTCCACCGCTGCCGGTCGGGGAAAGTACAAGAGAGCCCAGATGATGATGGTGATGGCGAAGATGATGGTTCCGGCGCGTTTGACGAATTCCACGCCGCTCTCCCACATGCGCCAAAGCACGTCCCCCAATCGGGGCACGTGATAGCGCGGCATTTCCAGGACGAAGGGCTGGGGGCGCGTCTTGAGGAGGAACTTGTTGAAGAGGAGCACCAGGGGAAGGGCCACGGCAAGGCCGACGAAGTGCATGCCGAAGAGTGTCAGGCTGGCGACGAAGGGTCCGTGGCGCGGTTCGATGAAGGCGCCGATGAGGAGGACGTAAACCGGCAGCCGGGCGGAACAACTCATGAGGGGGGCTACGAGGATGGTGGCCAGTCGGGCTTTGGGATCCTCGATGGTGCGCGTCGCCATGATGCCAGGGACGGCGCAGGCGTAACTGGATAGCAGAGGGACGAAACTCTTGCCGTTGAGCCCGCACCAGCTGAACATCTTGTCCATGAGAAAAGCGGCGCGCGCCATGTAGCCGGTGTCTTCTAGCAGAGAGATGAAGAAGAAGAGGATGAGGATCTGCGGGAGAAAGACGAGGAAGGCTCCCACGCCTTCAATCGCGGCGTCCACCACGAGGCTCTGGAGCATGGGCGTGCCGGACAACAAGGGCGAGATCCAGTCCTGCAGCATGCCCTTGCCCCATTCGATACCATCCATCATGGGCCCGGCCCAGGTGTAGACGGAGAGAAAGACGACGTACATGATGGCGGCGAAGATGGCGAGGCCCCATCCGCGGTGAACGAGAAGCCGGTCGATCGATTCGGACTGGCCCTGCGGGATTTCACCAG
This sequence comes from Verrucomicrobiales bacterium, assembly GCA_028281705.1. Classification (GTDB taxonomy): domain Bacteria; phylum Verrucomicrobiota; class Verrucomicrobiia; order Verrucomicrobiales; family DEV007; genus JAACDM01. The sequence goes on from JANQJH010000412.1 coordinate 9,736, forward strand.
TTCGATTGACCACATCTTCGGTCAGACGGTTGATGTGATCATATTGTAAGAGGGCTTCGGCCGCCATGGGGTTGTAGCCGCTCTGTTGGATCTTGTCCCGCGCTTCCTGAACCGCGGCGCGGCGCGATTCCTCGGCCCAATCCAGGCGTTCGGTGAGGGCCGAGTTGGCATCGAAGAGAATCCGGTGAATCTCGGCTTCGTGGAGGGACTGGCTCAAAGCTGCCGGCATGGATTGGCGAAGACCCTCGGCTGCCTCCTTGACGGTGGCCGGCCATGTGATGGGTGTTAGGGTGGAGGGAGAGCCCAGGGCTCTCTCGATCGCGCGTGCGACATCATCGCTGCTCTGCTTCTTTGTGGCCACGCAGGGAACCACGGGAACGCCGAGACGATTTTCCAGGAGTTCGAGATCGATGCTGAGGCCCTGTTTTTGAGCCAAATCCCACTGGTTGAGGACCACCATCATGGGCAGCCCGAGTTCGGCGACTTGGGCTGGGAGAAAGAGGGTGCGGGTCAGGTTAGTGGCATCGGCGAGGCAGACGACGAGGTCAGGTTGCTTCAGCCCGGGGACGTGGCCCGAGAGCACATCGACGACGATCCGTTCATCGAGAGACGTGGCGGCCAGGCTGTAGGTTCCGGGGAGGTCGATGAGATCGGCCGTATCCTCGGAAAGTTGAAGGGTGCCGACCTTCTTCGACACGGTGACCCCCGGGTAATTTCCCACCCGCTGGCGCATTCCCGTGAGGAGATTGAACAGGGTGGTCTTGCCGATGTTGGGATTGCCTACCAGGGCAATGCAGGTGCTTTCCCCGGAGTCATGAGCGGTGGAATGAGTATGGGTCGTAGACACGCAGGAGAGAGTGGGGTCGTCCGTGAGCAGCAGCCGGGTGAAGATGCGAAATGAGCGCTTCGATTGATCTGGCGACCGCGTCATCCCGGTGAAAACCAGGATAGATGCCCCTGGGCACGGCTTCTAAGCGGATTCCAACAGAACTCCAGTGGCTTCTTTGCGCCGGAGACTCACGCAGCGCCCGTCGAATTCCACCGCAATGGGATCGCCGAGCGGGGCGACGCGGACTTTGCGGACATCGACACCGGGGATCAACCCCATGACCATGAGCCGTTGATCGGTGGCGTCGGTGTGGTGAAAAGCTTTCACGCGGGCGGTGTGCCCCAGGGGAAGATCGGAGAGATTCGTGCTGCTCATGAGAGTGCTGCAATTGAGACTCAGTCTCATTTACAGAAAATACCTCCGGTGACAAGTCCGTATTCGCGGGAAGTCGGCCGTTGTTGGCAAAAAAGACCCCGCCTGCACGGGGCAAGTGGGGTCGTTTCTTCCTGGGGATACGAGGTAGGTGGTGCCCCGAGGTCTGGGCTAGGCCTTCTTCTTGAGAAAAGGAAGGCCCGTTGCAGGGCTTTCCACCACTTCGTAACCGTCTGGCAGCGCATCGCAGGCACCGTCGTCTTTGACTGCACCGGCGAAGAAATACAATCTCGATTCTTTTCCATCCTTACGCGTGTTCACGCGTACGTGGAGATAATATGTCTTTCCCGATTTCTTGCTTACTACACTATAGGCCATTGATTACACGGAGATGGGCGGGGTGCAGGCGTATTGCCAGTCCCCACGGAGTTAGATTTACCTCCGTATATCGGAGCGGTCTAGATTAGACCAGCTTTTTTCAAGGTCTTGTAGGCGCCGTTCTTCGACACCGTTTTCAGGGCCCGAGCGGTCAGCTTGACGCGGACGAAGCGGCCGAGTTCGGGGACCCAGATCCGCTTGACGCGGAGGTTGGGCGAGAAGGTGCGCTTGACCTGTTTGGTCAGCTGCAGGCCAATGCCGCCTTTCTTTTTGGCCAAACCACGATGATGAATTCGATGTCCGCGGGTGACTCGGGCTCCGGTGATGCTGCAAACTTTGGCCATGACTGGGAAAAATAGGTTCAGAAGGGAGGCGTAGTGATAACGGGAATGGGGGAAGCGTCAAGCGGCCATCCGAGAAATGATCGCTTTTCTACGGTTTGTAGTCATTTGAGGCGTCTCTGCCACTCAAGCCGGCAGGGTCACCCGGGGAAGCAGGTTGTAGTTCGCCAGGTAATCTGGGAGGGGAACGTCGAGCCCGGCGTGATCGGTGACGGGTGGCTGGCTGCAGAGTTTGACAGGGACGACGCCGGCCCAGACGGGTAATTTTTCGTCTTCGGGATCGTCGATCGGCGGACCGCTGCGCACCTTGGCCGAGGCTTCCTCGATGGGAAACGCCATCACCGTGGTGGCCTTGAGTTCGTTTGGCGAAGGCGGGCGCGCGTCCTCCCATCTTTCCGGGACGATCTGTTCCACGAGGGCCTTCAGAGCGGCTTGCTTTTCCTCGACGCCCTCCACGATCCTCCCCTTGGCGAAGATGACGACCGAGCGGTAGTTCATCGAGTGATGGAGGCCCGAGCGGGCGAGGACGAGTCCGTCGAGAATGGTGACGGAGAGACAAGCCTCCGCGCCGTCGGCGATGTGCTTGAACATCCGATTCTTGGTCGATCCGTGGAGAAAGAGCTCGTCCCCGATGCGGGTGTGGATCGTCGGGAGGACGCAGGGGGTGCCGTCGATTGAGAGGCCGAGGTGGCAGAGCATGGCTTCGTCGAGCACCTCGTAGATGAGCTCCCGGTCGTAGACGGCGCGCCGCGGGTTCCGTCTGAGCCGCGTTTTTTCCGTGGGGGTGAACGAATGTGTTGGCATGTTATTTGTTCTAGTACAAAATTGAATTCATGTTGGTACAAAGCTGTATCGCCGGCGAGACGATTGTCAACCTTGTCGCCTCCGTCGAGCGGGGAATTCGGGAGGAAAAGCTGGCTCCCGGTGAGAAACTGCCCCCCATCCGGACGGTGGCCTCCCATCTCGGGGTGAGCCCGGCGACGGTGGCGGGGGCGTATCGGCAGCTGCAGCAGCGGGGATTCCTCGTATCTCAGGGCCGCCGAGGCACCGCGGTGAGTGCGCGCCCGCCACTAGGTCTCATCGCCGCGCCCATTCGGGTTCGCGACGGGATTGTGGACTGTGCGACGGGGAACCCGGATCGGCGCCTTCTGCCGGATCTTGACGCTGCGTTGAAAGCGGTGCGGCGGGAGCAGACGCTCTACGATGCCGATCCGAATCATCCTGATCTCGTGCGCTTGGGCGTCGCCATGTTCCGGGAAAACGGGATTGAAACGGACGGCATCTCGATCGTGAACGGCTCCCTGGATGGCATCGAGCGGGCCCTGGCGGAAGTACTGCGGCCGGGCGATCGCGTCGCCGTCGAGGATCCCTGCTTCACCGGGGTGTTGGATTTGATTCGCTCGCGGGGATTGGTCCCTGTGCCCGTGGAGGTGGACCAATCGGGGATCGTGCCCCAGTCGCTCAGGGAGGCCCTGGCGCTCAAGCCGGGAGCCCTGATCGTCACGCCGAGGGCACAGAATCCGACGGGCGCGGCCTTCACCGCCGAGCGCATCGGCGAGCTGAAGGGCATCCTGGCAGAGTTCCCAGAGTTGTATGTCATCGAGGATGACTACGTGGGCGCGGTTTCCGGTGTGCCCTATCATGGACTCTTCGATTCCGGTCGTCCGCGCTGGGCCGTGGTGCGTTCGCTGTGCAAGGCACTGGGACCGGACTTGCGCATCGCATTGGTGGCGGGGGATGCGCAGACACTGGCAAACATTCAAGGGCGGCAGGTGCTCGGCGTGCGCTGGGTGAGTCATTTGCTGCAGGACATGGCGGTCTACTATTTGCGCGATCCGCAAACCCTTGAGCGCTTGAACGATGCGAGAGACCTCTACACACAGCGGCGTGATGCCCTGGTGAAGGCCTTGCAAGAGCGCGGCATTGCCGCCTGGGGACGCGCTGGTTTCAATGTGTGGGTACCGGTGCCGGAGGAGGCCTCGGTGGCGCAGCAGCTCTTGCAGGCGGGGTGGATGGTGACGCCGGGCGAACGCTTCCGTTTGCAGAGTCCGCCGGCGATTCGCGTGACCACGGCCTCGCTGGAAGAGAGCGAGGCCGAGCGGCTGGCCGACGCCATCGCGGCCTGTCTGCAGAACGAGCGCGGGCGTGTCGCTTCAGTGTGAGGGTTTCGTCGTGTGCGTCGTCGCTCTGCAGAGCGCGAGTTTCATTTAGGAAAAGCTAGTAGGCGGAGGGTTTCGCATCGCGGTGGCGAAGGAAATGTTAGGGGTGCTGGCGCCCGAGTTTCTCTACCGGGAGGTTGAGGGAGTCTTGGGTGATTCGGCCCAGTAAGTAGGTGTGTGGCACGGGCCGGGCGGGGGTGGGTCGGCGCCGACCGATGAATTGATGCCGATCCTGGTCGCCGATCATCGGAGACCGTTGCGCTTCCGATGATTTGTTCGCCACTCTCGGTATCCGTCGAGAAGGTAGTGAAGAGCGGCGTCGACGGTTACTCCTGCCCCACCTTCTGTTGTGTCCAAAGTTTGCCTGATGAGGGCGTTCCGTTCCCGGCATCTATTTTCTTTCTTGGGGCCGGGTAGGGCCTGATCGTAGTCGAGCCATGCTTGAAAGATCTGCTCCCTCGTTGTTCTAGAAATCATGCGTGATTAATCGCATCCGCGATCGCGTTCTGACAGATGGCTTCGCCGGGCGCTACTCGAAGAGCGATGCGATCGCTTTTCTCTCCGATTCCTGCAATGGATTCACTGGATGCCAGAGATTGAGCGATTCCTGAAGAGCATCCTGAATTGTCTTCAATTGGACAAGCTCGTCCGCCAGTCCCATCAAGATCAGCGGCACGTAGAGGCCTTCGGCTTGTTGAAGCAATTCAACCGTAAATCTGCGGTGTTGCAGCAAGTCTACCTTGTCCGGGCCACCTTCCCTGTAGAATCGCAGCTCTTCCGCCTCTTTGAGAGCCTGGAAGCCGGCTACGGTACTTTGAAATGCGTCTAGCACGAGTTCTCGGCTGTCGATCGAAGGCGTCGCCTCAACGCTACGATGCAACTGTCGCCACTCTTCACAGCTTGAGGATTCAGGCAAAGGAGTTGCAGTTTCCATGGTATCAGGATAGCACTTTCAGGTCACTTTTTCGTGTTTTTATTCGTCTTGAACCTCGAGAATCGCGACGGCACGGCATCCATCACCGGGGCCGCGGGCAACAATCCCGGGGGCGGGCAAGGTCCGCTGGAGGGCGTCGTGCGGATCAACTCGGTGACCGACGGAGGATTGATCTTGCTCGAGGTGTCGGGTCCCTCCGGAAGCACTTTCGAGATGGATTACTCGGCCGACCTGATGTCGTGGACATCCGTCACCACGGTCACCCTGACCAACACTTCTCTCGTCGTGGCGGATACGGCGAATATCGGCAACCGGTCGGGCTATTACCGTTTGCGGAAGCCTTAGTGGTTCAGCGAGAAAGAGAAGCTGCGAAGCCTTCATTTCTGCTCGCTTCGGTTGGATGCCGAAGCGGGCTTTTCTGTGGGTCTGTGGATCGAGCGATCGCTGTGAATCCGTCGTCTTGGGACACATTGATCTCGACCCGCGTGAGGAAGGAACGCAGACTGCGGTCCTTCCGATGCTTCGATCCGTACTCGCCCAGACGGTCTCGGCTGTTCTCTCATTGTTCCTAGGGCTACAGATGGTCCACGGGCAGTGGGTGCATTTTCAAGACCGCACAGCCGAACGTCTGGTGACGGATTTGGCGATCGATTCGCAAGAGAAGGACTGCGTCGCGGGCGACTTCAATCGTGACGGATGGGATGATGTGGTCGTGGTGCGCAAGAAGCCGTTCAAGACGCAAGGTGGTGAGGCGGACCTTCTCTTGCTCAATGTCTCCGGTGTCTTGACCGATCAGACGGCGCTTTACGCCCCGGAGTTCCTCACCACCTGGACCGATGCACGGGACGTCTTGGCCACTGACATTGACCGCGATGGCTGGCTGGACCTCATCGTGGCCAACACTTTCGGCATGCAGCCGGTCTGTTACCACAACCGAGGCCGGGACGAGGATGGCGACTGGCTCGGTTTTGTCGACGAATCCGCCACCAGGCTCCCCACAGTGGACATTCCGGATCTCCAGTTCTGTGCCGTGGCCGCGGCCGACATCACCGGGGACGGTGCGCCCGAAGTTTACTTCTCGAACTATGTGCGTGCTCCTGACATTGCGTTCGACGTCTTGTGGGTCAACGACGGGAACGGGCATTTCACGGACGCGAGTGACGCCCGGCTCGGTGACATGCGCCAGTCCGCCTTCGGTACTTCGGTAGAGATCAAGGACATGGACAACGATGGGGACCTCGACATCATCAAGACGTCCAGTCTCAATCCGGTACCGCCGTGGAACGACATCGGGGTGTTCATCTTGTACAATGATGGCAGCGGCAAGTTCACCTCCTTTCAGCCGGTGCCGACAGAGTCTCCCTACATGTTCACCGTTGCCGATCTGAACAATGATGACCGTCTCGATCTCTACATCGTGAACGATTCGCAGGACTTCGTGGTCCTCAATGGAGGCCTCGATCCGGACTCGGCCGAACCCTTCTTACAGCTGGAGAAGATCGTGCTTCAAGACTCTCCACGGACAACGTTCTTGGGCGGGAATCTCCAGTGCGTGGATCTCGACGACGACGGCGATCTCGATGCGCTGGTGGCGGATGTGGACATCGATATTGGCATCTGTGAGACGGCGCCGGAGGACCCGCGCAGGTTTACCCTCCTGCGAAATGAGGGCTTGGCTAGTGGGACGCTCGTGGATGCCTTTGGTCTCGAGGTGAACCCGTGGAACACCAACGTGTTCGACCTGGGGATTCTCGATCTCAATCGCGACGGCAAACACGACCTCTTTCTCGCGGCCTGTGCGGGCTATTTGGTGTTTCTGCAAGAGCACACGCTTCACATCTCGTCCGAGACGCTTCTCTTTGACGGCGCCATCGCGGGGACGCCCGAGGAAATGAATCTGAAGGTCTGCAACAACGGCCCGGAGGCGATCGATATCGCCGAGATCAGCTCGACCGACGTTCATTTTTCCGCAGATGTGGGATCGTTCAGCCTGGCCCCATACGCGTGCTGGGACATTAGGGTGACATTTTCCCCGACGGTTCCGGGTGATTACTTGGGCGATCTTCGCATCGAAGGCGACTTGTCGCGCGACGTGGCTCTCGAGGGTTCGGCATTCACCTCGCCCAGTGCGGGCATTCAACTCCAATCGATCGAAGGCGCCCTCCCGGAGGGAGCGCCGGCTTCGGTGGTCCAATCGTTTTTCCTTTCGAACGAGGGGGGGAGCGGCCTTCAGTTTGAGATCATGTTGCGTGTCGCGGAAGACGAGCCGGATCGCGTCTTGCTGACCGGCGATCCGCTGGCGCGAACCTTGATCGCGGACGTGCTGAGTTCCTTGCCGAACGATCACGCCGTGGTTGAGCTGGAAGAAATTTCACCGGCACTGATCGAGGACTACGAGACGGTCGTCCTGTCATTGATTAACGGCGACGTCAGTGCGGAATGCATGGAAGGACTAACCAACGCCGTGCTCTCCGGAAAGAGGCTGGTCATTCTCGGGGGGACGAGCGATCCGGACTTTCTCGAGGGCCTCTCATCAGGACTGCTGACCCACTCCGGCGAGCCCGGATGGAAGATGCCGGCGAGCCCTACATTGCAGCTTGCCGATTCCAGCCACCCACTCGCTGACGAGTTGCCGGCCAGCCATGAATTCAACCTGTCCAGCGCCTCGTGGTACCGGATTCATCCGAGTGATCCGAATGCCTGGGTCGCGGCAATCAACGGAGATGGTGTTCCCTGTCTCTTGAACAAGCCGGTGGGAGACGGTCTGCTGGTCTGTTTTACCAACTGGCAGCTCAGTGCCGTGTGGGATAACCCAATTGATCGGCCGGTGTTGGAAACGTTAGTGGCAAACATGGTAGGCTCGGCGAGCACGAGTTGGCTCTCGGTGGGAACGCGCCGCGGGATGGTCGCGGGGGGAGAAGAAGCGGCCATTGACATCGCCTTCAACGCTTTCGACCAAGCGCCAGGGCGCTACCGCGCGGAGTTGATCATCACCTCCAACGATTCAGCGGAGCCCGAGATCGTTCTCCCGGTTACTTTTGATATCGTCCCGGAACACGATCCCTTGCCCGTCTTGGAATTCGAACGGGTCGGAGACCGCTCGGTCCGTCTCCTGCTCTTGGGCGAACCCGGTGTTGTCTATGGGCTGGAGCGCTCCTTCGACCAAAGGGACTGGGAGAAGATGCGCGAGGTGCCCGTTGACGATGGGGCGATGATCATCACCGAGGATGTGGAACCACGACTGCCGCGGGTTTTCTTTCGGGCGGTGCGAGTGGATTGAGTCTTGTCCGACCAAGGCGGCGCGGTGTCTCACCTTGTCGGACGTAGGTCTGTCATGGCCTCGGCTTGGGTTTGCGGCAGCCACTTGCGATGCCGGGCTAGCACTTCGGCCTGTTGCGGATGGGGGAGTTGGGGTCGAGCAAGGAGATCCAATCGTTCATGTCATCAATGGCGATGAAGAGAATGTCTGGTCGGTCCTGGCCCGTTCCCTTTTCTGTTGTCGCCGAGAGCACCGTGGAGGCGGCGACGAAGAGGAGCAGGAGGACGTGGAGCTGCCGGGACCGGTTTCGATTAATCACGGTGAATCCGATCACTGGTTAGGCGAGGATGCCCGTGATGACGCGGCCGTGGACATCGGTGAGGCTTTCCTTGCGTCCCTGGTGGAAATAGGTGAGCAATTCGTGATCGATGCCTAACAAGTGGAGGATCGTGGCGTGGATGTCGTGCACATGAACTCTGTTTCGTACGGCAGCAAACCCGAACTCATCGGTCTCGCCGTAGGCGATGCCTCCCTGGATGCCGCCGCCGGCCATCCACATGGAAAAACCGTAAGGGTTGTGATTCCGGCCGGGGGCGTTCTTTCCTTCGCTGAAGGGCATGCGCCCAAACTCACCGCCCCAGACGACGAGGGTTTCATCCAGGAGGCCGCGTTGTTCGAGATCGGTGAGGAGAGCGGCGATGGGCTGATCGACCTCGGCCCCGTGCCGGCCGTGGTTCTTCTCGATCGACTCGTGAGCGTCCCAGGTCTCTTCGAGGTGGCCGCCGCCGGAGTAGAGTTGGATGAAGCGGACGCCGCGTTCCACGAGGCGCCGCGCGATGAGACAGTTGCGGCCGTACTCATCGGTGGGTTCTTTCCCGATGCCGTAGGCCTCACGTGTGGTTTGGCTTTCCTGAGAGAGTTCGACGGCCTCGGGAGCCTCCGCCTGCATGCGGTAGGCCAGCTCGTAGCTTTGGATGCGCGAGGCGAGTTCCGCTCCGCCCGGCCGGGCATCGAGATGCGCCTGATTGAGTTGCTGCAGGAGATCGAGTTGGTTCCGTTGGGCTTTGCGGTCGAGATGTCTGGGCCCTCTGAGGTCGAGGATGGGATCCCCTGAAGGGCGAAAGAGGGTGCCCTGGAAGGTCGCCGGCATGAATCCGCTAGACCAGTTAGGCTGACCACTGATGGGGCCGCCGCGTTTGTCCAGCATGACCACGTGAGCGGGTAGACTGTCATTGGCACTGCCCAAGCCGTAGGTGACCCAGGCGCCGAGGGAGGGTCGCCCGATGAGCGGCATGCCCGTGTTCATTTGCACGAGAGCTGATCCATGGGCGTGGCTATCGGCATGGCAGGAGCGGATGACGGCGAGTTTGTCGGCGTGTTGGCGAACCTGAGGGAAGTAGTCGGAGATGAGCAGGCCGCTCTGTCCGCCGGGGCGAAATTCTCTGAAGTTGGGCGTGAGGTAACCGACGCGGCGGCCGCCTGAGTTGATGTATTTCTTGTCCGCGGGCAGGGCTTTCCCCGCATGTTTCTTGAGCTCGGGCTTGTAGTCGAAGGTGTCGACCTGACTCGGGGCCCCGTTCATCATGAGAAAGATGCAGCTCTTCGCCCTGGTGGTGAAATGGGGCGGGCGCGAGAGGAGGGGATTGGCCGAGGCTGGGGTGGCGGCATGGCCGTGGCGGGCAAAGAATCCACTGCCGGCCAGGAGAGAAGTGAGGGCGAGGCCGGTAAAGCCGTGGCCCAGCTCCCAGACAAACTCGCGTCGAGAGGTGTGCCCGCAGGGAAAGGACCGCGGCGGAGGATGCTTAGTCGACATAGGCGAACTCATTGGTGTTGAGGAGTAAGTGACAGAGTGAGGCCAAGGACAAGAAACGGGCCTCTTGGTACTCGGATCCTTGCTGGCGAAAGTGCTGTTCTTGTTCCGCGAGGTGCGCGTGGCACGAGGCGTGCTCGGAGAGTGAAGGCGGCCGTCCCAATGCTTTTTGCCAGGCCTCTGCGATGGTGGCATCGGGAGCCAGGGCTCGGAGCGTTCTCGCAAGCGCCTCACTGCGCTGGTGGACAAAATGGTTGTTGAGCAGGGCCAGCGCCTGGGGGGCGACGATGGTCACGTCTCGTTTTCCGCAGGGTTTCTCGCTGTTGGGAAAATCGAAGGCCGTCATGAGTGGCACGAGAAGATGCCGCTTGGTCATCATGTAGATGCTTCGCCGCCGGCGTTCGCTCTCAGGAGAGGGCGCCCAGGCACTGCTCTTCCTGGAGAAACCTTCCAGAACTTCGGGCGCCAGTTCGGGATAGAAACTCGGCCCGCCCGATTTGAGATTCAGCTCCGCGGAGGCCTGCAACATGTGATCGCGCAAGACCTCGGCATCCTTGCGACGGCGATTCATTTTCCAATAGAGTCGATTGCCGGAGTCCTTCACCCCGTAGGTAGATTCATGGGGATGGATCGATGCCTGCCGGTAGGTCTCGGAGAGGACGATCTGCCGAATCATCCTTTTGATTTTCCAGCCACCCTCCATGAAATCCGCTGCGAGCCAATCGAGAAGCGCGGGGTGGCTTGGGGGTTCCGATTTGAAGCCAAAGTTGTTAGGCGTACCCACGAGCCCGCGCCCCAGAAGATGTTGCCAGAGGCGATTGACGAGGACGCGTGCGGTGAGCGGGTTGCTGCGATCGACCAAGAACGCCGCCATCTGCAGACGCCGCTGTGTCGTTTTCGACTCCGGCGCCGGCGCGTGCAAGGGGGTGTCGAGCCAGGGGACGAGCGAGAGGTGACCGGGGGCCACGGAAGCCCCAGGCCGGCCGGGGTCGCCTTTGATCAGGAGGTGAAAATCAGAGGGGCTCCGATGGAGATCGGTCCAACCGAAGACGTCTTTGTATCCGAGTTCCTCCGCGGTCGGTCCTCCCATGAGTTCTCGGGCGCGGGGTTCAATGGGGCCCGGCCAAAAGGCGGCGGCGAATCGGTAGTAATCGCGTTGGGGAATGGGATCAAACTTGTGATCATGACAGCGAGCGCATTTCACCGTGAGACCGAGGAAGGCGGTGCCGACGACATCGACGAGATCTTCCAGTCGTTCGTACTTGTAATCCTGCGGGTCGTTGGGCTCGTCGTTCCAGGTGGCGGCCCGCAACATGCCCGTGGCGATGACGGATTGCTCGGTGGGGTGGGAAATCTCGTCTCCGGCGAGCTGCTGGCGGACAAACTGGTCATAGGGCATGTCCTCGTTGAAGGCGCGTATGACCCAGTCGCGGTACTTCCAGATGTTCGGTTTGACGGCGTCCCGCTCATAACCATTGGTCTCGGCGAAGCGGACCACGTCCAGCCAGTGCCTGGCCCAGCGTTCGCCAAAATGATGGGATTCCAGCAGGTGATCGACGAGCTTCTCCATGGATGCGTTGTCCGCCTGCCGGGCGAACTCGGCCATGGTTTCCTCGCTCGGTGAGAGGCCGGTGAGATCGTAGTGGAGGCGCTTGACGAGTGTCTCCGGGTCCGCCGGTGGAGCCGGCTCCATGCCTTCCCGGCTGAGGCGATCCCTGACAAAGGCGTCGATGGGGTGAACTGCCGGGCTCGAAGCGGGTGGCGCCGGGCGCTCAACGATCTGGAAGGCCCACCAGTTGAGGTCCGCCCTTCCTTCGGCGGACATCGCCGGAGGACTGCCGGTGCCGAGGACAAACAAGATGAGACACAGGCGGGTCAAGGGGTTCATCTCGGGTGGGATGTTAGTCAATCGAGCGAATCTCGATGTTTTTCCAGCGGCACTTGGCGCCCTTGGGCCATCCGCCGCCGCCGTGGACTTGGACGGCAATGCTGCCCTCTCGGCCCAGCCGTTCCCGGATGGCTTCCTTGTTCTTGGCGTAGCCCTCGTTGCTCGAGGTCTTGCCGTCGAACTCGCACACCTTGAGGCCGTTGATCCAGGTGGTGATGTGGGGTAGTTCGCCGAGACAAAGGACTCTGACGGAATTCCAGTCGTCTACTTTGTAGGCCTCGACGAATTCCTCGGGGGTGCAGGAGTGGACGAGGCCGACCTCCGCTGCGGTCTTGTGTTTGTCGGTCTGCAGTCCAACCATCATGCCTTTCTCATCGAGTCGCTCGTTGATGTCGAAGCAGCGCGTGTTCCAGCCGAAGGTGCCCTCGCCGTAGAAGTGACCCACGTTGCCATTGTTATGATAGTCGACCATGACCTGGATGCATTGGCCCTCATCGTTTCCTCGGAGAAAGAGCCCGGAGCAGACGCCCCAATCCGGCTTGATATCGAGTTTGAGTTCAAAGTCGCCAAACTTGCGGTCCGTTAGCAGAATGCCGCCATTTCCCGATCCCGGCGGGTCTTGTTCACCCGTGAGGATCCCATCTTCAACCTGCCAGTTTCCTCCTGTTCCGTGGCCGATCTTCTTCGGGTTGATGTGCCAGCCGTTGAGGGATTTGCCGTCGAAGAGAGAGATCCAAGAACTGCTCTCCTCCTGGGCTGCCGATGAAGTGGTGGAGGAGAAATACTGTGAGAGGAGAGCGGCGGACGTCAGACTCGTCGTGCTGAGGAATCTGCGGCGGTCGAAGGTTTTGCGTTCCATGACGACTCCCTTCATAGGAATTGGGGGGTGATCTGGTCAAGGTTTTGACGTCTGCGGCCTACTGGGTGTTTGGGCACAGGTTTTCCTGCTTTACATCGAATCTCCTCCTGGTTGGCATGGAAGGAGATGGGCCGAAAGGCCCGACGACGCCTATGAAAACGAATTCGTTTCCCTGGTCCGTGTTCAGTGTGGGTGCGGCAACGATCTGGTGGACCTCCGTGTCGCTCGGCGCACAGGTGCAATGTCAGGAAACCGAGGATGGCATCACGCTTTCCCGTGAGGCGAAGCACGTGCTGACCTACAACAAGACGGCGGCGGTCCCTCCAGGGGTGGATCCTGCCTACGCGCGGAGCGGCTTCGTTCATCCGATCACCACGCCCTCGGGGCGGGTTCTGACCGATGCCTATCCCTTGCCCCACCACACCCATCAGCACGGCCTCTTCTTCGCCTGGAAGAAGGCGGTCTTTGAAGGCGAGGCGGCAAACTTCTGGGAGCACCACGACTCGGGCGCGACGGTTCGGCACGATGCGGTCCTGGAGATCGTGAACGGTAAGTCCCGTGCGGGTTTTCGGGTGCGCCTGGTGCACCTGTTGGGTGAGCGGGTCGTGTTGAAGGAGGAATGGAAGGTGATGATTGATGCCGAAACGGGGTTCATCGATTTCAGCTCCAAGCAGGTCTGTGCCACGGACTCTCCGTTGGTGCTCCAGCGTTTCCACTACGGGGCCATGGCCCTTCGCGGTTCCCGCCAATGGTTTGGAGATGCCACCGGGGAGGCAAAGGAAGCCGCCGAGGCAAAGGAGCGTTGCCGTCTACTCACGAGTGAAGGCCGGACGCGTGTCGATGGCAATCACACGCGTCCCAAGTGGGTTTGCATGACGGGGCCGCTCGGGGGCGAGGCGGTGGCCATCACGTTGATCCCACACTCGACAAACTTCCGCTATCCGCAGCACGTGAGATTGCATCCAGAGATGCCTTATTTCTGCTTCATCCCAACCGTGGACGAAGGATTTCAAATCGAACCAGGAAAGCCATGGGTGTCACGCTATCGGATTGTTATCGACGATGGTGAACCCGATCCGAAGAGGCTCCATGAAATCCGGAAGGCGTATGCGGGAGAAGGATGAAGTCGCCGTGCAGTGTCGTCCCGTTGATTATGGGCAGACTGTTTTTCTCCTCCGCCGGAGTGCTGGGATGGGTTCCTCTTTTATTTCCTCGGTATAAGCTCATCCAGCACGCTCCGCGGTGGCACCGCATGGCCCTCGGGGTAGGTGCTCTCTCTCTTCACCCGCCCCGAGGGCGTCTTCTATCGGTGTTCTTCGCTCATTGGAATTGATGGGGGAGGTCGCCGTGCACGGTCACCGCATGGCCCTCAGGGTGGGTGCTCTCTCTTCACCCGCCCCGAGGGCGTCTGCTCGTGGTGCTCTTCAGCCACAAGAATGCTTGGAGGGCGTTTTTCTTGGCTGTTGGGGCAACGCTCGATGTTCAGGCGTGCGCCCGGCTTCCGGTCTTTGCTAGTCCCCAGAGTATGGCCATCTTCATGCGGGGCCAGCCTGATGCCGTGACGGCTGGCCACGGCATCAGTATCCTTCTTCGTATCGCCGTCGAGATGGCTTGACCACTTCCTCCGTGTCATCATCGTGCGCGGCGATCTGAAAGTGGCCGGCGCGAGGGGAGTAGATGCACGTCTGAGTGGTCTCATTCGAAGGCGATGAATTGGTGGGAGGAGTCCACTCCGTTTTTGGAAACGAACCGTTCAACGAGCGGACGAACAAAACTTCAGCGAAGATCGAGGGAAGTAAATACAGGTGAATACCTAGAGAGGCATCGGTAAGAATACCTAGACCGTCTCATTTCCAGAGACAGAGCCGCGTGCCATCGTCCTGAGTCGCCCACATCTGGCTTTTCGTGTTGAAAATAGACCGGCGTCTTCCACAACTTTCGCTCCGGAATCGATGGAGATGAGCCCGATCTTGATCCTTTTCGTGACCAAAGAGGCTCGGTAGGGTGTGGCTATGTGGTGCCGGGTATTGGTTTTTCTTTGTTTCTGGCTTGTTGCGAGCGCGCCTGCTGGTCGCGCCAACGAGGCCATCACGTTACAGGCTGGTACCTTCGTCTCGCCGCCGCTGATCGTGCAGGAGGGCTTTGAACTCAGTCTGGCGGCGGCGCCGCCTCTGGTGGGCTATCCCATGATGGCGTGTTTTGACGATCGCGGCCGTCTCTACATCGCCGAGAGCGACGGGCGCAATCTGACGACGCGGGATGAGATCGAGCGCGAATTGCCGCGATTCGTCCGCCGTCTGGTGGACGTGGATGGCGACGGGGTTTTCGATCAGAGTACGATCTTTGCCGACCGCATGACGATGCCGGAGGGGGGGCTTTGGCATGACGGGGCTCTCTACATCATTTCGGCGCCGTACCTTTGGCGCCTGGAGGATCTCGATGATGATGGGGTGGCGGACAGGCGCGAGAAAATCCTCGGATCGATGGAGTTCGACGGGCGGGCCAATCAGCATGGGCCGTATCTGGGGCCCAATGGGCGACTCTATTTCAGCGGGGGACATTTTGGCTACGATCTCGCCGGTCCCGATGGAAGCCGCAGTGGGGTGAGCCGGGCCGCGGGTGTCTTCTCCTGTTGGCCGGATGGGAGAGATGTGCGGGTGGAGGGTCAGGGTGGGATCAACCCTGTGGACATCGTCTTCACACCGGAAGGAGAGATGTTCTCGACCTGTGCGATCTTTGATAGTCACGGTGGCCGGCATGACGCGCTGATTCATTGGATCCACGGTGGGCTGACGCAGCGTGTCTACGGCGTCCCCTTGCTGGCGGAAACAGGGTATCGCTTGCCCGCCGTGAGCCGTTGGGGACAGGTGGCTCCTGCCGGTTTGGTGCGGTTTCACGGTGACGATTTTGTTAGTGAAGGTCGAGATGTTTTGTTTGCCTGTCACTTCAACACGCAGACCGTGATGCAGATCGTTCTGCAGAAAGACGGGGCGACCTTTGACACCATCGAGGAGCCGTTTCTCACATCGTCGTCGATTGATTTTCATCCGGCCGACATTCTCCAGGATGCGGACGGTAGTCTTCTCTTGTTAGACACCGGAGGGTGGCTGAGTTGGGGCTGTCCGCACTCGCAGATTGCCAAGCCGCAGGTCAAGGGTGCGATTTACCGGATCCGGCGTCGCGGGGCGGGGAATCTTCTGATGGAGGACCCGAGAGGGCTGAGGCTTCCCTGGGGGGACAACCTGCCGGAGTCGGCGATGGCGGCTCGGCTCGGGGACAGACGGTCGGCGGTGCGTGATCGTGCACGTGAAGCGCTCGTCAAACGGGGTGCGGAGGCAGTCGAGGCGGTGGCGGCGGAGTTCGAGAAGAACAACGATGTCACGGTGAAGAAACGCTGTCTCTGGGTCCTCTCGCGTCTTCCCGGGGAGCCGC
>JANQJH010000434.1 GCA_028281705.1 Verrucomicrobiales bacterium
GGCCAGCGACAACTTTCCCGGCCGGGACCGGGAAGCCGTGATCTCGGTGACTCTCCCCACCCGCGGCGTGTTCGGTGAGCTTCTCCCTGGCACTTCTGCTTATCGCATTATCGTTAGTGGCATCGGTCGCGCGTCGGAAACCCCGGTCGCGCTTTCCGGTAGTGACGGCAGCGCCTTTCGGCGTCTTCCCGATCAAGGCGCCTATGCCTTGCGAGTATTCCGCGGTGCTCTGAAGTCCGGTGATCCCGGTGGGACACCACCCGACATCCGCCTCTCCCCGGAACAACTCCAGTTCAGCGACGCCGTTGTCGGTCTTCCATCCACTGCCAGAATCACTGTTTTCAACGATGGCGGAAGTCCGCTAGTAGTCTCACAGATATCGAGCGACAATCTCGGCAGTCACACGTTACAGATCCAGCCCCAGAGCTTCACGGTCGAGGCGGGAGCCTCTCAAGAAGTGACCATCACGTTGACTCCGGGAGTCGCCGGCGCCATTTCCGTGCCTCTCACCATCGCGAGCAATGACCCGGATGAGCCCGCTCTGTCTCTCCCCGTTGACACGACAGCATCCCCCAAGGCACCCGATGGCCCCAAGACGGCCGCCGTGACGCTGACATCGCTCTCACTGCGCATCGAGGAAGCCTCCGGCGAATTCTTGGGCGAGTCCTTCACCCTGCATGTCGACTCCGGCTTTGGCCCTGACGACGACGATCCCGAAGCCTTTAATCGCGAGTTGGCCTACGATCCCTTCTTGGAGAGTCCGGAAGATTTTCTCACCATCGGACGCGATCCCGATTTCACCAGTCACCTCACCAACGTCTCCATCGAAGACGCCACTGGGGAGGAATTGATCTTTGGATTCCTCGAGGCCGACGTGCCACCGGCCATCGATGCCAACGGGAATGGCCTACCTGATTTCTTCGAAGTTTCCCAGGGCGTGGCGGCCACCGAGACGCAGGGAATCTTCGCCGGCTTTTTTGTCGAAACCGGCGACGAAGCGGTGGGCGAGATCGCGACCACCTGGACTCGCCCAGCGGGATCCAAAATGGGAACCCTGAAGCTTTCCCTCGCCCTCGATGGCGTACTCCCGCTTGAAGCCGACTTCGAAACCGCCTTTGAACTCGTGACCTATGGGGGAACACTGGAATTCAATCGTGAAAATGATACCACCACATCAGGCGCCCTCGCTCTGGCCCTGGACGGTCCTCCCAAAGACGGACTCCCGCCAACGCTGTCAGCCCAGCTCGAGTTCACCGTCAATTCTCCTGATGACTTGATTCTCAAAGGCGGATCCGTCGACCGCGGGGATGGCCAAACGATGAACTTTGAGAGCTTCGCTAGCGTGCGCATGGGCCAGACTTACACCACGGCCATCCTCTCCGCTTTCGATGCGCCGGTACCCTTCGGCTCGTATCTCACGCAAATCGTGGACACCAACGATACGGATGGCGACGGTGTTCCGGACTTCAGCGATGAACCCACATCGGGTCCGCCACCGGACCCGGGAGGAAACCCACCCGTCAGCGGTCTCGAAAACTGGCGCTCCGCCTTCTTTGGAGCAGACGCCGGTAACCCGGCCCTCGCGGGAAACACGGCCGACTCTGATCTCGATCAGTTAGTCAATCTCCTGGAGTATGCGGTGAACCATGATCCCTTGAAGGCGGATCCCAACGTCCTATCCATGGACACCACCGGGGACACCATCATCCTGCGTTTCACCCGCCACCCCGGCGCCGAGGAAATCGACTACATGATCCAGTCGAATCACGACCTGAGCGCAAGCAATTGGCGGGAGGTGGCCCGGTGCTCGCTCGACGGCGTCTGGACCGCAGATCCCGGCATTCAGGTCGATACCGTTGCCGGCGCGGTGAACGAGCACATCACCGTCACCATCCCACGCGGCGACGCTGCACAGCCCGATTCCCCGCGGTTCTACCGTCTCGCGGTGGAACTGCAAGACGGCGTGCCGCCCGATCCAGGGGGAGAAGGCACGCCCCTCACCGGCACGACGGAATTGACGTTCGACGTTGATGGCCTCGGCGATTTCAGCAGCATGGATCAGGACTACGGAGACCGGGTGACGGGCAACAACGTGGGAGCCGGTTCCTATCTCGGCACGGCGGGTTTCACGCCTAACATCACCGTCTCCTACGGCCCCGATGGTGCAGCCCCTGCCTTCTGGACAACAGGCTACGGCGATCTGGAGAATATTCTCTTTGAGGACGCCGACGGTTTCGGAATCCTGGAGGTCACCTTCACCGCCGATGACGGCTACCTTGTCAGTCTGCACCGGTGGGACATGGCCTCGTGGGGAGTCACCGACCCAATCAACAAGGTCGAGGTCGTCGATGCCACCGGCACCGTGCTTTGGTCAGAGGAGAATGTCACCTTGCCATCCGACAGCCACCGTCGATTCGATTTCACCGCGCAGCCGTTTCAATCCGCAGAGATCATCCTTCGTTTCAATTCGTCCAATCTCGGCAGCGGCAGCGACAACATCGCGCTCGACAATATCGTCTTCGGCCAACACTGAGAAGAAAGAAAGGCAACATGTGACGTATTCTCAACTGTGTTTGCCAGAATAGTGGGAGGGACTTCAGTCCCTACGGACAGGTCCCGCTAGCGTCCCACCGGTCCATTCATGCTGTGATCTCCTTGGCCATCGGGCAAATCTTACAAACTTCTTACAGTCACGCCTCGGTCATCCGTGCTAGACTGGATCCCGCTTCCTCCCAAAAAAGGCACGTATCCATGAACTTTCATCGAATTCTCCAGGGGACTGTCCTCACTACCGCCGTGGCGCTTGGCGCGGGTTACGTCTGGTGGGCACAGTATCAAGCCAATGCCGGCGCCACCGCCACTCGTCCAGAGACGCCACCGTCTCCACCGGTAGCCGAAGAGCCATCGCCGGAGAGCAGCATCTACGTTGACCCCTCCGTCGAGGTCGAGATCCCCATCTTTGATCCCAGCGGGTTGGCCTTGAGTTCAAAGACCATTTCCATGCCCATCTTCGACAAGCGGAAGATCAGCACGACAGAACCTCCGCCTTCCGTTGAAGAACCACAGGCCCCCACATTTAGCGGCTTTGGGCTCATCAGCGGCTCCAAGTCCATCGGGATCCCCATCAAGGCACCGTCTTCGGGCGACGGAACGCAAGAGGCGCAGATGGCACCTCCCCCACCAGGTGACAATACCGTTCCGCCCCTGGTCCGTCGATCTCCCTGAGATTTGTTCATGACCTTGCCTTCCGCCATTCTCGTATCGGGAGTCACCATTCTGATCCTGGCCGCGATCTTCCGCCCCCTGGAGACGTGTTTCCCGGCGAAGAAACAGAGGCTATTCCGCCCTGAATGGCTGACCGACTTCGCCTTTCTTTTGGGCCAGTACCTCCTGTGGACCGGCTTGGTGTTCGCCCTCATCGCGGGCTTTGGAAACTGGCTCGGTTCCATCATTCCGTCATCGTTCCGAACGGCGGTGGCCGCACAGCCGATTTGGCTGCAGATCTTGGAACTCATCGTTCTCAGTGATGTCCTGATCTATTGGGGACACCGGTTGCAACACCGGGTGAGCTTTCTCTGGCGTTTTCACGCCGTTCACCACAGCGCGGAGCACCTCGACTGGCTGGCCTCACATCGAGAGCATCCTCTGGACACGCTCTACACCGTGACCATCATCAACCTGCCGGCTTTCATCTTGGGTTTTCCGCTAGAAATGTTAGCAGGTTTCTTCGCCTTTCGCGGCCTCTGGGCGGTCTACATCCATTCCAATGTAAGACTTCCCCTGGGTCCCTTGCGCGTCCTCATCGGTGCGCCCGAACTCCATCACTGGCACCACGATCGAGATCGCGACGCCGGGAACTACGCCAATCTCTCGCCGCTGATGGACGTGATCTTCGGAACCTATCGGCACCCAGGCCACGAACCGGAAGCGTTCGGAATCAAAGAACCGATTTCCCGTTCCTACCTCGGCCAACTTTGGCACCCGTTTCATCGACGACGCATGTAAGGGAAATGACCCCGTTTAGTTAGACACCATGCGGCGGACAGGAGTGCCCGCACCACGGAGGATCTCCATGATCACGATCCTCTCAAAACATCAACCGCGGTCCGCATTCCCTGGGAGACCATCCCGCCATCGGATCCAAAGGCGAGGAAGGTGTATCCCATGCCTCTCCATGCCGTCACATGCACGGGATTCATGGTCAAGAAGCCGGCGGCCTTGCCATGTGCCGCCGCGGCCTCACTCACACGCCGCAGCGCAGCCACAAAGTCGGGATGTTCGAACTGCTGGGGAATGCCTAAACTCACACTGAGGTCAAGAGGCCCCACGAAGAGCACGTCGACGCCATCAATGGCGGCGATCTTCTCCACCTCGTCCAAGGCCTCAGCCTGCTCGATCTGGATGATGGTCAGCGTTTCCTCGTGCGCCTTCTGGTAGAGATCGAGGAAGGGGCGCTGGCCAAAACGCGTGGCTCGCGTGGTCGAAGCCGCGCCCCG
>JANQJH010000447.1 GCA_028281705.1 Verrucomicrobiales bacterium
AGATCATCCTCACATTCATGCTAATCATCCTCATGATTAGCTCCATCATCAACAAATCGCCCATCCCCCTCCTTAGCGGTTTCGGAGCCCTCACGGCGATTCTCATGCTGATCTTCAAGGACTCGATCCTCGGTCTCGTCGCCGGCATTCAGTTAGCCGCCAACCGCATGGTGGCTCGTGGCGACTGGATCGAGATGCCCAAGTTCGGTGCCGACGGCACCGTGCTCGATGTCGCACTAACCACGGTCAAAGTGCAGAACTTCGACAACACCGTGACCACCATCCCGACCTACGCCTTGATCAGTGATTCCTTCAAGAATTGGCGCGGCATGCAGGAGTCCCAGGGCCGCCGCATCAAGCGGTCCCTTTATCTCGACGTCGGCAGTATCGCGTTCGCCAGTGAAGAACAGCTCAATCGCTGGGCCGAGATCAAACTCCTCGAACCCTACCTCAAGGAGCGCCGTGAGGAGATCGCCAAGCATAACAAGGCCGAGAAAGCCTCCAGCAAGCATCAGGCAAACGGACGGCAATTGACGAACATCGGCACGTTTCGCGCCTATATCGAAGCCTATGTCCGGCAACACCCCATGATCTCTCAGGATCTCACCTTGCTCATCCGCCAGCTCGCCCCTACGGAACACGGATTGCCCATCGAACTCTACATTTTCAGCAAGGACAAGAATTGGGTCAACTATGAGGGGATCCAGGCGGATATCTTCGATCACCTTTTCGCCATTCTGACAGAGTTCGACCTCAGAGCCTTCCAGCGCCCCACCGGCTCCGATCTCCGATCCGGCCTCCATTCGAGGTAAATCGGTATCGCACCGGGGAGAGACGGCGGTCCCGGGTTGGTGACTATAGCGGCCCCTTAGGATCGGGATCCTTGAGAGCCGGTCGTGAAGGGAGGGAATCGGCGCGCGCGCCATCCAGTCCCCGCACGCGCCATCAAAAAAAGTGCCGCCGAAGGGTCCCGCGGTCAATCGAGAGTCGTATCTCTGATCATCCACAATCTTTTTTGAATCCAGTTGGCCGGAGTCTGCGAAGCCATGGAAAAGCGGGCCACAACGGCTCCAAGCAAACAACGAACCACCTGACAAACCCAATCAAAACCATGAACATTCGAAATACCTTTGTGGCCGTCGCGGCCATGGTCACCCTCGCCAGCGGCAGCGCATTCGCCAAGGACAAGGACATCGTCGACACAGCGGTCACCGCAGGGAAATTCAAGACACTGGCCGCCGCGCTCGGTGCCGCCGATCTCGTCGATGCCCTCAAGGGAGAGGGACCGTTCACCGTCTTCGCACCCACCGACGACGCCTTTGCCAAGCTTCCCAAGGGAACTGTGGAATCCCTCCTCAAGCCGGAGAATAAAGCCAAGTTGGTGGACATTCTCACCTACCACGTCGTCAGCGGCAAGGTTCCGGCCAAGACCGCCGTCACCCTGAACAAGGCAACCGCACTGAACAAGAAGGACATCGAGGTACGGAAGAAGGAGGACGGCCTCTACCTCAACAAGTCCAAAGTCGTCAAGACGGACATCAACTGCAGCAACGGAGTGATCCACGTGATTGATGCGGTGCTCCTGCCGCCCAAAACTCCTGAGAAGTCCAAGAAGCACTCCTAACGAACCTAACTAACCGGCCGTAACTCCACCGGGCCCGCGGAGGATTGAATTCAACGACTTCCAGCGCAGAAGACGCAGTCCTCCCGCGGGTGGCCCGGGGAGAACTCGGGGCCATGGAATCCTGCATCGCCGCCTACGGTGGAATGGTGTGGAGCATCGCACGCAAACATGCTAGAGAGGATTCCGATGCCGAGGACCTGGTTCAGGAGATATTCACCACGCTTTGGCGCCATGCGGATCGATTTGATGCCCGCATCGGCACCGAGGCGACCTTTATCGGGATGCTGGCCCGGCGGCGAGCGATCGACTGGCTTCGCAAACAGGGACGCCGCCCGGATCTGGAGCCCTTGTCCGAAGCGTCTCTGGAAGTGAGAGCCTCATCCAAACATCCCTCCTCGGCCGTGGATCACGGGTCGGTCATGCAGGCGTTGCAACGGCTTCCCGACGAGACGCAGCGGCTCTTCCGTTTTCATTTCGAGGGCGGACTGTCTCACAGCGAAATCGCCAAGGAGACCGGGCTCTCGCTCGGCACGGTCAAGACCCGGCTTCGGCGAGGTCTTCTTGAACTCCGGACCATCATGGGGCATCTCGACTCGCTCCCGCAAACCGGCGCCCCAGCATCATGAAAGAGCCCTCACCCGAAGAACGATTCGAGATGCTCGATGCTGGCCGGGCACTGGGCGATCTGTCCCCGGAGGAAGAGGCGGAATGGAGCCGGCTCGCGGAGTCGTTCGGGGCCGCGGGCGAGTCGGAGATCTCGCTCGACGCGATTGTCGGCGCGCTGGAGAGCCAGTTGAGTCCCAGCGCCGAAATCCCCGAGGCATGCGCGGCCAGAATAGCCAACCACGCCAAGCAAACGAACGAGAGCGACGAGCGCTCTCGCGTGGTCACCGAAATCCCCAGCTTCGCCGGCTGGCGTCACCCAGCCCTCGGATGGTCCGTCGCCGCCGGATTCCTCATTCTTCTGGGACTCACCACGCTGCGGGAAGACGCCCCAAGACTCCCCGCCTCCCCAACGACTCTGGCCGCGGAACTCGATCGTGATGCCGCCGCGATACGCTTGACCTTGAGCCGACCCGCTGATGCTGCGGATGTCGGAACCGTGCTCTGGAGCGACGATCGTCAGGAGGGCGTTCTCTTGCTCCGGGATCTCCCGCCCAACGTCCCCACCAAGAGCCAGTATCAACTTTGGATCGTGGACGCCGACCGAGACGACAAACATCCCGTCGACGGCGGTGTCTTCAATGTTTCCCGCGGCGGTGGCACCGTCGCCATTCGCATCGATGCCAAGCTCCAGATCCGCGGACCGAGCGCTTTCGTCATCACCGAGGAGCAGCCCGGCGGGGTGGTGGTTTCCAAACAAGAGAAGGTCGTTGCCGTGGCGCAACTGTGAGGAAAAGGAGTCGAAATCCTCCTCACCCATGGTCCGGTGACTGGACGAGGCGCTCGCCGGCCCGAACCCCGCGCTGAAGTTTAGTTCAGATTCCTCGCCCTGGGATAAAAAAGAATTCCGGAATCACATTCTCCCGTAGCATGGAAGGTAGGAGACGAGAGAATGTCGATGAAAGCCGATTCCGAGTTGCTGCGCCAATACGTCGTCGGAGGCTGTGAAACCTCCTTTCACGAATTGGTGGAGCGCTATCTTCCACTCGTGCGGGGCATCGTGTGGCGACGCGCCCGGCGGGGCGATCTCATTGACGATATTTCGATGCGCGTCTTCGCCGACTTGGCCTCGAAGGCAATCAAACTGCAGTCTCGCAAGTCGATCGGCGGCTGGATCGTCCTCGCGACGCGAATGAAGGTCGCCGAAATCGTCCGCAATGAAGACACCAGGAGACGCTACATGAAGAACTACTCTGATCACGAGGAAGCGCTCGCCGATGAGGGACAAAACGATGCGGAATGGGCAGAGGCCCTTCCCATCCTGGACGACGCTCTCACATCACTCTCGGAATCTGACCGCGAAGCCATCATCCTGCGATTCTATCACGGCTTGGGTTACCGTGAGGTGGGCGAGCGTCTTGGCCGGCGAGAGGATGCGACACGAAAACGGGTCAACAAAGCCCTTCGCCGGATGGAGTCCTTCTTTCGGCGTCACGGCGTCGCTCTTCCTCTTGCTGCTCTTGCTAGTGGGCTGGGCGTAAAGCTCATCATGTGCCCGGCACCCGCCATGGGATCGCTCCCCCCGATCGCTCTCGCCAACAAAGCTCTCCACCATTCCAACCCGGTCACGAATCTGACCACAACCACCCTGCTCACCATGTCCTCCATGAAAACCTCAGGGACGGTCCTCATGGGTACCGCCTTTATCCTCCTCAGTATCGGCGCAGGATACCTCACCGGTCACCAAAGAGGGTCTCATCGAAAGGAATCGATCGCACATAGCGTTTCTCAAAGGAAAATGGCGGCAAGGCCGTCCCCAGAGACGCCGCGAGAGGCTCAAGATCCCCATGCAAGCTTGCGAAAGCTGCTAGGAGATATCGTCATGGTATCGAACGAGGTTGGTCAACGTCCCAGCGCTTGGCCTGAAGTCGTCCAGTTGCGGAACCGAGTCCAGCCCCATCAGTTTCGGTCCGCTCTCGAGATCGCAAAAACGGAGTATGCCGATGATCCAAGCACCTTGAAGACTCTGGTTGGATACCTCATTACGGACTGGTCCAAGTACGATGCTTCATCCGCCACCGAAGAGGCCGTCGAACATGTTGCCGGAGACCATCTCGAGGGCTATCTCACCGTCACCCTCGGCGAATGGGGCAGTCAGGATGCCCAGGCGGCACTTGCTTGGCTCCATGACCATGGAGATCTCCTCGGCCGCAGGGCCCTTCTGATTCTGAATGGATCCATCCATGGCGGCTGGGCCCGCCACGATCCCCAAAAGGCCTTTGATGCTATCGAACAACTCGACCACGACGAGCAACAAGCCGTCATCGGAAAGCTTTGGATAGCGATGCAAGAGGAAGTCCATCGAGCTCCCTTCATCGATCGCGTGGCACGTGTGGCCGACGAACGGTTGCGCATCGAAATCCTCGAGCGGGCCATCTCCGAGAGCCTCCACCAACAGCCATGGGAAACGGCCGCGGCATTTGATCAATTGAAATTCGAAGACCCTAGCATGAGACGACGCGCACTGGATCACGTGACCGGTCAGCTCTTTAGTAGTGACCCGGAAAAGGCGACGAAGTGGATCTGGGAACGCGCCATTGATGACGATCATCGTTCCGAGATCCTCTCCGATTGGGTCGCTTCAGGCTGGGCCTTGCAGGATCGTTCGGCTGCCGAATCATGGTTGACCAACCAAGGCTACGCACCTGCCAAATGGCTTCGGCCGGAGAAATCCACAACGGAAAGGCAGCCATGAAGCTCATTCGACTCGCGATCATTGCAAGTTTCTGCCTCGTTGGCGCCTACGCCGGCTACCACCTCGGCTGGAGCCACGCGTTATCTTCACCCGAGGTTGAAGAGGCCTTCACCTTCAGTTCACCGTTACCTCTGACTCGCTCTGGAGAACCGCCGGTCGAGAAACTCGATAGCGCCACCGCGATTTCTCACACCTTGCCCGCCGCCATGCGCGCGATGCGCCACCGGGATCTCGATACCTTCCAAGAGCGCCTGAAGGAGTTGGAAACGCTCACTGCCGATGAACTCGAAGACATTCTCCGCCAAACCTCTCCTGACGCTGAAGTCTTCCAAGGCATTTTCGAATTGCTCGTGAGGCTCAATCCCGAGCACGCCTTTCATTTGATCGATGACCTGTTGCCGGGAGGAAAGTCAGACCGTTTCAAACGCCTAGGCTTTTCCCGGTGGAGTGCCGCCGATCCCCAGGGCGCCTGGGAGGCCTTGCAGGCCGCGGATTTTCCAAGATGGCGCACCCTTCCGGGGTCCCTCGAAGGCGGTGTCCTCAAATACTGGGCGCAAGAGAATCTCAACGACGCTCTCTCAGCATGGGGCAGCCTCACAGAAGGCGATCAGAAGAATGCCTTCTCCGGCATCTCTCGCACCTTTGTCAGCGATCCGGAAACCCGCGGCCGTCTCTTCGACTATTTGAAAGAGCGGCCGCAGGGCGAAGGACGTCAATGGGCCATCGGCAGCCTGCTGCAGCACTGGGTTGGAGCAGAAGGATTCGACGCACCCGCAGAATGGATCTCGACCAACTCGGGTGATTTTTCCGCGGAAGATACTGCGGAATTCGAACGCAAGATCGCGTTCTCCCAGGTCGGCTCCGATCCCGGCTCAACCATTGCCTGGTTGATGGATCGCAGCAACCCAGACCGCCGCTCGGCCGATCTCGAAGCCCTCGTCTTCGGATGGTCCATCTCTCAACCAAGTGCCACCGGTGAGTGGCTCGCCACCCTGGATCTGGGCAGAGATACCGACAAGGCCGTGGCCCGCTTCGCCCGGACAATCGAGCGACAGGATCCCGAGAGCGCCTATGCCTGGGCCCAGCGAATCACGGACCGTCTCACGCGAGATCAGGTCTCACACGCCGTCATGCGGGCTTGGAAAGAAGTTGACCCCAATGCTCATCATCGGATGTCCGAAGCATCCAAATAGACGGTCCGAATGGCGCGGACACTCTGTCAGAGTCATAGAACCCCCGTGGCGAACTCCCAGGCTCTCCAGGTGGGGAGGAGCGCGTCCTGGCCGGCGGATCGATTCGCCTCGGCCGAGGAGGATCCGCCATTGAAGCCGAAACCGCCCTCGTGGTGTGGAACGATTCACGGGCCGGCGAATCTCAGCCGCCCGCCGTCGCGGAATTCAGCTTTCGCTATACCGATGACGACGAGCACTACCCCGCCGAAATCTGCCGGGCCGCCGACCGCCTCTTCCGCATCCTGCCGACGAGAGCAGCTCATTGGATCGACCCGGACGGCGTCACCAAAACAGCCTTCGTCTTCAATCGAGCCGGGGGAGTGTAACTGGCATCAATCCAATAGACCCAGACGGAGAGAGGCGTGGCTCCGCCGGTTTACTCCTCGTCGACCGCGGCGTCGAAGTTACGCGGAATGATCCCCACCAGCTGCTGAGCAATGTGCGAGTGGAGATTGGTGCGATCCTGGCCGCAGAGGCTCTCGGTGCAGACACGGAGATTGATGAGGCCGTCGCCGTGCATTTGGTAGAGTTGATTATCGAAGGCGGCGGTCATTTTGAGGTCTGGGTTGGCAAGGCAAGCGGCGTATTTTTCCGTAGCAAGAATGGCGTGGGTACCCCAGAGGTTCTGCTTGGGGTTGAAAAAACGCGGGTCGGAATCGAGTTCACCCTTCTCCTCCTGAGGAATCCGCCCATCGAGATTATGCCCGAGCATGAGGGCATCGCAGTCGGGGAAGTCGTCGAGTATCCCGGTGAACTTGTCGCGGAATTTGCGACAGAAGAGGACATCGTCCTCAACGATAAGAAAGCGCTCAAGACTGATGCCCCAAGCGAGTTTGGCAACGCCCAAGTGAGAGAGGAAGCAGCCGATCTCACCGTAGAGGCCTCCACCCCCGCGCGCCTGCGGCAGGGTGTTAGAGAGGCCGACATGACGAAAGCCCTGAAACCAGAGGATGTTCTTGAAGCCAACCGCGCGGATGCGCTTCACCGCTTCCTTGGAGCGTGCGGAATCGATAGAGATGAGGATAACGGGAAACTGTTCCAAGACACCGAACGGTAGGCGCGAGGAAACAACCGGGCAAGAGCCCCTTTTGCAAATTCCCTTGCCTCGGTGGCGGCCGTTTCGGATACTGCGTGATCGCTGTGCTCTGTGATGCCACATGCCCACCCCAGAGTCATCGGGACTGACATCTCCCACGAACATTTCTCATTACTTGATCGAAGCGATGGGCGGCCTCCGTACCAAACTCAGTCATCGTTCCCTCTCGTCCAGGCCCCGCACCACAAGGGGACGATGATCTTGACGCAGAAATCTCGCCGCACAACCCTAGTCGCCATCTCCAGGCCGTGACCGCGTTTCCTCAATCGAGGAGCCAAGTCACCCCAAGAACAGCGTCCTGGATTCCCAAGGTCATATGCCCCTCTCCCCAGATCAAATCGATGGCTACCTGCTCAATTGGAAGGGGCACACGCCTAACTGTCTCCGGCTTGAAGATCTCTTCACCAAAACGGGCATCAATTGTTCCGTGATCAATTGCGATGAGGCTGTCCCGGAACATGAGAAGCCAAATTGGATTCACCTGAGTGATGCCGCCTATTTCACGGCTCAGTTCAGCACCGCGGTTGATCACTTTTCAAATCGCATTCTTCTCTGCTGTGTCGCCGACGCCCAGATTCGAGAATCCGATGTCGAGAAGATCATCCAGAGAACCCTCTTCTGCTTCTCCCACAAGTGCTGCGGCGTCCTGGCGCCAAACGACGCGGCGTCCTCATGGGCGCGAGATCCTCGATCGCTCACCCATCTGGGGGATGGATTCTACGAAGTGCCGATCACGGACTGCACCCTCTGGGCCATCTCCGAGGATGTCGTGGCTGAATACAAGAAGCTTCCCAGGCCGAAAACCTGCTACGGTTGGGGGATCGATGCCGTGATGTCGGCGGTTGGAGCCCTTCACGGCAAACCGAGTGTGCGGGACTACACGATCACGATCACCCAACCGCCAACGAGAGGTTACAATAGTTCCGAGGCGATGGCCGAGATGGCCGCCTACGCCGCCACATTGCCACCACCGGTTCGAGAAGAAATGGAGCGGCGACTCTCGCGGCGATCTTAGTTGGCAGCGCATCCCTCCTGGTCTCATCCCGGCTATCGAAGGGATTAAAATCCCTGCCACTTTCTCAGAACGTGTGCCCCCGAAGAGCCCGCAGGCTCCACTTGATCGACGTAATTACTGCGCGGGCCGTGCCAGAATGATGTCATCGGGCTGAACACCCATCTCCCTTGAGATTGTGTAATCTGCGTTGATCGCCCTGAGGCGCCGCATGACCACGTCGAGATCCACACTTGGCGCCGCCTTCCCCATGATCCTGACATCATCGATCAAGATCACGTGCTCCTTACACCGTGAGTTCGCAATGGCGTCCAAAGACGGGTAGAGCACGGTTTCATGATTGGCATCGAGCCAGAAGGTGGCTATCTGGCCCTTGGCATCCAGTTGGGAGACGACGCGGGGGAGCAACTCCGCACAATCACCCCGCAATAACGTGAGAACACCATGCTCGACCAGCGCGCCAAACATGAAATCCACGAACTTGAAGTGTTCATCCGACAACTCGATCGAGATCACCTGATTGAAACCCGCAGCGAGAGCACAGGCAATCCCTTCACCTCTCAAGGTTCCCGTTTCCACAAAGATGTCACTGCTTTCCGCCAGCTTCCGTATGTCAAATCGAATGGGCATCAGGGCAATCAAGTTGGGTCTTCCGATCTACTCGTGATCAATGTCCTCCAAAAAGCTCTCCCGCAAGTAGGTATCGCCGACGAATTGATGTTGCCACCGCGGAGTGGGAAATGGGATCTCATGACCGCAACGCCATCCACTTCCATGATGATGCATGTAGCACTCCGGCCGCGCTGCCAAATACCCATGCCAGAGCCACTGAGCGAGAAAATGTTGGTCGTTCCCATGAGGATTCGGTCTCTGAGCTGCTTCGAGAAATCCTTCGGGAAGTGACGCCGAATGCGCCCCCCACATGCCACCCATGATCGGGTATCGATGCAGCCGGTGGTCGTGCATGAGATGAAATGGTTTTCCGGAATCAAGCCATTGTTGTGCGGCCTCCGCCTCTCTCCGGCTCAAACGGCAATCAGCGTCACGGACCAGAAAGGTATCCGCCTCGAGGACGATGTTCAGGCGCAAAAACATGGGATCCGAGTTCTGCCTCTCAATCCTGCGAACGACAGCACCCAAACTCTCACACTCCTCCAGCACTTCCTCCGGACTGGTGCCATCTGTCCAAACGTAAACGACCCACCCGGGATAAACGCGCCGGGCGCGTTCGCAGTTCTCGACAATTCCTCTCAAGTAGGGCGCCGCCTCTCCATAGAGTGAGTAACTGATGGCTTTCAAAATGATTCCACTCAACGCCCGAAATCATCTGCATGGTGAGCAGCGCTCCGCTCGATCCCCTCGATCCGGTTCATGCACCGACTCTCTACCCATGATCAGAGCCCAGGTCAACACCTACCATCCCTGAACACCACCTTCAGGCCCGCGAACCAACTTTATCGCGGGAGCCTATCGGCAGCCGAAGAGTCTATTTTTCCCGCAGAAGTTCTAACAAAGTGTCCGCGCATTTCTTGGCAAACACCGGGTCATTGATCTTGCAGTCAAGTTCGATCACCTCAACCTCAGACTTGAGATGCCGGCGAATGGCATCGAAGAGTGCGTCATCCGCTTCAGGATCGTGAAAGGGTTGCCCTTCGGCACCGATGACGCTGATCGCCGCCTTGGGCAGCAACACTTTCGCCGGGGCCGTGTAGGCATTGATCTTCTCGGCCAGAATCTCTCCCAGTTGCGCACACTCCGCGGGATTGGTACGCATCAGGGTGACCTGCGGATTGTGAATGTAGAATTTGCGATCAGCAAACCGGCGGGGCACCGAGTCGCGTTCACCGAAGTTGACCATGTCGAGGCAGCCGGGGACAACAATGGCAGGAACACCACTCGCTCCAGCAGCTTCCAAACGAGTCGGCCCCGCTGTCAGGGTTCCACCAACAAGTTCATCTGCCCACTCCGTGGTCGTGATGTCCAGGACACCTTCGACCATCCCGGATTCGATGAGGGATTCCATCGTCTTGCCCCCGGTGCCGGTCGTGTGAAAGACGAGGACCTCGTAGCCGGCCCTTTCCAATTCCTCTTTGGCTAGATTGACGCAATCGGTGGTATTGCCAAACATGCTGGCCGCGATGATGGGCTTGGATGCCTCATTAACGATAGCGTTTGCCGGCGTCCCCACCATCCCCGCAATGGCGCCCGCTGCTTGAGTGAAGATCATCTTGGATACCCGATTCAGCCCGGCGACATCGACGATGCTGGGCATCATGACAATGTCCTTGGAGCCGACGTAATGGGCGGTGTTGCCGCTGGCCAGGGTCGAAACCATCAGCTTGGGAAACCCAATCGGTAGAGCGCGCATCACCGCTGTGGCGATCGACGTCCCGCCACCTCCGCCAAGCGAGATGATGCCATCGATCTCTCTCCGCGCAACCATCTCCGCCACGATAGCGGGTGCGTGCTCCGCCATCTGGCTCACGCAGGCACCACGGTCTCCCGGCTGGTTCATCGCCGGCACGAAGGTGTCGCGGGTGATGTCTGGCGCGACCTGCGGTTCGCCGCCGGTACCGACATCAATGAGAACCGGTTCGAGGCCTTGGGCTCGCAGGCGATCAGCGACAAAGGCGTGTTCGTGTCCCTTGCTGTCCAGCGTCCCCAGCACCGCGATCCTCTTCATGACTTCGCCGCCGGGCACGGGATCGACTTGAATTCTTTGGTCAAATTAGTTAGGGAATCTTCCACCGCCATGCGTTCCAGGGAAGAGGCGCCAACGAACCCCACCGCCTCCGTGTTCTCGTTGATGTAGGCAGCGTCTGCCGGCGTGGCAATGGGGCCTCCGTGACTGAGAAAGAAGATGTCCCGGCGCACCGACTTGGCCGCATCAATGATCTCCTGCGTCCGGGTGGCTGCCTGACCAAGCGTCATGGTGGCGTCAACCACGCCGATGGAACCACCGATGGTCGTGCCCACATGCGCGATGATGGCATCGGCGCCGGCCTCGGCCATCGCCTTGGCCTCGTCTTCCGAATCCACGTAGACGATGCTAAACAGATCCATCTTTCGCGCCAGTCCAATCATCCCCACCTCCTTTTTCGTGCTCATGCCAGTCTCCTCGAGGATCTGGCGAAACTTGCCGTCCACGATGGAATGGGTGGGGAAATTGTTCACACCGCTGAATCCCATGTCTTTCACTTTGAGCAACCAATGCCACATGCGCCGGCGAGGATCGGTGGCGTGCACGCCGCAAATGACGGGCACTTCTTCCACCACGGGCAGGACTTCATACTCACCAATCTCCATGGCCACCGCGTTGGCATCGCCATAGGCCATGAGCCCGGCGGTGGATCCATGACCTGCCATCCGAAAACGTCCCGAATTGTAAATGATGATGAGGTCAGCGCCGCCCTTTTCTATAAACTTTGCACTGATGCCAGTGCCGGCGCCGGCGGCGATGATGGCTTCACCACGATCGAGCGTGGCACGCAATCGTGCGATGACTTCTTCACGAGTGTAGGGATTTCCGATACCGGTCCAAGGGTTGGGCATGAGGGCGTTCAGGTTTGATCTTTGAGCCCATAGGGTTCAGGATGTTGCTGTGCATTTCTAGAACTTCCTGTGCCCGCGCCCCACGAAAGCCTATCTGATATCCACACCCTGGGAGAGAACACACGCTACCAAGTGGTTCGCGCCGATGCCCACGATACCCGCGGATGGCTCTCTCAGGCTCCGGTGTGCTCACTTCTCTCGCAGTACAACATCTTGCACGTCGGCCTCATGTTCGCCAGCCCGCCGTTCGAGATTGTCCGGACCGATCAGTCAGGTACCTTCTTCCTGGCCTGCATCGCCGGCAGCGGGTCCATCCTGGTCGATGGCGATTGGGAGACCGTCAAGCCCGGCATGGCGGCCTTGCTCCCCCCGCATAGCGTCAACGCTCTGCGCACGGGATCAAGCAAGCGTTGGCATTTCGCATGGGTGCGTTATCTCGAACCGCGCGGCGTGGGCACCCCCGTGGCCACAGCCACCTCGCCAGCCATGGGCCCCTATGACGCCCATCCGATCAAACTCGCGATCGAAGGATTTGCCGCCGAACACGCAAGCCCCAGCCAGGGAGAAGCCGCCATTCGCAATCACTGGGTGCAACTCGTTCATCACTACGTGCTGCGGTTTTCCCGGCCCTTGGCGGCCGATGACCGGATTTGGCGCGCCTGGGATACGGTGAGCAAGGATCTTGGGCGCACCTGGACCTTGCAGGAGATCGCCCGGATCGCCTGCATGAGCACGGAACAGTTGCGGCGACTTTGCCTGAAGCACATCGGGCGGAGTCCTATCAAACACCTGACGTTCTTGCGCATGCGTCATGCCGCCGAACTGCTCTCCACGACCAATGAGAAGATCGAGACCATTGCCCACATGGTCGGCTACGAGAACCCCTTCGCTTTTTCCAATACCTTTCTCAAGTGGACGGGCATCCGGCCTTCTGAACATCGATAGCCACTTCCAAGTGAACCGAGCCAAATGATGCAAACACTCATGTCCGCCCCATCTCCGTCCTTATTTGCCAGAGGTCATCTCTAAGACTGATGTGCTAACTATTCGACACCGCCGCGGCCATACATGCGGTCGAAGTGCGTATAGCCCCCATCGACGTGAATGATCTGACCCGTGGTGTGACTGGACCGGGGAGAGGCTAAGAAAACCACCATGCGCGCAATCTCTTCCGGTTGGGTAAACCGGTTTCCCAGCGGAATACACTGTTCAATTTCGCGACGACTGGCATCGGGATCCTCCCGCGAAAATAGGAATTTCTCGTAGAGCGGTGTCCATGTCTCGGCAGGCACCACTGCATTGGCCCTGATACCGTGGATGGCGAGATCGACCGCCCATTCGCGTGTCAACGAATGGACGCCCCCTTTGGCCGCGGCGTAGCCCGAGGTGCCTCCTTGACCCGTCACGGCAACTTTCGATCCAATATTGATGATGTTTCCCTCCGCCGATTTCAGCGCCTCCAGGGCGTGGTGCACCACGCTGAAATATTGAACCAGATTCAATTCCAGCGATTGCCGAAACGCATCCGGCCCACATTCCAAGCCGGCTCCGTCGTTCACCCCCGCGTTGTTCACCACGACATCGATCCGGCCGGTGTCCTCGAGCACAGCACGGATGGCGCTCTCCACCGCACTCGATTCCGTGAGTTCAACCTGAAAGTGCCGGCAATCACCCTTGCTCGCCCCGGCCCCCTCTTCACCCGGGGCACCTTCACAGGGATGCCGGTCAAAGACCATCACCTTGGCGCCCTCGTCGACAAAGGCTTCAGAAATGGCTTTGCCGATGCCACTTGCGCCCCCAGTCACAATGACAGTCTTGCTTTCTAATTGTAGATCCATGGGATAGATTTTGCCGCTTGTTAGCCCGTCACGAAAATGTCAGATCACCGCTCAACCAGTCCCTCCTCAAGAAGTGGTTCGCTAGCACCAGGACTCAATCCAAGTGCCTCATCATTGGCCGCCCAATCCGCCGGAAGGCTTTCCCACTGAAGCACACTCTCATCACGATGATCGAGATCGCCAAGCATCTCGAGGTATCGGGGCGACCCGATCAGATGGGGAAAACAGCGCGCCACCACTTGAAGCATCACGGAAACGGAAACCGAGGCCCCCGGTGAAGCTCCCAACAATGCCCCCAAAGTTCCTCGCTCATCCGTGACGATCTCGGTCCCGTAGTGAACGATTCCCGCAGCGCCATCTTCCTTCTTGATCGCCTGGACCCGGATCCCGGCATCGACGATCCGCCAATCACGATCCTCCGCCATTGGGTAGAACTGACGGAGCTGGCGCATGCGGCTTCGCTTCGTCTGCAATCCTTCCTTCACCAGATAGCGAATGAGGTCGAGATTCTTCAGACCTACCTTGATCAAGGAAGCCAAATTGCTTGGGCGAATGGAGGCCGGCAAATCGGTGAACTTCCCGCCCCGGGCGAGAAACTTGGAAGTCCAACTGGCAAAAGGCCCAAACAGCAAGGCGCGTTTTCCGTCAATGATCCGGGCGTCGAGGTGGGGCACGGCCATCGTGGGCGCAGAATCACACGCCTGACCATAGACCTTGGCGAAGTGTTTCTCCGTGACGCCTGGCCGGTCGCAAACAAGCCATTGACCGCCGACCGGGAAGCCGCCAAAACCCCGGCCCTGCGGAATCCCGGCTTTCTGAAGCAATGGCAGCGTCCCGCCCCCGGCACCGAGAAAGACGAACTTCGCCTCGTGATCGAATCGTTCCCCGGTCTGGAGATTGCAAACACGCACCCGCCACTGATCGCCATCCTGTTCCAAATCCATCACGCGATGCGCTACGGATGCCCGGCAATCGGCCTGCCCGTCTAACCAAGCGATCAATTCTTCAGCGAGGCGACCAAAGTTGACATCGGTTCCCCCGTCCATTTTTGTCGCCGCCACGGGCTCGTCCCCCCTGCCTTCCATGAGCAGTGGCGCCCAGCCTTGAATCGTGGCCGGATCTTCCGTGTAAACCATGCTCTCGAAGAACGGGTGTTTCACCATCCCATCATAACGAGACTTGAGAAAGGCAACCTGTTCGCGCCCCCAAACGAAACTCATGTGAGGCACTTGACGCACGAACTGATCCGGATCGGCGATAATCCCTCGACGAACCGCGTGAGCCCAGAACTGTTTCGATCGTTCAAATTCGGCATAGATCGCGATCGCCTTGCGCACGTCGACGCTTCCGTCCGCGCCGCGACCGGTCGTGTAGCTGAGTTCGCAGATCCCGGCATGCCCAGTGCCCGCGTTGTTCCAGGCGTTCGAGCTTTCGGCCCCCACCTCTTGACCACACTCGTACAAGTGAATCTTGAGGCTGGGATCCAACTCCTTGAGCAGGACACCGAGGGTCGCCGACATGATACCTCCTCCAACGAGTAGGACGTCAGAGGATTCGGGCTCGCGAGCAGTGTGGACAGGCACGTTCCTCAAGGGTTTCACCGCAACGGCTTGCCCTCCAAAGG
This sequence comes from Verrucomicrobiales bacterium, assembly GCA_028281705.1. Taxonomy (GTDB): domain Bacteria; phylum Verrucomicrobiota; class Verrucomicrobiia; order Verrucomicrobiales; family DEV007; genus JAACDM01. The sequence goes on from JANQJH010000447.1 coordinate 15,337, forward strand.
CTTGCCGTTGGTCGTCAAGATGTGAACATGGTGCGCGCGAATCGCATCGTTCACATACTCCCAAACAACCTCCTTATTCGGCGTGATCTCGAAGATCCTCGCTTCCCCCGGCTTACGCTGGCCGTAACTGCAAATCACCGTATTCCCATTGGGAAGACGCTGCGCACCACAGGGATCCGCGAATAGCCCGCTTCGAACCGAATTGTCCGCACGCCATACCACCTTGCCTTCGCTGTCGAACTCCACCGTCTTGTTGCCGTTGGTGAGGTTCACCAAAACGTTCCCACGGGATAGGGGGATGGCGGTGAACGGCCAGTTGCGGGCCTCGCGGCCGCCAAGTTCTTCGAGATCCGTCGGGATCACCCGGACGATCTCGCCCTGAGGTGAGTATTCTTTGACGGCAAAGGCTAACAAGTGGGGCACGAGATAGTTTCCATTGCCTAACTTCACCGCCATGCGTGTCTGCATGTGCACATTGTCCGTCTCCGGTTGCAGAGGAACGGTGACCTGCGGCTTGCCGTCGCGATCCACTTCCAACAACTGCGGCGAACGACCGAGTTCCACAATCAAGGTCGACCCATTCTCAAGACGCGTCGCCCGCTCCAGCTCTCCGTTTCCGGAACTGATCCGGTATTCCCAGACCACGTTCCCCTGACGGTCATACTCCCGTGCGGTCTGCGCGTGGGCCACGAGGATATTGCCATTGGCCAGCACACTCCCGTCTCGAGACGCATCATCGATCTCCCACTCAACCCGGTCGTCCTCCCCGATCAGAACCGTCTTCGGACCGGTGACGAGGAACGAATGGCGGATGCCTCCCCGGCTCACTTGTTTGCCAAAAGGCTCGGCCGGGGTCTCCTCTTTCAATGTGCTGATATAGGCAATGAGATCGGCCACCTGAGCTTCCGCGAGCCCCTCAATGAGTCCCGGCAGCATGAAGGAGCGGTTCAGATGGCGCGCTCTCTGGATTTCATGCTGGGGGATGAATTGATCGCTGCCGCCCATGTAGCGCAGCACCGCGCCGGCGGCGTCGTGCTTCACCATGTAGCCCTCGAACAATCGACCATCCAAGGTTTCCACGCGGTAAGCACGATAGCCCGGTTCCACGGCAGCGTTGGGGAAGAGGATGGCGCGCAAGAGCCCGTCCAGATCCCGGTGACCCGAACCATCCAGGGCCGGCGCGGCACCAGCGCCTTTCCCACCAACCTGATGACAGGTCAGACAAAGTCCCTGAAACAGTGGCAGACCTCGCTGAGGATCACCGCCTCGCTGGGCGATGGCCTTGTACTTGGCAAGCTTCCTCTCTTCCTCCGCTGCCGCCGCCTCGTCCCGTAGCGGGGGCCCCTCCGCGACCGCGACGATTTTGGCGCCGCCCACCAGCGCTTGTTCGTCAGCCCCGTGGGCATAGTAGTGTGTCAATCCCTTCGGCCTTTCACCTTCTCCAAAGCTGCGAGTAAACGCCTTGCGAATCTCATCCTCGGAACGTTCGTGATCCCACACTCGATACTCCATGAAGTATCCCTTCGTTCCCGATCCATTGGGCGTCGTGCGGCCGATGGCCAAATCCTGGAGGGGAGCACCGAACACTCGTGAGCCTTTCTCGTCGAGTTCGCCGTTGATGTAGAGAGATACGTCTCCGTTCGCAGAACGAGCAACGGCGAGGTGGGTCCACGCGCCGGCAACCGTCGGCTTTGAGGCCACGACAATGTCACCAATGCCCGGGCCGCCATAGACTCGGAACCGTCCACCAAAAAAGTTGAAGTCAGCAGTTCCGGGACGACCGAGAATGCCATCCGCATTGTCGATGCCCTCGTCCAGCCGCACCCAGGTTTCCACCGTGAAAGGGCCCTCCAAGTGGATCTCCGCCGCGGCATAGGCCTCGGCCTCACCCGGCAAACGCAGCGCCCGGGCAAAGCGGCTCGAAGCCGAATTCCACAGCGCATCCATCGCCGGATCGTCAGGGAGCAAGACTCGCATCGTTTCCAAAACTCCGGGACTGAATTCATCGCGATCAACGGCCTCCGCAGCGAGCGCGGCCAGAATGATTCGCGAGCCGCTGACCGTGCGGCCGAGCGCTTCCAGCACCGATTCTCTCTCTACCGATGTTAGACCGGCAAGCTCTGGAACGATCAGCGCCTCCGCGATCTCGCTTTCGTTAGACCCGAGCGTGATCATGGCGGCGCGGCGCAATCCCAGAGGAGCATCGCCGTCCACGACCAGCTTCCGGATCGTCAAGGCATCTTGGGCGCCCACCCGCCCCATGGCGTTGATCGCCGCAATGCGCAAAGGCATCTCCAAGGAATCCTTCATGACCATGTTCCCCAAACTCTCCGCCAGTGCCGCGATGCGAAACTCGGAGGCGACTTCGATGACGAGGCCTTCATGACCTCCCACCTCAGCGAGCCGGCCCAAGGCGGGGGCCAAGGTCTCATCCAACGATTGATTCTGCAGCCGTTCCTTCTGGCGCAGGATGCTCCGGAAGAGTTCGGGCGCCCGGTTGGGATCTGAGAAGAGTTCGATGACCACAGGCCGCCGTTCCGCTGATTCCGACGCCCTCAAGAGCAAGAGCAATTCTTCGTCAGTGACCTGCTGGTTTGTCTTCGACCACAAATCGAGGAAGGGTGCTGATGCCTCCTTTGGAGGAAGCGCCAGACAGGCGTACAAGCGGTTCTCTACCGGAAGCTCCTCGGCCTCGACGTCGTTCAGGACTTGGAGCAAACGATCCGGAACCTCCTCCAAGGCCGCCCGCACCAGATACCTCTCATATTCCCGAAAATAAGCATGGCGCTCCGAAAGGCCATCCTCCACCGGCGCGGCGAAATGGATCAAGGCTTCAACAGCCTTCGGCTCCGAGACTATCAATTGCGCCAGGCGTCGAATGGCGGCACCACGCACGTAGGGATCAGGATCCGCCGCCAGCCCCTGTAGAGCTTCGGGATCCGATGACACGCGGGCGCCCTCCTTCCTCACATTGCGATGGCTCGAGGCCATCAAGGCACTGGCGACTTCCGGACTGACGGCGCCCAGCTCACTCAGCGCCCAACTGGCATGAATGCGCGTGTCCTCCCGGACATCTTCGTTCATGATCAGCTCGACCAAGCGAGGCGCGAGGTCCACCGCCTCGCGAAAGACGATCTGACGCCGCGCCGCGCCCATTTCCCAGGTGGGCTCGCTCTGCAAGGCGCGAATCAGATCGGCATCGCCAACCGCAGTGAGATCCGGCACCTCGCGCCGCGTCTGGCTCTGGTGGCGCACGCGCCAAATCCTGCCCCGGCTTCGGTCACGATCGGGATGCGAGCGCGAGACCTCATTGTGCGAGATGATCTTGTTGTACCAGTCGACGATGTAGAGGCAGCCGTCGGGGCCAAAGCTCAAAGCGATAGGGCGAAACCAATCGTCCCGGCTCGTGAGAAAATCCACCTCCCGATCCATGGAAAAGGTACCGTCTTCCTCGCGTTCCACCGTCACCGCGTTGATGCTGCGGGTGATGGGATTCGCCACCAGCATCACCTCATGCCAGGGCTCCGGAAAGCCACCGCTCAGATCCTGTGAAACCGCCAATCCGGAGAGTCCCGTACCTCCAACCCGGAAATCGCACATCGGTGAGGCGAATGGAGCGTACGGCTTCGCTTTTTGCCCACCAATTCCGGGAAAGTTCTCGCCCATCTGAAAGGGCACGACGGAAAAGCCCAGATCGTTGGCTTCTTGAATGAACAACTCGCCTTCACGGTTCAGCACCAAGCCCCAGATATTGTTCAATCCATGGGCAATGACCTCAAAGCGTGAGCCATCGGGTGTGAACCGGCCCATCTTGCAATAATCAAAGGACACGGGATCCTGATCGCCGGCCTGAACCTGGGATCGATTGAATGCCCCCTGAGCCATGGCGATCGTGCCACCTGGCAGAAGCGTGAACTGGTGGGGCAACAAATGGGAATCATTGATTCCAAAACCACTGAGCAAGGTCTCCCGCTTGTCTGCCCGGCCATCGCCATCGGTATCCGTCAGTGAAATAATCTCAGGGCCGTGCCCGAGGATTACGCCGTCTCTCCAAGGCAGGATGCCCATAGGCATGGCGAGGCCGTCGGCAAAAACGCGCGCCTCATGGGGGCCCTCTCCCAAGGGCTCATCAATAACAACCACCTTGTCCCGGCCTCCCCGCTTCCAAAGAGCCTCCGCTTGGGCCGGGGCGTCATTGCCATCCAGCGGGTACTCCGTTGCCGTCATCGACCACAGACGACCCGCATCGTCGAAACTAACTGCGATCGGCTTGGGCAATCCCGATTCCTCACTGGCCACGAGTTCAATTTCAAAGCCTTGGGGCAGGACGAAGGACTGGCGCTGCTCCTCTGAACTCAGCGGAGACTCGAGCACTTTCAACTCCGTGATGACGAGATCCTTGAAGGCCACCTTGGCAGCACCGCCGGAATGAATCTGCACCGCAATGTGGCCCGTCCGCGGCACGTTGGGATCGCGCTCGGTGTAATCCACCGTGAGAACCCCATTGATCCACAGGCGAGAACGCGATCCTTCACAGCGAATGACATACTCGTTCCAATCACCGCGCTTCACCGCCGGCACCACCTTCTCAGGGTCTGCCTTGGCAATGATCCGGTTGCGACGGTGTTCGTCATAGATACAACCCCACCATTCCGGATCACCGATGTCCGCCTGATAGCCGCGAGCATGACCGTTGTCCAGTTTCTCCGAGCGGAACTGGATGCCGCTGTTGATCAAGCCAGTCTTGGGATCTCCCGTAAGGCGAAACTGACAGCGGAATTCGAAATCCGTGTAGGTCTTCGATGTGAAGAGGAAGTAATTGTCAGGGATCTTGGATTTCTCATCGCCTGACATAATGGCGCCTTCCTCGACCCGCCAACGATCGAGGAACTTGGACTCCCAGCCCGCCAAGGTCTTGCCATCAAAGAGCGAGACCGGGTCCGGCTTGGCGTCTTGCGCATACCCAGAGACAGCGAGCGCCCACAAACAGAAGGCGCCGCACGAAAGTAGTCGTGAGGTCGTGTTCATTGACGTGGCCATTCAAAGTCAAATACGATCACGCGCTCCAATCTGGGCACGACGACATTCTTGACGCGCTCATGCTCCTCATGAGGGAGGTAGGCGTCCCGTGATTCCGCAGAATCGAAAGTCATGATGAAGCCATGGGTGAAGTCCTCATTCAAACCTTCCAGACTATCGTAAGGACCATGAATGACCTCGAGGAGGCCGGGGATCTTTCCCACCATCCCGCGCATCTCGGCAAAACATTCGTCGATCTGTTCCGCGGTGACGCCGGGTTTGAACTGGAAAACGCCGTAGTGCTTCACTTCGCTCATGAAATCAGTTTGGGGGGCTCATCCTCGGGGTAAATGCTTGGAATCCACGCCCGCCTACGAAGGCTCCACGAAGCCGGAGATCGCGTTTCCGCTTCAGGGCCCCGAGGGGCCGATTTCCCGGTAGGGCCGGCCTTGCCGGTAGATCTCAAGCCGGCGCTGCAAATCCGTTGCCAGCCGGGCGTTCCCCGCTCGTTTAGCCTCCGTCAGCGCCTCCTGAGCCGTCGCCACTGCAGCCTCGAAATCGAAGTTGGCCGCCTGGGCCGCGGCCAAGGTATCGAGGATGCTCGCCTTCCGCGAACCGGCCTGCTGCAGAGCCCTCTGGGCCAACTTCAGACTTTCCTTGGGATCGCGAATGGCGGCCTTGCTGTGAGTCGCGAGGATCCACGCGAGTTCATTGGCCGCCAATTCCGAACGGGGATTGAACTGCAGGGCACGGCGAAAATGGTCCACCGCTCTCTGCGGCTGACGCGCTCGTATGAGGCTGTGGCCTAACCAAAGATGCGCCGTCGCATCCCGGGGATTGATCCGCGTCAGCGTCTCCAGATGCGGCACGGCTTCACCATGCCGCCCCGACTGAACGAATGCGAGAGCCAACATTTTTCGCGTGTTGAGGTTGTCCGGCTCCGCCCTCAAGGCCTCGGCGAGATGAGGCGCCGCCTCTGCGTAGCGGCGATGTTTGAAGAGCATGGTGCCCAGTTCCAGCCTAACCAGCGTCTTTTGCGGGGCCAATTCCTGGGCACGTTGATAGGCGCGAATGGCTTCCTCTTCACGCTTCTGGATGCGAAGTTCGTTGGCCACGAGATAGTAGGATTCCGAGAGATCCTGCTGCGCCCGAAGATCAGGCGACGTCCCGAACGTGTCGAGATAGGCCTTGGCCGCCGCCGGATTGCCAAAGCTCATGAACTTGTCGATGATGACCGTCGGTGTGGCCGGCCATGGGCCTTCAATCCACGTTCCCGGAAAATGCGAAGCCGCAGTGTGGCGTTCCGGCTGGGGTGCTCCGAGCTGTGCCACATCCTGCACCAGTTGCCCCACTCGGACGGGCCCCTTGTAAACAAAGCTGACCCGCCCTTGCGTATCCAGCAAGAGACTGCTGGGAATGGGGAAGGACTCAAACTTGTCGAGCAGCCCTCGGCCAGTCACCTCCAAAGTCTCCAAGAACTCAGCGGTCGCCAATCCGACTCCCAATCCGATTTCATGCTTCTTCATGAACGCTTGGGCCAAGTCGATCCGCTCCGCCATGGGCGCGTCCATTTCTTCGACGCTCAGCGCGAGCACACGCAACCCTGCTGCTTCTAACTGAGCCTGGTGATCATTCCATTCCCGCAGTTCCGTGACACAGGGGCCGCACCATGAAGCCCACAGATTGATGAGCAAGGGCTGATTGTCGCTTGAGACAGCGTGCGTCTCGCCATCAAAGCCGCGGTACTCCGCCTTGGGAAACGGCAGCGGCGAGGCCATGACGATGCGCGCCCGTTCCGTCGTCTTCTCAACACCGTTCGTCTCCGGAAGAGTACCTTGCTGCGGAGGTTGCCAGGGCTGTGCGCTTCCCTCGTCTTTTCTCAGCGTGAAAAACCGTCCCTCCTCCAGGCCGCGAATGGGCTCGTAAACGGAGGTGCCCGGCCAGCGCACTTCGGCCTTGCTGATCGTCTCCCCAGCCCGGATTCCGAAGTGCAGCCAGCGGCTGGACTGGGCCAGAAAACCCTGTCCGGCCCGAACCGAGCGCACGCGCGGCTGGCCATCAACCGTGAGCCTGACCCGGGCACCGATCGACTGTCCCAACAAATGCAGAGCGACGAAAGCGTGCGCTGTCTGCGAACGGTTATGCTGAAGCCGCAGGCGAGGGGCCGTCCGGTTGGTGATCCAAAAGTCTAACCGGCCATCGAAATCCCAATCGGTGACGCCGATGGACCGGCCGTCGTCCAGCATGTCGAGACCGCTCGCTCCCGAGATGTCCGCATAACGTGGCCTGCCGTCGCTCGCCGGTCCGAGATTGAGGAACGCACTATTGCGCTCGTAGCCGCTGTAGGATCGCCCTTCCTCTAGCATCGTATTCAACGCTTTCCATGCCTTGCGATAGGCATAGCTCGCGTTCGGCGTCCGGTTCGCATCCGGAGATTGCGACGAGACCCGCCGCCAGGCGAAACTTCACAAATCTCCCGTGTCATCCGTAGTAATCATGCCGTTGGCCACCACGAGATCTTCATTCCCATCGTTGTTCAGATCGATGAAATTGGAACTCCAGGCCCAGCGCGCCATGTTGGCCCCCGAGGCCAAGGTCACATCTTGGAAGGTGCCGTCCCCGTGATTGATGTAAACGGAATTTCCCCTCGCATGACGGCGGGCCTGCGATTTGGTGGTCTCGTCAGCGTTCGGCAGGAAGGCCTCCTGTAAAGTGATTCGATTGCCGGCGTTGGACCACATGTTGCCCACATACAAGTCCATGAGACCATCGGCATTATGATCTCCCCACGCCGCGGACATTCCCGGTCCGATATCGACGACGCCGGCCTCGACCGCGATGTCCGTGAACCAGCCCTCATCGTTGCGGTAGAGATTGTTTCTACCGAAATCATTCGCCACGTAGAGATCTTGATCGCCATCGTTGTCAAAATCTTCCCAGGCACAGGCGAGGCTAAACCGCCGATTGTTCGCCTCCATCCCCACGTCGCGGGTCACATCCACCAGATTGAAGTCCCCTCGATTCCGCAAGAGCATGTTAGGCCCGCCGTTGTTGGCATCGTAATAGGGCATGGGGATTCCAAGGGCTCCTTGTTCTGCTTTCAGAGCGCCACTGGCATCGCGCCCGCAAACATAGAGATCGACACGACCGTCGGCATCGTAGTCCGCCGCCGCCATGGAGTTGATCTGACCGCTACTAGCAATCTTCCCACGAGGCGTGAATTTGCCGCCCCCGTCATTCTCAAAGAGGGCAACCGCCCAAGCCAGCGCTACCGCCAAGTCATCGTCGCCATCGTTATCGAGATCGATCAGCAGGGCGCTCCGGCAGAAATCGAGGATGGCTACGCCAGCCTCTTCCGCCACATCAACGGCAGTGCCATCCGCTCGATGGAGAAAGAGCCGGTTGGGCAGACCACCGGGTTGCAAGACATAGACATCATCGAGCAAGTCGCCATTCACATCTCCGATGGCCACCCCTTGAGCACCGAGCAAATCCGCCACCAGGCTGCGATCAGACCGCGCCCGCCAGTAGTCAAAGCTGTGCGCCAGGTGATCGGCATAAGCGGATTCGTTGGCCAAAACGCGAGGCGCAATGTCGAGAAACTCGATGCGGCCCTCGCCCGGCGAAGCTTCCCGGTAGTCCTGCACCTGAACACGTTTGAGTTGATAGGGCTCGCTCGGAGTCCAGTGCGTTTGCCAGGCAGAGGAGATCTGAGTCCATCCCGCGGGATGTCTCCCTCTCCATTCGAATAACAAATGCGCCTCAATCGAATCCTCATGCCGCTCAACATGCTTGACCTTGAACTTGGCATATGGCTCCGAGGCGCCTTCAAGCGGTTCTGACAGAGCGGTCAAGGCCTGGCGAAACGCCTCGTAGCCCTGCACGCGATGTCCGGACTCATCATCGCCGGCATTCTCCCAGATCGTGATCTCGCGCCCACGGTAAATCGGCCTTCGATCGGAGGGACGAAGGGCGTTGCTCTCGATCCCGGATGCCAGAGTCTTTTCTAGCGCTTTCTCCGAGGCCTCATCACGCTGAACCAGCCAGGCCGCGATGCTCTTCTTCATCAAGGCAGAAATCGATTCCGTAAAGGCTTCACTCTCCCATTCCTCACTCCCCGGATCGACGTTGGCCAATTCCTCCGCCAACCGCTGGTGCATCTCCAGCCCGCGCTCGGGAAGCGAACCCAGCGCTTGGGCTTGGGCTTGGGCTTGAGCCTGAGCATCGGACGCAACCGTCTCGGACGTCAACGGGGCCTGTACCTCACGATCACCGCAACCGGTGACGATGAGCCACGCCATGCCACCGCAGAGTTGGAGTATCCTCAACATCGCCATTTCTCTATCATCTCGAAGACGCTCTGGCTACTGGCACCAGAACCCCTGGTGGAGATTACAAAGGTCAAAGTGCATCTTGAACAGCATTGATTGCTTGTCTCAGCTTTCCCACTCTCAGACGCTAGAAGGATCATGAAGCCCCGAGTAATTCTTCTTCCCATTTGCTCCGCTTTCCTTTGGCTATCCCTCGCTTCGACTCCGGCGGGAGAGATCCTCGCCTATTATGCGTTTGAGGATGACTACGTCGACGCCTCAGGAAAGGGAAATGACGCCGCCCCCGGAGAAAACCCTGACCAACTCAGTTTCACCGACAGCGGGTTCCGCGGCAAATCACTCAACATCAATGATCCGGATGCCGAACCGAACTCTGGTGGCGTTGTCGAGATTCCGATCGACGCCAATCCAAGTGAACTACCAGGCGTTAGCTTTGGCGGGTGGGTCAATGTGTCAGACCAGTTCGAGTTCGACGGCTTTATGGCCTTGGACAACGGCGGCTGGGATCGCGGGATCACGGTGAATGCCGAAAGCACGAACGCTTTCGGCGTCGCCAGCGGTGAAGCGCCGACACCGGGGGGCGCGATCACGCCGGGCGAGTGGCAGTATGTGGTTGGCACGTTTGACAGTGAGGCGGGCACGTCCACGATCTACGTGGGAGATGCCATGGCCGCCACCCAAACCGTGGAAGCAGCTTCCGGTGGGGATTTCACCGATGTGGGCGAGCCCGTGATCGAACTCGGCCGCTACGACAATCAAGATTTCAACGGTCTCGTGGACGACGTCTTCGTCTTTGACGAAGCCCTGGACGCGCATCGTGTCTCCGCCATTCGCAATCTGCGCCTCAGCGGGCTCAACTACACACCGGCAGATGCGGCCGCGCTTTTCACCTTGTTTGAGGGCGGTCTCAGCGGTGCCGTCGGTGAACTGAGTTGGGATCCTGTCAGTGGGCTCGCGGCCGATGTCCCGGGAGCCGTGACCGACGCCGGCGATGGAAAATTCGCCGTGGTGTTAGACGATGCGGGCAATGGCATGCAAAGCGCTGCCACGGACGTGGACCCGGATTCGGACGACGACGGTCTGGAGGATGCCTGGGAACTGGCAGAGTTTGGCAATCTCGATCAGACCCCGGAGGGCGACCCCGATGAGGACGGCCTCACCAACACGCAGGAATTCGATCTCGGCACACGGCCCGGCGCCAGTGACTCCGATGGCGATGGACTTGCCGACGGCGCCGAAGTGAACGAGCACGAGACGGATCCCCTGGACGCCGATACGGATGATGATGAAGTCCTCGATGGTGCGGAGATCGCGGCGGGCACGGACCCCAAAGATCCCACCAGTGTGGATCGCGGACCGGCTCCGGAACTCCTGGCATACTACACCTTCGAGGACAACTATGCCGACGGATCGGGCAAGGGAAACGAGGCCGAACCCTCACAGAACCCTGGTGAACTCAGTTTTGTCGACGACGGCTTCCGCGGTAAGTCCCTCATGATCAATGACCCCGACGCCGACAACAACTCGGGCGGTTCGGTCGATATTCCCATCGATGCCAATCCGAGCGAGCTTCCCGGCGTCACCTTCGGCGGCTGGGTCAATGTCTCCGACCAATTCGAATTTGATGGCTTCATGGCCACGGACAATGGCGGTTGGGATCGCGGCATCACGGTGAATGCGCAAGACAGCCAAGCCTTTGGCATCGCCAGCGGCGACGCCCCGGTGCACGGCGGCGCGATCACCCCGGGAGAGTGGCAGTACGTGGTCGCCACCTTCGATAGTGAAGAGAGCACGTCCACGCTCTATGTCGGCGACGCCATGGTCTCGACCCAGACGGTGGAGGCCACATCGGGCGGCGACAACACGACTGCCGGCGAGCCGGTCATCGAAATCGGCCGCTACGACAATCAGGACCTCAACGGCCTCGTAGACGACGTCTTCGTCTTCGATTCCGCGTTGGACGCCAGTCGCGTCGCGGCCATCCGCAACCTCAGACTGAGCCCGCTGGATTACTCGCCGGCTGACGTAGGGTCGCTCTTTGTCCTCTTCGATGGGAACCTCACCGGGGTCGTCAACGACCTCGGCTGGGAACCTGTGAGTGGCTTGGACGCCGCCATTCCCGGTGCCGTAGCCGACATCGGCGACGGCAATTTCACGGTGGTGTTGGACAGTGCCGGCAACGGGATGCAAAGCGGCGCCGCCGCCGACGCGGACTCCGATGATGACGGCTTGGACGACATTTGGGAAACGGTCAACTTCGGAAATCTGGCACAGACTGCCGACGGCGACCCCGATGAGGATGGCCTGACAAACCTCCAGGAGTTTGAACTAACAACCCGGCCCACAGTCAAAGACACCGATCGGGACGGCCTCGCGGATGGCGCGGAGGTCAATGAACACATGACCGATCCCTTGGCACTGGATACCGATGGCGACGGCGTGTCCGACGGCTTTGAATTGGCCACGGGCAAGGATCCCAACGATCCCCTCAGTGTCCCACGAGCTCCTGCCCCGGAACTCCTGGCCTACTTTGAGTTCGAAGGCACCTATGAAGATCTGTCAGGCAACGGCAACGATGCCCGGCCGGAAATGAACCCGGACGAAGTGGCCTTTAGCGACGGCCTCCGCGGACAGGGCATCGATATCAACGATCCCGACGCCGAGAACAACACCGGCGCCTCGGTCAATATCCCCGTGGACGTCAATCCCACCGAGCAACCGGAGGTCACCTTTGGCGGCTGGGTCAACATCGATGAGTTTGAGTTCGACGGCTTCATGGCCATCGACAACGGCGGATGGGATCGCGGCATCACCGTGAGCGACAACCAGGGCGCGGCCGGGTTTGGCGTGGCCAGCGGCGCCGCACCGGCCATCGCGGGCGAGATCACTCCTGGCGAGTGGCAATATGTGGCGGCGACCTTTAGCGACGCTGACGATCTGGCGGTTCTCTACGTGGGCAGTGACGACCCAGACGCCCAGACGACCGAGACGGCGACGACGCCCGACCGCGGGCGAAGCGATGGAGAGCCCGAGATCGAAATTGGTCGCTATGACAACCAGGACCTCAACGGCGTGGTCGACGACGTCTTCGTCTTCTCCGGCGCGCTCTCAGCGCACCAAGCGAATGCCATTCGCAACCTGCGGCTCAGCGCGCACGATTACACACCGCAACAAGCCGCCGAGGTATTCGAACTCTTCTCCGCCGAATCCGGCGGCTCGGTGGGCGAGTTCACCTGGACACCCACATCGGGACTCGAGACCGACCCGCCGGGAGCCGTGCGGGCGGCGGGAGCCGGATTCACATTGGTGTTAGACGACTCCGGCAACGGAATGATGTCGAGCGCCGCCTCGCGATTCAACATCTCTTCCATCACCCGTGATGGTCCCTCGAGCGTGACCATCACCTGGGAATCGGAAGCCGGCGTCTTCTATGCGGTGGAGGTCTCGACCGATCTCGTCAATTGGGAACTGCTCGTCGAAGGCCTGCCGCCGACGGAACCACTGCTGAGCTACACGGACACGTCTGACGACATCGCCAGTCAGCCCGAACGCTACTACCGCGTGCGGGAACAGGCAGCGCCACCTCTCTTCTCCGATGGCTTTGAAGACGGTCAGGGCGACTGGACCGTGGGCGTCATTGTTGATTTCCCGGAAACGGGCACCGCTTGGGAAGCCGGACCTCCCGTCGACAATGGTCCCGCCACCGCCTTCGCCGGTGACAATGTCTTCGGCACGGGCCTCGCTGCCAACTACGAAGACGCCACCGGCATCTTCCTGCGCTCGCCTGTCATTGATCTCACCGGTGCGGGTCGGGCCAAGCTGACCTTCCAACACTTCATGGCCGCGGCCGATGGCGAAGGTGGGCGCATCAACATCCTCGATGCCGACGACTCCATCCTCGTGGGCGGACTCAAGCTCTATGTGGGCCCCGATGGGAACACGGATGATGATTGGGCGAGAGAGTCCATTCGCTTGCCGGATCTCAACGCTCCGGTGATCATCGAATTCGAATTCTTGTCCGGGGAGGACGGCGATCCGACCAACCAAGCCGGTTGGTTCATCGACGAGTTCGAAGTAGATTAATCGATGATCCGGCCAACCCAGCTCTGGGCGATCGCGTGGTCCTTGCTCGCCCTCGCGGGGGCCGAGGCGCAAGACAGTGTCGTCGTTTTCAACGAAATCCACTTCCGCACCTCGCCGGAGGAGTCCGAATGGATCGAACTCCACAACCAGATGGCGGCGGATGTCGATCTCTCGGGGTGGCGGCTTCGCGGCGCGATCCGCTACGACTTTCCCGATGAAACCGTGCTCGCCGGCGGCGGCTACCTCGTCGTGGCCGCCGATCCGGCAACGGTGCGGAATCGGGGGCCCTTCGTCGAGATTCTGGGGCCGTTTGCAGGACGGCTCGACAATGCGGGAGAGACCATCCGCCTGGAGGACGGGTCGACCTTGGGGACGGTGCCAGGGGGCGCTCCCCGGCATCGCGTCATGGATGAGATCTCCTACACGGGTGAAGCTCTGCCCGAGGAATCTCTCGGGCTCACCTGGGCCAAGATCGATCCCGATGGCGGGACGGCCTCGGCCCACAACTGGACCCTGAGCCAACGCGACGGCGGGACACCGGGCTCCCGGAATTTTCGCGACGGCTTGCCGCAGTCGAGCGATGAGGCGCACGTCTTGGGTGCGGTGGTGATCAATGAGATCATGTACCGCGCCCGTCCACAGTACGAGTCTCCCCCCGTACTCGGGGAATATGAGAGCACGCCGCTCATCGAGCCGGACGACCAGTGGCAACTCGACACCAGTGGCGAGGCACCCGCCGAAACGTGGATGCTCGGCGGGAATGAATGGGCATCAATGCCAGGACCGTTCGGCGTTGGCCTGGAGAATGGCGCCGTGGTGGTGCAAACGGAGTTGCCACTGAAGAAATCGAATGGCGGCAGTGTGAATGTCTATCATTTCGCGCACACGTTTACTTTCGACGGTGATGTCTCGGCCTGGGACGACCTGGCGCTCGATCTTCTGATCGACGACGGCGCCATTGTTTACCTCAATGGCGAGGAGATCCTCCGGACGAATCTCCCCGAGGGGGAGTTGACCACCAGGACCTCCGCATTGACCCCGATTGGTGCACCCGAATGGCAGGAACTTGGAGGCATTGATCCCCAACGCCTCCAGGTAGGCGAGAACGTCCTCGCCGTGGCCGTGCACCAGTACTTCACCCTCTTTGACAAGAGCGACGACGCTGCCTTCGCCGCCAGACTGCGCGGGCGAACGGTCGCCAAGCCTCCCATCCCAGCGCAGCCCCATCGCGAATCCGGCGAGGAATGGATCGAACTCTACAACCGCCATGATTCGGCAGTCGATCTCTCGGATTGGAAACTCGACGGCGGCGTCGACTACGAATTCCCAGACGGGACGTCCCTGGCCGCGGGTGGCTATCTCGTCATCGACGACTTTCGCGGCACGCTGAGCAACGGCAGCGAACAGCTTCTGCTCATCGACGGCGCCGGACAGACGGTCGATGCCGTCCGCTATCAAGACAACGGGCGTTGGCCGCGCGAAGCTGACGGTGATGGTTCGAGTCTGGAGCTGCGCAATCCCCATATCGACAACACCGTGGCCGAATCCTGGGCTGCGAGTGATGAACGAAATCGTTCGTCCTGGCAGACATACACCTATGAGGGCGTTGCCGTGAATGACGGCATCGGAACGAGCTTGTATCACGAACTCGTCATCGGAATGCTCGACGCCGGTGAGATCCTCTTGGACGATATCAGCGTGCTCGAAGATCCCCATGGAGCCGCCGTGGAGTTCATGCAGAACGGCGGTTTCGAAGAGGGAACCTTGGGCGAAATGCCAGAGCATTGGTTGGCCGTGGGTACCCATGGCAGCCATGGGAATACCCGGCTTGTGGAGGATCCCGATCTTCCCGGCAACCAGGTGCTGCACCTCGTGGCCACCGGAGCCACGGAGGATAAACACAATCAGTTGACCTCAGTGTATGCCAATGGTGAGCGGCTTCGCGGGGGTGAAACCTACCGCATCTCCTTCCGCGCCAAGTGGCTCGCAGGTGCCAATCTGCTCAATACACGCCTCTACTTCAACGATCTCCAGCGCACCACGCGGCTCACTGTCCCGGAACCGGGCGGTACGCCAGGAGAACAGAATTCGACCTTTGCCGCCGATCTCGGGCCGGCACTCGACCACTTGAGTCAGTCGCCCGTGTTGCCCGTGGCCCAGGAACCCGTCGTGGTGCGGGGTCGCGCCTCCGATCCGGACGGGATCGATTCCCTCA
>JANQJH010000460.1 GCA_028281705.1 Verrucomicrobiales bacterium
TCGCCGTACTCGGCGAGTCGGGAGATCTCACGGTGGCGGCGCAGTTGGGGGACACGCTGGCGGACGGCGGGTATTCCGACGAGCTGAGATTGACGGTCATTGCGGTCCTGGGGCAGTTAGGCGGCGTGGATGCAGCTGGGAAAATGCTGGATCTCGCGGGACGTACGGAAGACGAGGAACTCAAGAAGGCGGCCCAAGCCGCGCTTGCCGTCATGCCTGGTGGAGCGATCGATGCGTCTCTCCTGGCGGCAACGAAGACGGGAGACATCCAGCTTCGTGCCGAGGCGATCGGTGCTCTGGGGAGTCGCGGCTCCAGTGAAGCCGTTCCCGTTCTATTTGATCACGTTGAGAAGGGGCCCAAGGCCATCCGTCAGGCGAGTCTGAACGCTCTGGGCGAGCTGGCGACGAGCGGTGATCTTCCTCGCCTCGTCAGCTATCTGAACGGCGACGGCAATCAGGCGATCCGGGCCATCATGAGCGTGTGCCGGCGCGCCACTGCACCGGATATTGCTGTCCGGGCCATTCTGGCGGCCATGGATTCGCAATCGGCATCGGTGAACGAGAAGCTCTTGCCCTGCCTGGGGATCCTGGGGGGAGAGGCCGCCTTGAAAAAGGTCGAGAGTCTCCTGGAGGATGAGGCTCTGGGTAAGACGGCGATGAAGACCCTCACTGGCTGGTCTGGTTCGGAAGCGGGGCCGTCCTTCATCAAGCTGGCGAGTGCGGAAGGCATCGGGGACGTGGATCGCACCCTGATTCTCCGTGGACTCGTTCGTTTGTTAGAAAATCGAGACAATGCGTTGAAATCTGAGGATCGCCTCAAGTTCGCCCTGCGAGGCATCGATCTGGCGAAACGGGTCGAGGACAAGCGGATCTTCCTTCCGGTTCTGGGCAGGCTGGGCACGCCTGAGGCGATCCAGACCCTCGTGACCCTGCTCGAGGACGAGGATCTGGCGGAGGAGGCGGCGCTGGCGGCGCTGACGGCGGTGGAGAGAGTGCGTGGTCGCCGTCGTGCCGGTCGCTTGAAACAGCGGGTTCTGAAGGCGGTCATTCGCGCCGAGGTCGAGGCGGACACGGTGGAGAAGGCTCAGAAGATGCTCGATGAGCTCTAGTTGAGAGCTATGTTTTTAGTGGACAATCGCGCCGTATTCTTCCATCGGAGGGTATGAGTTCGATTCAGACTGTGGATGATCTTGCGGCCTCTGCCGAGGCGGGTGGGGAACCTCCTGAAGGCGTGGCTGGCCCGCTGAAGGCCCTTTGGTTGGCCAAGGCGGATCGTTGGGATGAGGCGCACGACGTGTCGCAGGACCTGGGGAGCAAGATTGGCGATTGGATTCACGGACTCCTTCATTTGATTGAAGGAGACATCGGGAATTCCGCCTACTGGTATTCCCGTGCCGGCCAGCCTCAGCCCAGTCCGAAGGAGATTGACAGCGAGTGGCGCAAGATCGCCCAGGCGGCATTGGATGTTTCTTCCTAACGCAATGATTTCAGCATGATGTTACGTCGATCCTTACAGCTTGGTGGAATTTTCTGCTGCGGACTTCTCTGGAGTTCCTGTGGAAAACAAGAACCGGCGTCGGCTGGGCCACCCGATGGGGCTGGGGCGAATGCCAGTGGCCAACCGGCGATTCTGGCCTATCAGGAGTCTGTTAGGGCGAGCATGAACAATCTGCAGCTCAAGATGTCCTTCATCGGCGAAAGCGGTCAGCGTGAGGAATGGGAGGGGCGATTGACGATCGAGAAGGACCGATTTGCCACCGTGGTTCATCCGGCTCCGGAGCGCAAGGAAGTGCACCTGAGGCGCTGGGCCAATGTCCACATCGCTGAGATTCCGGCTTCCGGAGAGCCGAGAGCGAACCGGACGGAGGAGAGTCCCCTCACGGGTCAGGAACTGATCGCGGACCGGTTGGATGATGGCGCCTGGACGTACCAATTTGCCAGTGACGCCGTGGAGGAGGAGAAAAAGAAGCTCTTGAGCGAACTCGATCGCGTGGAGGCGGGTGCTGCCAGCTTTTACGCGGGGCACAAGCTGGTAGAAGGAGAGTCATGGCAGGTGCCAGCGGATGCGCTCGTGCGTTGGTTTGGCGATGAAGTGGACGGCTATGCGGGTGACATCAATGTGCGGGTCGATCGTACGGAGACGTTGCAGAACCATGAGTGTGCCGTCCTCGTGGTGTCGTTCAAAGCCGCGGGAAAGATGCATGACCCGGATGGGCAGACGCTCGATATGGAGATGGACGCCGCGGGTGAGATCTGGCGAGCGACGACAATTGATGAGGATCTGAAGGTGGAGATTCACGGGAGCGTCACCTTGAAGGCTGCCGTGCCGGCGCGTGAGATCCTGTTGACCATCGTGGGGCCGCTGGTGATTACCGAGGATCGGAAGATCAGATTGTAGAGGAGGCTTGCGTGGTCGTGGCGAGGTGATTTCGGCGGATCAAGTGACGGCCTTGGCTCCGGACGCGGCGTCGTTCAAGGCGGGCAAGGCCTTGGCATCGGTGAGGAAGTGGCAGCAGTTGGGCCGGCGTGAAAAGGCTCTCTGGGGACTGGCGCAAGGCTCGGGAAAAAAGCCGTATCAGACCCAGGTCGTCCTGGATGACTTTGCTTCCAAATGCGCTGGAGTCGCAGCTGCTCGGCGGCGCGGATTGTTGAAGGCGGCGCCAGCCTCATTGTCCTTCTGGCTTTGAGTGATGAGGGGCAGCCCTATTTTAGCCGGCGGCATGCCGGACGGTTTGCCGCCCTCGGCGTTCCCGTCTTTGCCTGCACCCCGGATCAGTTCCCCGATCTGATGGCTGCCGCCCTAACCAAGCGCGACATCCATCTCTGGGCCAGGGGTCAGGGGGTGAAGCTGACAAAGCCCTCTCGGGAGGCGGGTGTTAGTTAGCACCCTCCTCCCGTGAATAGCAAAGGGACTGAAGTCCCTCCCACTTTCTCACAATGTGGGAGGGACTTCAGTCCCTTCGGGCTTGCCTCGCTTGGTGCCGTTGATAGCCTTGTGCCGTATGAGTGACGGACAGGGTTACGAAACGAGTGTGCTGGAGCGGATTTGGGGAGAATCGTTGGCCGAAGGGGATGCCAAGGTGGATGAACTCGAGCAGGCGGTGCGGCTCCATTACCCGCTTGGACGATTGACGGTCGAGCGCTACAAGGTGGTTGTGACGCAGATTGAAGGGAGGCCGGGTTTTTCGATCGTGGCGGAAGTGCGGTCCGTGGCCGAGCATACTGAACACGGGCGAATCGAGGTTTTTGAACAAGTCCCGCTCTTCGCAGACGACGCACGCCGGGGGCTGGAAGACATCGCCCACACGGTCTTGGAAACCACCGTGGAGGGATTGCGGGCTTTTCTGGGGGACCACGGGGCCACTGTCCTAGGCCTGGAGTTGACGAGTGAAACCCCGAATGTCGGCGCGACGAACTGGGAGGTCGCCATGAGTCCGCCGCGTTTCGTTCCATCGGGTCATTGGGAGGACACGGAATTCGTTGATCTCGTGAAACGGGCGGCTCTTTCGGCACTCACGCCGGCGCTCGGCACCGTCGGCATTCACTGGATCATCTGGTCGCTGACCCATCATGGAGGCGGTAGAGGTTTTGGCGAATGTGTGATTGATGGTGAGGATTCCGAGGAGGGCTTGAGGGCCTTGCAGGCAGTTGGGGATGCGATGGATGAGCGTTTGAAAGACGCCTGGAATGTTCGCCAGTTCATCATCGTCCGGCCCGATGGGGAGGCGGATTCCCAAGTGGCTGAGGAATTGCGAGCCTACCGGGTTCGGGAGGAGGCGGGGGGCAGCGATCTTTCGCAGGCCTATCATCGTCGTCAAGATCGAGCCTTCGAAGCTAGCTTTGCCCAGATCGAGTTCGCGTCGTCCACTGGGGAGTCGTGGCGTGACAGGATGCTGGAAGGAGGGATGAGCCCTGACAATGAGCGTGCCTCCCGGTTGGGGGCGAATGTGAAACTGAGTTCGTGGCGCTATTCGTGGAACAGTCCGGTTGCCCGCTTTCTCTGCAAGGTGATGGGCGGGGCAGTTCTTGCCGGCTTGATTTGTGGCAGGCTGGGTTCCACGCTGGGCATCTTCATCTCGTTGGGCATCGCACTCGGGGCTTTCGCGCTATGGCGGCGGGTGATCGTGGTGGTCAAAGAAGGGTTCGAGAAGGGTCTACTCACCCCGGGTGTCATCGTCGATACCGACCCCGTTCAGATCGTCGTTATGGCCCCGCTTGCTTGGTCGCCCGCCGCGCCGAACCGTGGCCTTGCCCTCAAGCTGCTCATGCCAAAGAGGCTTCCGGTTCACGACCATCGCCTGGGCGAGCGTGTGCCTTGCTTTTCCACATTCAGAAGGCCAGAGGGCTCCAGCCATTATTGGAAGAACTTCGACCCGGATCCAATTTCGTGGGGGACCGGCGAGCAGCAAGAGATCGAGCGTTGCACCGCGAAGATCGACCCCGCGGACTTCGCCCTGTTGGAGAAAAAGGTCAAAGAGGGCTACTATCCAAGGGAGACGATGCGCCTTCAGCGCCTGGAGGACGAAGACCAGACGACCGAACATTTCTCAGCGAGTGTGAACAAGGTGAGTTTCGCCTCCCGCTACCTCTACTCACTTCTTGGTGAGGGCTCCCGCGCGGAGTTTCTCGACACCCTGGCTCATGAGAAAGGCGGCGCCAAGATGATGCGCTATCTTTGGGAGAATTACGGTGACCAGCTAGGCGAGTCTCTCTCAAAGCCGAATGGCATCAACGGTCACGTCTACCGCCACGACGACCATTTGATTGCCGTCATGATGATGCCTCAACCGACGGTGCTCACGGAGCCCGCTTACGTTGCCGCACTCGTCGGACCGATGGGGGCGACTCCCTGGTCGCGGGATGCGATCGACAACGCTCCGCTCCGTTATTTCTTCGCCTTTCCGGCGAATGAGACGCAGCTGGAGGCGGTGGAATACCGGGAAAGTGACGAGGCGATACGGCCCGCGGGCATCCTGATCGAGGCGACCGTGAGTGCCTATCTCGATTGGGTTGAACGTCAGACCGAGGAGGAGGCCTCTTCGGCGTCGTAGGAACCGGTTACAGACGCAGAAGAAAAAGCTCACCCCCCCTTTCGGAGGATGAGCTCTTGATTGGTTTCCCTTGGTTGAGGAAAAGCTTGGTTGTGCTTCCGCCGGTTAGGAGGTCGGCACTTCGTTGACCGTCTTGAGAATACGGCCCGCGATGGCATAGGGATCGCCTTGAGAGTTTGGGCGACGATCTTCGAGGTAACCCTTGTAATCGTTGTTGGCAAAGGCATGAGGGACGCGGATGGAGGCGCCACGGTCAGCCAAGCCATAGGAGAAGGTGTCGATGGCCTGTGTCTCGTGGAGACCCGTGAGGCGCATGTGGTTGTCGGGACCATAGACGGCGATGTGCTCTTCCATGTTGTCCTTGAACTTATCCATCAGCTTCTCGAAGTACTCTTTGCCGCCGGTCTCGCGGAGATGCTTGGTGGAGAAGTTGCAGTGCATTCCGGAACCGTTCCAGTCGGTGTCGCCCAGAGGCTTGCAGTGGTATTCCACATCGACGCCGTAGTTTTCGCAGACGCGCTGGAGGATGTAGCGAGCCACCCAGACATCGTCGGCCGCTTTGGCGGAACCCTTGCCGAAGATCTGGAATTCCCACTGGCCCTTGGCCACCTCGGCGTTGATGCCCTCGTGGTTGATCCCGGCGTCGAGGCAGATGTCGAGATGCTCTTCGACGATCTGGCGAGCGACGTCGCCCACGTTCTTGAAGCCCACGCCGGTGTAGTAATGACCTTGGGGATTGGGATAGCCGTGCTTGGGGAAACCGAGGGGGCGGCCATCTTCATAGAGAAAATACTCTTGCTCGAAGCCAAACCAGGCATCGGGATCGTCAGGGATACCCGCTCGGGTGTTTGAGGGATGGGGATCCCCGTTGGGCAGCGTGACTTCGCACATGACGAGGGCGCCATTCTTGCGAGTGCTGTCCGGATAGACCGCCACCGGCTTGAGCATGCAATCCGAATCCCCGCCTTCGGCCTGCAGCGTGGAACTGCCGTCGAAACCCCACTTGGGCAGCTGTTCCAGGGTGGGGAAAGAGTCGAACTCGTGAACTTTTGTCTTACCGCGGAGGTTCGCTACGGGGGTGTAGCCGTCCAGCCAGAGGTATTCCAATTTGAATTTGGGCATCGTGTATTACGTCTAGTTTATGGTTAGGATGTTGTTGGGATTTGAAAATCACTTCAGCATCGCCAACGAGGTGCTCGCGAGCACGTTATATGCCAGGTCTTTGCAAATTAAAGCGAATTTTGAGCGAGATTTACCGGTTCCCAGGAAGTGTTTATTTTCAGCCACTTGGGCGGGGAATTGGTGATTTTTGGCCACCTCGGCATCAGGGGGCGGCGATAGCACTCCGCTAGTCTAGAGGAGGTCTTTCACCGTCTCGCGCTCCTCGCGGAGTTCGGCCACGGAGGCGTCGATTTTCTCCCGGCTGAAGTCGTTGATCTCGATGCCCTCGGCCACGGACCAGGTCCCGTCGCCGCCGCTGCGAACCGGGAGTGAGGCGATAAGGCCCTGGTCCACGCCGTAGCTGCCATCGGAACAGACGCAAACGCTGGTGACATCCCACTGCGGGGTGGGGTTCACCAGGTCGCTCACGGTACCGACGATGGCGTTGGCGGCCGAGGCGGCGGAGGAAGAGCCGCGGGCCTTGATGACGGCGGCTCCTCGCTGTTGGACGGTGGCGATGAACTCGCCCTTGAGCCAGGCTTCGTCGCTGATGGCGGCGGCGGCGGATTGTCCGGAAACCTGCGCGGTGTAGAAATCGGGGTACTGGGTCGCGGAGTGGTTGCCCCAGATGATCATGTTGTTCACCTTGCTCACGTGAACGCCCGCCTTGGCCGCGAGCTGGGACTTGGCGCGATTCTCATCCAGCTTGGTCATGGCGAACCAACGATCCACGGGGATGTCCTTGGCGTTGTTCATCGCGATGAGACAATTGGTATTGCATGGGTTCCCCACGACGAGGGTACGGACATCGGAGGCGGCGTTTTTTTGAATGGCCTGGCCCTGCCCGGTGAAGATCTTGCCATTGATGCCTAACAAGTCTTTGCGTTCCATACCAGGGCCGCGAGGCACGCTTCCGACGAGCAGGGCCCAATTGACTCCGCGAAATCCCTCGTCGAGATCAGCCGTGGGGACCACGCCTTGGAGGAGGGGAAAGGCGCAGTCATCGAGTTCCATGACGACGCCCTTGAGGGCGTCCAGGGCCTTGGGAATCTCAATCAAATGGAGGCGGACAGGCTGATCGGGGCCAAACATGGCTCCAGAGGCGATGCGGAAAAGCAGGGCATATCCGATCTGACCGGCTGCGCCCGTGACTGCGACTGTGATAGGTTCTTTCATCGAGGATGTGGTGTTGTGATAGTTAGTAATGGTTCTCTTGGCTTAGAGTTCGGCCGGCATGTCGAAGAGCGTGTGCTCGATGAGCAGACACAGCGTGTGGATGATGAGCTGATGCGTCTCTTGAATGCGAGCGGTCGATTGGTGGGGGACGATGAGATCCACGTCAGCCAGTCCCCGGCAGGAGCCGCCGTCTTTGCCTAACAAGGCAACGGATCGAAGCTGGGATTCCCGGGCGGACTGGAGGGCACGGATCACGTTGGGCGATTGCCCGCTGGTGGAGATGGCAAGGAGGAGGTCTCCGGGCTTGCCCAGGCCAAGTACTTGGCGGGCGAAGACATCGTCGTAGCCGTAATCGTTCGCCGTGGCGGTGAGAAAACTGCTGTCCGCCGTGAGAGCGATGGCGGCCAGGGGAGGGCGATCGTCTTTGAGGCGGCAGAGAAGTTCCGTGGTGAAATGGCTGGCATCGGCGGCGCTGCCTCCATTGCCGCATGCCAGGATGCGTCCGCCGTCCTTGAGCGTCTGGGTCAGGAGGCCGGCGGCGTCCGCGACATCGGGACCCAAAGCTTTCGAGGCCTCGAGACAAGCCTTGCTTGCTTCGATCTGTTCCAGATAGATGTCTTCACCGCGGGCGGACACGGGCGCTACTGAACACCCAACCGTTTCCTTGTCACACGGATTCCACCGCTTTTTCGCTGGGCTCCAGCGTGCGGGAAGTTTGCTCCAAAATCTTGTGAAATTCCGTGCGGAAGTCTTCCCACTCGGCGCTCTGCCGGAGGTCGTGGGGGCCCTTGGGATAACGGGTGAGCCAGCCGTCCGAGGGATTGTTCTCCAGTCCGGCCAGGTCCATGTAGGAGATCTGCACGTCGGGAGCGGGATGCTGGAAGAGCTTTCGTAGGAGTGATAGAGTTGTCCTGGCGTCGTAGCGCTCGGGATTCACCGCCCACTGGTTCTTCAGACGGCTGCGAAAGCGGGGATCATTGGTCCAGAGGCGCCGCAGCGAATCCGTGCCGAAGGACGAAAAACTCATCAAGGGGCGGGCCTCCGGAGGGAGGAGGTGTCCGTTGGGAGCGGGCCAGAGCTGGGCGGAGCGCATGGGGAGCGATGGCGGGCTTTGCCAGTCGACCTTGAAGTGCATCGCTGCGGAATCTCCATCGGGATCCGGCAGGCGATCGAGGAAGGCTCGCAGGTCCTCTTCGGTCTTTTCCGCGTGCGCCGAGGATTGTCGAAAGTCGGCAATGCGGAATTGATCGAAGAAGGAGGCTTGGCGGCGGAGCCGGGCTTCGAGATGACCGAGAAGTTTGGTTCGACAGGTGGCCGTTCTGCGGCCCTTGATCATTTCCATCCGGTAGTGGCTGGGTGACCGGAAGAAATCCGCTGAATCGGGTGAGATCGCACAGTGGAGATCGGTGATGAGGCGCACTCCCATGCGCTCTGCGTGCGTCCGGACGCGGCGCCATTGATCATCGGCGATCCACTGGACGTAAGCGTAAAATGCCAGCTGTCTTTCGACCGCCTCGGGCTTCTTGGTAGCGAGGCCGACGAGGAATCGCTTGGCGGCTCCGTAGCGAGCGTATTCGTCGTTCCAATCCTGCCAGGCTTCGCTTCCCTGCTCGAAGTCCATGAGGAGGCGAAAGAGGGCGTAATCGGGGAGCCAGTTTTGTTCGCTCCGGCAGAAACGGTGGTAGGCTCGGGCCCGTGACGTTCCCTGTAGAAAGTGTTTCTCCCAGAATTGCTCGAAGGCTTGCCATAGAAGGTCGAGCTTGGCCTTCTTGACTCGGCCATAGGCAAGAGCGCCTGAGGCTTCGGATGTGGCTGCGATCCGTTGATAGGCCTCGGGCGAAGCGTCCTCGACGGCGGCTGGATCCACGTCGAGCAGGATGGGGTCGAGCGCGTAGATGCTGATTGCGCTGGCGGGGTCGTTGTCCCGCACGGTCTCCTGGATGGGCAAGATCGTCAGGTGGTGCAGCCTGAGTTCGGCGGCAAGGTCGATCAGTTCATGAACCACACGGGTGTCGCCGCAGCCGAGATCCCCGTCGCGCGGAATGGCGAAAACAGGGACTTCGAGGCCTGCTGTACGCGCTGAGGTCATGGAGAAGAAACGTCCGGAGGTAAAGCGGGGTGAGGTCAAACTGACTCGATTTTTCCCTTAAAATCTAGATAATTCTTAGAAAAATTAAATAATTCGGACACGCTCACAAGTGGATGTGCGAGGGGAGCCCGGAATCCAGGAGGAATCACACTTGTTCGTTCTCGCGGCCGTGCTTTGGTTGACGGTTGTGTCTCAACTCGGTTGAACTTCACGCATTCCAAATTCATGAAAGCACTCTGCATCATCGTCGCCGTCTGTGGGCTCGCATTGCCCTCTGTCCTTATTGCCCAAGCTGATCTCCAATACCGGATCTCGCCCAACGACAAGTTGCTCGTCACGGTTTTCCAGGAGGAGGATCTCTCTGGTGAACGTGTCGTGGCCTCTAGCGGAGCCATCACATTGCCGCTGGTCTCTCCGATCAAGGTCGGGGGAAAGACACCGGCTGAGGCAGAGAAGCTGATCGTCAGAGCCTACGTGACGGGAAGAGTTCTCAAAGCTCCCCAGGTGTCGGTGACCGTAGCAGAACATGCCCAGAAGTCGGTGACTGTCTTGGGCAAGGTTAAAAAGCCGGGCCCAGTGGCGATTCCTCCCGGCCAAGTTCGGATCTCCTTGCTGGATGCCATCGCCGCTGCCGGAGATTTTGAGGGGATCGCCAAGACGAGCAGGGTGGCCATCAAGCGGAAAAACGGCAAGCGTGAGATCGTGAATGTGAAAGAGATGCTGAAATCGGACGGGAAAGTGAAGCCCGTGTACCTCTATCCTGGCGATCTGGTCTCCGTGGGTCAGAGGCTTCTCTAATTCCTGGAAGTAGTTAGGCTCAGAGTTTCCACAGTCCACCTATGGATCGTGCGGCTGACCGAATAATTTCCCCTTAACACCCGATTTTTTTCTTTTTCCAATAATCGGCGCTCATCTGCGGAATCTGCGGTCAATGATAGGATGTCATTCGAGCGTTCGATTCTCCAAGGGCCTATTCTCATCTCAAGCTCCGAGTTTCCACGGGCCGCGCATGGGTCGTGTCAGCATCTTGTTACCCGCCTCTGAGTTGGCGATGGTTTCTGACTTCGGGTCGAAGGTGATTTCCTCGCCCGTGGCGGCGGCGATGGCACCGAGGTGGCAGCAGGTGGCGGCGCGGTGGGCGGTTTCAGCCGGAGCGGCGGTTTCTTTGCGATTGTAGACGCAGTCGATGAAGTTGCGATGATGGTTGCCGGAAACGTAGAGTTTCTCGTCGGTTGATTTCAATCTCGTTTGCCGGAGGGAAGCGGGGTGTGTGAGCAGTTTGGTATTCTCGGTGAAGACCCAGCCTTCGTCGCCGATGAACTTGGTGCCCCAGGTTTCCTTGTCCGTGGTGGAGATCATCGACATCTCGACGCCGTTGGCATAGCGATAGTCGATGCGGAAGGACTCGGGAGCATCGTAGATGCCCTCCGGGCGACGCTTGATGCCGCTGGCCTTGATGGAGACCGGCGTGGTGTCGTCGGTGGCGTTGCCCCACTGGGCGACGTCGAGAAAATGGGCGCCCCAATCTGTGATGTAGCCGGGGGCGTAGTCATCGATCCAGCGGAAATTGAAATGGCAGCGGGCCTCGGTGTAGGGCGCTTTCTTCGCCGGGCCGAGCCAGAGTTCGTAGTCCAGTTCGGCGGGAACGGGTTCTGGTTTCTCCAGGCCGGTGAAGCCGCCGCGGATGGCGAAGGCTCCTGGGACGCCGACTTCGATGCGTTGGAGCTTGCCGATGTAGCCATTCCGCACCCACTCGCAGGCCATGCGGGTGTAGATGCCGGAGCGGCGCCAGGTGCCGCACTGTAGAACGCGCTCGTGCTTGGCCACGAGATCGGCGACGAAACGTCCCTCGCCGATGCTGGCGGCCAGTGGTTTTTCGCAATAGACATCCTTGCCCGCGACGACGGCGGCGGCGGTGATGATGGCATGCCAATGATCGGGGGTGGCGATCATGAGGGCGTCGATCTCAGGGCGCGCGATGATCTCGCGAAAATCTCCCGTGCCGGCCTTGTTCTTCAGCCCAGCGGTCTTGAGTCCACGGGCCCGGTGGCCGGCGTCGACGTCACAGATGCCGACGACTTCGACGCGCTTGTCCTGGAGGAAGGACTTCAGGTTGCCGGTGCCCATGTTTCCAACGCCGATGCAGCCTAACTGAACGCGGTCATTGGGTGCGGTGGCGCCGCCTTTTCCGAGGACGGAAGCGGGGAGAATGAGCGGGCCGGCCAGTCCCAGGGAGGATTGAAGGAATTTGCGTCGAGTCGTGCTCATGTGGGGACTTTAGGCGGGTGCTGCCGTTCTTGGCAAGGCCGGTCGTTTTCCTCGTGTTCGCCTTCGTCATCTTCGGGGTCCGGTGTGCGAACGTAGTGCAAGACGGCCCACGACCAAACGCCCACCGCGAGAATCCAGGCGAGGGCGGCGTAGATGTGATGGGAGACGCGAATGGTGGGAATGAAATCGGCGACGATCCGGGTGAGGAGAGCGAGAAAGACCGTTCCAAAGATCAGCTTGAAGGTGCGCGGTAGTTTCTTCACGAGATGCAGGTTGCCGCTGTGACCGAGAATGACGCGGCTACCGATGCCGAGAATGAGGAGACCATAGCTGCCGATGAAGAGGACGTGTTTGAGTGCGGATTGGACGATGGGCCGCCGCTCGAACATCGTGGGAACGAGGATGCCGACAACGAGGCAGGCCAAGGCCACTCGAAGGAAGAGTGAGAGGTTGTCAGGCGTGCGCCGCCAGAGAAGGAAGGGAAAGTAGTAGAGGAGAACGGCGAGGATGATCAGTCCGCGGAGGATGGGCGCACTTGAAGAAAAATAGAAGGCCTGGGCGATGTAGGTCGCGATCAGGGCGAGGCTGACGATGGCGGCTGCGGCGACGCTGAGGGGTCTCCGGCGGGCGGGTGTGCCGTCGCCGGCAGGAAAGAAGCGAGCGAAGAGAATGCTGCCGATTCCCAGGATGGGCCCGGTGATG
>JANQJH010000467.1 GCA_028281705.1 Verrucomicrobiales bacterium
CAGCGTCAATGGGAAGGCCACAGCGGCAGTCGTCCTCAACACCGATGACATCGCCGAAGGGGCGACCAACAAGTACATCACGGCGGCTGAACGAGCGGATATCGCCTTGAACACAGCCAATCGACATTCACATGCTAATCAGGCTGTGCTCGACACGCTCACGGCAACGGGAGATGGATCCAAGGCGTTCATGGACAATGGGCTGTATGCCGGCATCCCAGTGACGTCGGTGGCTGGCCTAACCGGCGACATTGACCTCGACGCCAGTCATATCGCCGAAACCGCATCGCTCAAGTGGATGACTGCAGCCGAGGAAGCAAAGCTCGGCTTGATCACCGACCAGGGTGACGGCTCTGCATTCCTTGGCAGTGATGGAATTTATGACGCACTCAACGCGGATGACGTTGCCGAGGTAGCCAACAAGCGTTGGTTCACCGATGCTGAGAGGACCAAGGTCGGCTTCCTGACAAGTAGCGGCGCCGGCAACGAGGTGCTCTACGATAATGGAGGCTATGCTCCTTTGCCAGTGACGTCAGTCGCCGGGAAGAGCGGTGGCGCCGTGACGCTCAACGCCAACGATGTTACGGAAATTCTGAACAAGCGGTGGCTCACAGACGCTGAACGCGAGCAGATCGCAGACGCGGCCGCCGATCGCCACGTCCACGGGAATAACGCAGTCCTGGACGTCCTGACGAATACCGGGAACGGCAATCTCTTCTTTGCTGACGATGGGACCTATCGATCCGTCCCATTCGACGCAGCGCCCGTCGATTCGGTGGCTGGAAAGGTCGGCGAGGTGATGCTCGATGCCAGCGACATCGCCGAGGTCGTCAATAGGCGATGGCTGACCGATGCCGAGCGGACCAACATCGCGTCGAGTGCAGCCGACCGTCATGTTCATGGAAATAGCGTAGTCCTCGACGTATTGACTAATACTGGAGCCGGAGACCTGTTCTTCGCGGACGATGGAACCTATCGCTCTGTGCCCGTCAATGCCGCGCCAGTGGACTCGGTGGCGGGAAGAACCGGAGAAGTCACGCTGGACGCAAGCGACATCGCCGAAGTCACGGACAGGCGATGGCTCACAGACGCCGAACGCACCCAGATCACAGCCAACACGAATGACCGCCATGTGCACGGGAACAGCACTGTTCTCAATGCGTTGACGGACTCCGGTGCTGGCAATCTCTTTTTCGCCGATGACGGGGCCTATCGAGCCATGCCACCAGCACCGGTCGACTCGGTTGCTGGAAAGATTGGAGCAGTGCTGCTTGACCTCGATGACGTTTCCGAGACCTCCGGCAAGAAGATCTTCACTTCGCTTGAGCGAACTAAGGTCGGATGGCTCTCCAATTCCGGCCTGGGCGACAAGGTGCTTTATGACGACGGCGTTTACGAAGCGCTGCCCGTGACCTCGGTTGCCGGGAAGAGCGGCGGTGCCGTGACGCTCGATGCGGACGACGTGGACCCGGTGACCAACAAGAATTGGCTTACGGACGCCGAGCGCGCCAACATCGCCAGCTCGGCTGCCGATCGCCACGTCCACGGGAACAGCGCGGTTCTCAACGCGCTGACAGACTCCGGTTTGGGAAATCTCTTCTTTGCTGACGATGGGACCTATCGATCCGTCCCATTCGACGCAGCGCCCGTCGATTCGGTGGCCGGAAAGGTCGGCGAGGTGACGCTCAACTTCGATGATATCGGAGAGACTGCGACCAAGAAATGGTTCACTTCCAACGAGAGGAATAAGGTAGCTATCCTCACCACTGGCGGCGCCGGCGCCGAGGTCCTGTACGACAACGGAGACTATGCGCCTCTGCCCGTGACCGCGGTGGCCGGGAAGAGTGGCGGTCCTATCACGCTGGACGCAGACGACATCGCTGAGGTCACCAACAAGCTGTGGATGCTGGATGCCGAACGAACGAAGGTGGGGCTGATCAAGAACGACGGGCTTGGAGACAGGTTTCTCAACGATGCAGGCGTCTATTCCTTGGCACCGGTAACCACTGTGGCCGGGAAGGCCGGCAACGTGGCCCTGAATGCTGACGATATCTCGGAGGTCACCAACAGGCGCTGGATGCTGGATGCCGAAAGGACGAAGGTCGCTCTGATCACGACCGGTGGAACAGGAGGCAAGTTCTTCAATGATCAGGGAAACTACATCCATCCTCCAGCT
Source organism: Verrucomicrobiales bacterium (assembly GCA_028281705.1). Lineage (GTDB taxonomy): Bacteria > Verrucomicrobiota > Verrucomicrobiia > Verrucomicrobiales > DEV007 > JAACDM01. Next base: position 2,177 of record JANQJH010000467.1, read on the forward strand.
GCACCGGTTGACTCGGTGGCCGGGCAGATCGGAGCCGTAACCCTCAATGCCGACGACGTGGCGGAGACCGCGACCAAGAAGTGGCTGACGGACACCGAGCGCGCCAATATCTCCGAGATCCCGCTCTGGTGGCCAACGACCAAGCCTCCAGACGGTACGTACACGAGTTTCACCGTGACCGGTGCCACCGTCACCTTTCATTCCTAATGGCGCTTGCGATCTCGAGATCCCCGGCCAGTCGTGGGAGACATGGTCAAACGAGTCTTCGTTGATTGTGGCTACCACCAAGGAGCGGCCTTGGCGCAATTCAGAGAGTATCTGAAGCTGGATGATGGCTGGGGGGTCTATGCATTCGAGCCAAACCCTTCGTGTCATGGGTACTTTCCGCGATTCTGCCGGGAGAACTGGCATTTCTCTCCGTTTGCAGTCTGGACCAAGAATTCGTGGGAGCATCTTCGGCAAGAAGATTGGAGCAAATCAAGGAGCGACTCGCCTGTTCGCCTCAAGTCGATCACCGTTGATGGGCAGCACTCGACTATCATGAGAGACTCGCGCCGCCCGGGGCTACTTTCGCCGATTTCAGTGCCCGCCTTGGACTTCGCTGAACACCTCAAACACTACGCTGGATACGAGAAGGTGGTGGTAAAGATGTCGATCTCCGGAGCCGAGTACCCGGTTCTGCGCCATCTCCTTGAAACACGAACTCTCTCACTGATCACCGACCTCTATCTCGACACCAATGAGCAGTGGATGCCGCGAGAAAGCAGAATTAGCACCGAATCACTGATTCTTGCCTGCGAGGAGAAAACCCGAGTTCATCGCATTGCCCAGCCGAACGAATGAAGAAGCTCACAGCCGTCTATTTTGCCTGCTCCCGGGACCTCGATCTCCTGGAGTGGAGCGCAGCGCAGTTCCCGAGAGACATCCAAGTCGTGGCCGCTTTCGACGAAGGCGATGACGTTCCCGAGAGTATCGCGGGAATCGAGAAGATCATCCGCACCAAGTTCCCTCGAGGCATATCCCTCAACCAGACACCGGATTGTATCACCGGCATGCTCGGAGTCTATCACCAGCTGGTCATCGACGAGGACTGTGCGACGCTTCTGAAGATCGATTGCGACACGGCCCTAACCGGAGACCTGACGGCAATTCCGTTCGAAGAATTCGACTTGATTGGACAGCAGGGCGAAATTGAGGCCGAGCACCTTGGCGAGCTGGTAAACAGCTATCGCTTTGCCAAGGGCGCCGCCTACGCTCTCTCTGCGACGATCATTCGGCGCATGGCTAGCTACGATGTCGAGGAGCTGCTTGCGGCGGTCAACGCATTCTCCGGTGGCCTACTGGATTCAATGCCGAGCGTGAAATGGGCGGAGGATGAGACCTTTTCGCTGCTCGCCAGGATGCTTCAGCCGGACGCCAATCGCATTCGAATGATTCCGGACGGGGATGGGTTTCGCAACTTCGTGAGTGACTACGATTACAGCTTGAATTCGGCGTCGCCAGGAATCTTCACGAACTACGGAAACCTCTATGGGACTTCGAAGGACGAAGGTCGCCAGAGGGTGTTGGCAGCGATGAAGGGCGAGGCGATTGACTAGCTGACCCCAGGTAACATGCCAGCGATCGCCCAAGGGACTTTCTACATCGACGCAGACTCTCTGCAGCGCGTCCGACAGCCTGGGCCTATCGCTGGCACCTCCTTTATTTCCACGGGCGCCGGCTTCTATCCACTGAAGCTCAGAGAGGCCCGCTCGATTCAGTTGTATTGGGTCCGCAAGCTCAACGGCGCGTGGAAGCCCGTCCCTCACCCTGACCTGCTCCCAACGATCGAGATCTTTCCGGACCCACCGCCCGTTGAAACAGGAACTCTCGTGGCGACCTATGAGGCGGAGTCGACCGAGGAGCTGAACCTGGCAGCGAGTACTCTGCATGATCTATCCGAGGCTCTCAATGCGCTCGCTACCGTGGAGGCAGCTGGTGGCGTGACCGTCAACCCGCTGCATCCTCCGTACGAGCAACTTGCGCCGTTGCCGGCGACGGTGAACATTCGGCGCATTCTGGATCGGTTCCTCGTGTCCTGGAATATCGTTGGTCCCAAGTCCAATCTTGATCTGAAGGTGACGTCTCTCCGGCCAGAAACACTTGAGACTGCGAAAGTGGTCGTCCGCGAAGGCGATGCCGAGCACACCGAACGCGTGGCCCTGATCACGAAACCCAAGCGACTGGCCTACGCCCAACTTGACTCGGCCTTGCCGACGCCGGCCATCACCGCTTCATCGATCACCGCGGGCATTGGAAATGTTCACGCTGTCCACCAGATCTCGATCAGTCCAATGCCATTCCCGGGCGATGAATTCGCCGTGACGGTCGCCGGCGGGACCGAAACACGATGGCTGCCCATCGATGCGTCTGGCGAAGACCTTTCGCAGGCATTGAACGCGGCCAACGGCGAGACCGGTTACAATGCATGGCGCATGGACAAGGCCACATGGCAGTTTCGATATCCGGTTCAGGGAAACAAAGCCCTGCCCGATGTCACAGGAATCTTCGCCGAAAGCTCGGGCAGCGAGCAAGATCTCAAGTGGGAGGATGATCTCGAACTCTACGACACGTTTCAAGGCGGCTTCGACGCGAATCTCACGCTGTCAGTTAGTGATGGCTCGAGCGTCATTCGGCGAGAGACCGACCGAATCCGAATACTACCCTGACAATGCAATACCATGCCTACGCGAACGCCAATGAATGATCAGTTTTTCAAAGACGCTGTCCTATTCACGACCATCTTCGTCGGTTCGAGTGTCGGCGGTTGGGCTCAAATGATGTGGGAAGGGAAGCCAATCCCCACGGCACAGAAGGTTGGCGGTGTGCTGTTGTCTGGGCTGGCCGGCACGATTGTGGCGCTCTTGCTCTGGGGGCACATGGCAGACAATCGAGCGCTTCTTGTCGGTGTGTCGCTTCTGTCGGGAATCGGGGGAGCATCGACGCTTGATTGGGTGGCAGGCGTGATCAAGAAAAAGTTCGGAAGAGGTCCGGAGTAATCAAGGTTCGCTAGATCCTGATTGACAATGTTGGCGACAGAGGCGATGCTATCCCGTTTAACGAAATTGATTAGCCGTTGAGAAACGGCAGAAAGTCATTATTTTTGCCGAGACCCAGTTCATGCGGGTGTGTTCTAGTTCTTTATGAATCGGACTTATGGGGGAAGGCTGGTGTCGCGAGTGCTCGTGCTTGGGACATTTCTATCGTTAACAACGTGCGGCGCATTCGCGCAGAACGTTGAGTTCGTTCACCTCAATCCAGATCCAAACGATCTTGGGGTAGCAAATGCCGTGGCAGGGCGGTTTGCTGGAGGAGGTGTGCGGGAAGTTGGTGGAACCAACGAACCAATTGTATGGGGCGATGTCCTTGACTTTCGCTTGGCGCCCGGGAGTTCTGGTGAAGTGCGGTCCATGGCGATTCTTCCGGGTGGTGATGCGATCGCTGTTGGAAATGTCGCGGTAGGAGGGTTCAATCGAGGCTTCTTCTGGACAGAGGTGGATGGTCTCGTCTTGATGCCGCTGCTTGCCGGTGGTGCATCGAGTACGCTAACAGGAGTTAACTCTAGTGGAGTGGCCACAGGGCAGTCCCAGTCTGATCCATTCCCTGCTGGGGAAGTAGTTATCTACGACACAGTTGGGAACGTCCTAACTCCACTTGGATTTAGCGGTCGGGGGAATGAGATCTCAGACAATGGCGTGGTTACTGGCTTCCGCCGTTCACCAACTGGCTCGATTCCGATCAGGTGGTCTGCCGCCGGGGGCTTGGAGGATCTGGAGTTAGGGCCCACGGGAGTGGTAGGCGAAGGTGTGTCGATTTCGCCGGATGGCCAAACAATTGTAGGCCGCATCATTGATGGTACTGGGGCGAATTTCGCGGCCATCTGGACGGACGGTGGGATAGAAGTGATCGGCGCAGGTATTGCTTATGCTGCTATCGACGAAAACTGGGTTATCGGTCAGGACGGTGGGGGCGCCTTTCTATATGACGGCGAATCAAAGCGTGAGCTGCAGGGACTGCTGGAAGAACTTGGGATTGATCTGACGGGATGGGAATTGCAGCGGGCGGCAGCGTTCACCGATGGCCGCACCACCATTGCCGGTGAAGGAGTCGACGATTCCGGCGCCCAGGCTGCGTGGGTCGTAAGGAACTTTTCCTTGCCCGTTCCAGACTCTGATGGCGATGGTGTCGATGATGACGATGATCTATGCATAGATAGCGATACCCGGGAAACTCTCCATATTGGTGGGTTTGATAGTGGAGTTGCCAATCCCGTGGATGAACAAGGATGCACACTTGGAGATCGGTTCGCGGAAGTGGAGGGAAGCTTCAGGCGGCAAATCTCACTGGCGATTCAGCTTCTGTTCAATCGTGAGATTAGAGGTCGAGATTTCGGTCGCATAATTCGCACTATCATTCGCGCCGAGATTGAGAGGAGGCTTCGCCGCTAACTGAACGGTCGAGGGCGACCTTGCTGCGAGCAGCCACAGGCTGCTCAACCTCAAATCCAAAGGCCTTGAGAATTCTCAACTTCACTTCCGGATCGGTCTGGAGCGCGATCCATCGCGCGGCATTTCCCCAGTCGCGAGGCTGGGGATCGGAGGATCTGCAGTCACAGCTTGAGTCGTAGAACAGCTGCTCGTCGTGCCGGAGGTAGCGCGTGAATGCGCCGCAGATCGCGCATCCGTGGTGAGTAACTTCAGTGATCTCGGCCGAGATCATGGCGGCCTTTACGTCGTCGCCGGTGACGTGTTCGTTGATGTCCATGCTTTCTATGGGTTGGAGTTATGCGAGAAGGGCCCTGTGGTCCTTGTGAAATTCTCTTCCCGCCTTGGTGATCCGATACATCTTTCTATTTGGATCGGCTTGAATGAGGCCATCCCTAATGCAGTCGATGATGTATGTTGCCCCAGTCACGCGAAGGTGCTCTTCGCCAACATGACGTTTCCGGTTTTGCGACTTGTACACTTTAACCGCGTGGGTGCAGATGTCGGGCTTGGACTTTGCTGGTCCGTTTCGGATGAGGCCGTCTAGCAAGATGACCTTGAATCGGTTTCGACGATCTTGGTTCCTTGGGAACTGAGTTCTATGCATTGAGTGGCCGGGTGTTAGTCTTCGTCATCGCTTAAGCCCATCCCATCTGTTTGGATTCCCACACCCTTTGTTACTCTGTTCATCGCCTCGACGGCTCGCCGCACGTTTCGTGCGGCTTCCTCAGCGGTAGCACCATAAACCTTCAGAACCATGGCTGGAGGACAGGGCGGGTATGGCTTCGTCTTTTCGGGTAGGCTCATCTCGCCACCTCCATCGCCCGATCACTGCTCGTCACCTCGACCTTGCTCGCCGTCTCCTGGCGCGCGTACATGGCCACTGCTGTGCCGTTACGGGCACTGTCATGGTAACCGGCCGAGACTCTTTTGGTCAGCATGTCCTCAATGCAGGCTGCACCGCCGTAGAGGCTCGGTGATCCGCCCTGCGTGATGTTGGTTGCCGTGTAGCTTCCGCGACCTTCGAGCAGCAGCGTCCGGAACCTGGTTCTCGGCCCGAAGCTGGGCGCCGAAGGCAGGTAGTGGATGCTCCGGAAGTCCAGCCTCTGGGCTCGACCGTCTCCGGGCGAGTGGATGCCGATTCCCACGGTGTTGGCGGCAGGCGATTGCTCGATGTGGATGTTGGTCCAGCTCCCGGCCTGAGTGGAACCGGTGATGATGGCCGGGGCGATCATGCCCCCGAACCGATTGTTGCGGCCGTGGTCGAGCGTCACGTCGCTCACCCGGAAACTGCGGCCGTGAACACTCATGCCAATCGCGTCCGGCTTGTTGGCCGCCATCAGCCAGAGACCGCTCATGCTCACCATGTTCAGCTGCGTGTAATGGGCTCGCCGAGGCCCGTTGTGGCTGTTTGTCTGGTGCCTTGGACCACCGATGCCGTAGCCGCCGTAGTTCTTGATCGTGATGTTCTGGAGCACCGTGTGCTCCTGGAGAGCGCTCTCCCACATGATGCCCGAGACACGCCTGTGAGGCTGCTTGGCGGGGCAGGAGATTGCCAGGTCCCGCACACCACCCGCGAACCCCTGATCCGGGTTGCGTCCCGGCTGCTGCTCGTACCCGATCTCGATGACCGGGGTGCTGCCGTGGACCGGGTAGTCCTCGGTCAGGATGTGGTGATCGGTCAGGAACTCGAAATGCGTGCCGCCCGCGACGACCTGAGAGGCTCCGGCGCCCTGACCTGCCAACTGGCAACGGATGCCATCCAACCGGATGGGTCTGCGCACCGCCACCTCACCCGGTGGCATGATGACCGTGATCTGCGAGTCGGTGGCGTTCTGGTACCGGGCAGACATCGACGCCGCGGCGATCGCATCGTTGTTTTGATCGGCCACCAGCCACGATTCGTTGCGCGCGCCAGCCGGCGATACCTGCAGCCCCCACCATCTGGGATCTCGCCGGTTGTCTCCGCCAAAGGCTCCGGTGATCGTCGTCCCGCCGCGGTTCCAGCGTGCTGGGTAGGTTTCGTCGATCTTGTAGCCCCGGAAGATCCAGCGATCGGCGGGATTGATGATGGGGCAATCGAAATGCAAACGATGGCCATTGGTCTGCAGTCGCCCACGCTCTCGGAAGGTCAGGGAACCAGTTGAAAAGGTTCCGGATCCCGTCACGTCGATCGGGGAGGTGATCTCGACGTCCTGGTCGACCAGGAGTGCAGCACTGACCTTCGACCAACTGTCGAAGACGGGATCCGGGGTGGGGAGGAGAGGAGGTGGTCGGGATTCGAGCTGATCGATGCGCTCTGTGAGCGAGTTGACGGCCGACTTGAGGGCATCCAGTTCGTAGCGCGCCTCTCTGACGGACGTCCGGAGTGGTGCGAGCTGCTCGGACTGTTTGACCGTTAGCCGGCTGAGGCTCTGGATGACACGGGTGAAGGCCTCGGACGTTTCTTTGAACTCGTCGATCATCGGGTCCTGGGCAGGTGCCAGGGCGAGTGTCAGCCAGATGATGATGGGGAGGATGTGTTTCATGAGCAAGAGCAAATTTGTTCGTTGATCAGGCCGACGAGCTGGAACCTGAATGCATTGGATTCGGCCTCTGAAGATGGCTCGTTCTGCCAAATGAAGTTCTGTAACTTCGAGGCCCTATTTTCTTCCTTAGCTTTCCCACAATCTTCGAAGCTCGGCAGATCGCCTGTCGTGAGCAACTTGGGCACATGAGCCACCTTCTCGGATCTCATGAATTGATGCTCTGCTTCAAGTTTGGCCTCATAACCGATCGTCTCGGACTTGGCATCGAACACCTTGGGGACGATATCACTCAGATCCACACCAACCGACTGCGCGAGCAAATCGAGATAGATAAATGTGTCGGCCAGCTCACGCGCCAATTCCAGTCGCAACTGGACGGGCGTCTCCGCGTTTCCAGGAATTCCATCCCGAACGCGATTAATTTTTTTGGCTATGTTCGCTGCCTCTCCCAGCCCACCAACCACTGCGGTAAACCAATCTGAGGTTGTCCACGATTCAAGGGGGTGATTGAATCCGCCTGGTGATTCGCATCGATCTAGGTTTGCTTTACTGAATTCTCTTAGATTCATGGCTATCGCTGATTTGTTAGTTGTTGTCTCGTTGTCGGTTATTCGATTTTCCACTTATCTCCACCCTCCCTCACCTGCGCGGCCACCGGCAGCTCCGCACCACTCCGGAGCGTCCGCACCACCCGGAAGTAAACGCGCTGCGGCCTGGCCTCCGTGTAGAGCACGGCTGTGATCGGTCCATCGCTACCGGGTATCGTCGGGAGCGCCTGTTCCCAGTGCACGAGATTCCAGGACTCCTCGAGGCTGTAGAGGTAATCCGAATAGGAGTTGGCCACCTTGAGCAGGTACACGCCGTGCTCGTGACTGGTGGTGATCTGCGGTTCGCGGGCCAGGAAGAGGGCCCAGATGACTGCTAGGAAGGCGTTCATGGGTCAGAAGAGTTCCTGTTCTGCCCGATTTAGAGCTGACGCGGATGCACGATCCCAAGTCTCTGTGTCCGGCTCCTCCATGCCGAAGGCTGCTTCGGCCTGCTGAATGTCAGCCACCTTACCATACAGCTCCAAGGCAACTACGCCTCCAAGTGTGTTTTCCTGATCCTCCGCGGAGATCCCCTTGAGTCTCACTATGCCAGGCTCGGACTCCACGCGCATCTCGCGACCATCAATCGTCAGCCTTGCGCTGTAACTGTTGTCGAACTCAATCTCAATTTTCATTCTTCGTCCTCCCCTCCAGCCATCTTCCGAAGGGCCTCCGCGACCTGGGCCATTTCATTTAGGCGGTCCCAGACTGCGCGAGTCCCCTCTACGTCACCCCCGCCTAGCTCCTCAAACTCGTCCAGCGTGTGCTTGCGCTCCCGCTCGATGATGTGGGCGGCGCGCAATAGCCTCTGGGAGCGCGTTGGCGATCCTGTCACGTGATTGATCTTCGCTGACTCGCTTTCAAAACGGTCCAGCTTTCGCAGAAGATCACGCGGTTTCTCGGGTTCACTGGACAGCGGGACAGCCCGGCACTTCGCGGGGTTTCCGGAAGCTATCCCTCCGGTTGTGACTCCTGTTTGGTTTTCGTTCATAACTAACGTGCTACTTGGTTTTGGGTTTCAAAACTGAGCGCTTGTCCAATGCGTATCTCGCAAGTTCATTGAGGAACATCTTGCCCCCGTAGGAACCGCTCCATGAGCCAGCGTCTCCATGCACGTAGATCTGAAGCTCTGGCAGGAATCTGACTGGCTGGTATCCGGGGGTATCGCGACACTGCCAGTGGCTGATCACCAACTTTGAATCTTTGGTGACCTGCTCAAAGATCGGGTAATGAACTTTACGCCCTACCTGACGAAGGATATCCGCAATACTATCGCCGGCTTCCAGCCTGCCTGTTGCGAAGTTCGCTTCCTCGATATCCGCCTGATGGGATTCCGCAAGACGCCGCTCACTGAAAAGTTTTCCGTCTGCGGTTTTAAATCTGGTTACTTCCTTGACCAATTTGGAACAATCGGGTGGCGACCAAGTTTCGGATTTGGTTTCAGTGCTCATAACTAACGTTTTCTTGGTTCATGATTCACTCTGGCGTTGTTCCAGTTCGACTGTAACGTCGAAGAGCAGGCAGCTTGCCTCAGCATGAGCCTTGATGAACCGGTCTTCGTCTCCGACTTGATGAGCCAGCAGCATCTGCGCGACCCAATTTGATGCCGCGTCTGCTTTCTCCAGCACAGACTCAGGGTTTTCCATTTCAATGCTCATAACTAGTCCACCTCCATGCGCTGAGATTCACAATCAACGGAGTTCAGCACCTGCTTGACGTGTTGCCAGTATCCGAAATCACGATCTACATCTACTAACTCTCCTCTGTGCCAGGTATCTACGTCGCCGCCGTGGATTGGGCCTGTCATCTGGTAGCGGTAATTCGCCTTGGCTGGATGCTCCGGGTGGTCGCCTGTGTTTTCGATATCCAGGCAACCCATCACTCTCTTCCGACGCTCATCGCCTCTGGGAATGAGTTCTAGTGTTATTCTTAGCGGCATAACTAACGTTTTCTTGGTTTAGGTTTCTCGTGCACGCCTGCAATTCCGTAGAGGAACGACTCCTCGCCGGATCCAGGATGGATGCCCTGGGATACCCGCCAGAGCTTGCCGACTCGCCACAAGGCCCAGAGATCGAAAAACGCCTCTGCGGCTCTCTCTGCCGAATAATGCAGGGTAGCGATGCTGCCTCCTGTCATTTGCTCAAACATTATCGCGCATTCCGTCTGCGGCCCTTCGTCGACCAGCTTGTCGATTATCCACCTGAGATCCCGAGCTTTCAGGTGCTCGCGAGCTTTCCTGACCTCCTGGCGAACACGTTGAGCCGCCTCACGCATGGCCGCGCATCTCTCCTCGTGGACTTCGCGGCCAACCTCTGGAATGAGCCATTGCTGATCGTTTCTTCCCATTCCTATTCTTCCTCCCATCTTCTTTTCTTCCTCTCCTCTGTTCGCTTGATGCCATTCATCGCGCACTCCAACGCATTCGGAAGCGACATGCCCTTGCCCTGATAGTAGTTCATGATTCTCTTGAGGCGCTTCCTGGGGATGCTTACCCCCAGCGCTTTACTGAGACCTAGAGCCCATTCCTCAAGCGTTTGGCAGGCTCCCCAAAGAATGATTTCGATGTCCCTGGGAGGCAATTCGGAGCACATCTCATCGTAGCCGGCCTGAACTTGTTGGATCATCAATTCTGTTTCTGTCATGCACTCTCCTTTCTGAATTGAAGGACACTCCAGTCCTGGGTTTCTTCAAAGACCACCACCTTGCTCCCATGTCGGAGAAGACGGCTCGCAACCCGCGCATCGATCCTTTCAGCGATCCGCTCGAGATCCAGGTTCGAGGTCCAAATGGTAGGCTTCCCAATGCGTCGCTCCGCGATTTCAGACGCCTTCGCCTTTGTGATCTCCGAGTCGTAGCCGGCGCCAAGGTCATCGATCACCGCGAAGTCCACGTCGTCGCAGATGTAGCTGACGATTCCGTAGTCTCGGTCCCGAATCTTTTGAGTGATATAAGCCCAGTTGAACTTCTGCTTCTTCTGGAGTTTCTCACGAAATCCAGAGGCGCTGTTTCCATCGCGAGATTTGACCATCTTCGGTCTGAATCGCTGATAGAGCGCCATGGCCAAATGCGTCTTGCCGGCGCCCCCGTTGCCCAGAAGAGACAGCCAGATGGGCTCACCACGGGCGCTCGCATCAAGGAACTCATGAGCGAACCTCACGGCCCGCTTCAGTTCCTCGTTGTAGGCCTCCAGGCCAAACGTGTCACTTGATGCCACCGTACTGAGAGGTTTTACCTTCGTTGCACGTTCCGTGCGTTCCAGAGCCTCTGGTAGTGCTGTGCTGATGTGTTCCATTTGATTTTGATTTCTGTTCATTGCGACCCCAGGACGCCGCGAACTTCCGAAGATCGGAGGTCCACCTGGTGATCGGTTGTTGCTTGCGTCGCCAGCCCAAGGCATCGCGGTCGTGCCACCACGAGGTTACGATTTCCTCGGAGATGGCCATCTCGCCGCCGCGGCTAATCGCCCGCTCCAGCGTCACCGGAGGGATTTCCGAGGACGATTCGTCGTCTCGCGCGCCCGCGCTGAGAGAGAGAGAATTGTCGGAGTCGGTATCGGTATCGGAGTCGGGGGAAATGTTTTCGTCTGCAAACATTTGTTCGCAAGCGTCCACAGATGTCGGCGGCGGCATGCAATCGCCGTCAGACCCCAGATAACAACACTCGAGGATCTCCTTCGGAGGATCGGGGCATTTGCTCTTCTTCGCTCGACCCTTTTCCCATTTCATCATCTGGACGAACCTCTTCTGACCTACGCTGTATAGACGAATCAGGTTGGCCTTCTCGCACTCGGCGATCCAACGGACCAGATTGGCCTCTCTAACGTCGTTCAGTCTGAGGGGGAATAGTTTGGGTCTGAGCAAGGCAGGGCTTGCCTCGTGCCGGCCGAAGTCATCGACAATGACGATCAGGCGGGTCCAGAGGACCTCCGCGCTCATCGAAAGCGAGGAGACGGCCTCGGACTCCAGATAGTCTTGTCGAAGATACCGATTGGGCATTGTGATGGATTGGCTATGCGTCAGGTTCCGATCCTGACGGGTTTGCGGTTGAGGATTTGCCATGCCGCTGCAGCCACTCCAGGTACCTGGGCATTGCCGATGACCTGATTGCGGTCCAATTGATCGGGAAGCCCATGAGCGCTTCTCTCAAATTCGGATGGAGCTGGGTACCGGTCACCCCGGCAAAGGTGCAGAAGTCGTTCCCTTTCTTCCTGTCTCGCTTCTTGAGCGCTGATAGCTTCTCCACACCCCTCTTCACGTCGCTCGCCAATGGGGTAGGCCACCAGCCACAATCGGGCTCGACGATGATAAGCTCCAACCGCCGCCGCTGGAATACACGCCCATCTTGCATCATACCCTCGAACGGCAAGATCTCGGAGCACAAGGCCGAGTCCGGCCCGTCGTAGTTGGACAACGTTCTCGAGGAACACTCGCCTGGGAGCCACCTCTTCAATAATCCGTGCCATCTCACGCCACAGTCCTGACCGGGTTCCAAGGATGCCGAGGCGTGGTCCGACGAGGGAGAGGTCCTGATAAGGAAATCCTCCCGAAACCACGTCAACAATTCCTCTCCAAGGTCGGCCGTCGAAAGTTCTGACATCATCCCATATTGGGAAAGGTTCAAGGGTTCCGTCGTTTTGTCGTGCCACGAGTACGTGTCGGGCAAATCGCTCGATCTCAACGGCGCAAACAGTTCGCCATCCGAGGAGTTGGCTCCCGAGGATCCCGCCGCCAGCTCCCGCGAAGAGCGCGAGTTCTCGTAGGCGTCGACCAGGGCTTTGCTGAAGTGCCAGCTCATTCATGGCCCTCCTTCACTCTGCGCCCGCACTTGTGACAGAAACGCACGTTGTTTTCGGCTATGCTTCCTTCGGTAAAAACCCAAGCCTCGCCGCAAGCGGTATCCCATTTGAAGTCGCCGTCATCATACTTCCACACGCATTCCCCCGGCTCCTCTTCTGGGTTTCTTAGAATAGCAATCTCACGATTCATCCTTTCCGCTTCTCTCACCAAAAGTTCGCATGCGGCACATTTGCGTTTTCCGGGCTCCTCCATCTTCACCCACTCGCCGTCACCTTGGAGATGGCGCCAAACCCGAAGAAACATCCAGGAATTGCCGTCATTGATGAGTAAGTCAGTGTGTCGCTGGACAATCAGCACAGGGTGCCACTCCTCGGACTCCGTTTGCCTCCACCAGTAGGGCCCCGGCTCTTTGGGTAGCTCGTTCATGCCGTAGCCTCCCGAATCTCGTTGAGCGCCACTCCGAACGAACGGTCCTCGATCCATGGGTGACTGACATAGATTGGCCAGTGACCGCCTGCGCCGACTTTTCGAACGACGAGACTGTCCCCCTCGTTGCAGAAGTGTTGCGCAGGGAGTTCCTCGGTCGGCCCGGCGGTTAGGGCCCTGGTCGCCCGGACCCTATCGCCGACCCTCAGCGCTTTTGCCTCGATTTCAGTCATGCCTAGCTCGCCTTTCTGTGGAGTTGCTCGCCTGCGTAACCGGGATAGTCAGGAGCGCACTGAGGGGCTCTCCCAAAGTTTGGTGTCCCGGCCCCAATAGAGTGCTCTGCGGCGACGGGCATCCCGGGCGCGTCGTAGACGAAGTTCCTATTCAAGTCGCACCAATAATAGTCTGCATGTATCCCGCCTGGACGATTGACGGCGAGATGTGTCCTTCCACCAAGCTCGCTTTTCGAAAAGATCTCACCCGCGTACGGGCCGCCGATTAGAGTAATTGATTCGTTGCTCATGCCGCCTCCTTCCCGCTCTCAGGCTCCTTCTGAGGAATCTCGTCAGCCACATTGATGCGCATCCCCATCGCGCACGCATATCGAGTCTCTCTGGTCTGCCTGACAATCGCCGGCCCCATTCCATCTGCCGGCAGCTTGAGAACGGTCCCCGTTCCCCCTATCATTGACTTGAGGTTGGTTGCGTTCAGGCAATACTCCCGCTCTTCATCCGGCCCATCGCACTCGATGGTCTGTGTGGCGCGGTCGCCTCGCGCGTTACAGGTTCGAATCTCAAGTGTTTCGCCGCTGGCCTTGATGGCGACCGCCGAGAACTCGTTTCCAAGCGAGCCCAGGCGCGAAAGCGCTGCATCAAGGGCAGTGGGCGCCACCTTGAACGTAGCGTAATCGCCGCGATCTTCGTCCGGCAGCATCTGTCCGTAGTTAGGGTACGTGCCCTCGATGTACTTTGTCCGAAGACGAACGTCGGTGCCCGTCACGTCCAACGAATCGGATCCGAAGCCCAGGCGCACTTCCTGCTCATCTGTGTCCAGGCAGGCGATCAGGGCCTTAGCTGCTGGCGTCGGAAGAATGCGCCCTTCAAAGTCGCCACCGGGCCACCTCACGGCTATCGAATCCATCATCAGGCGCTTGCCGTCTGCCCCCACGATGCGGAGTTCGTCATCAGCCTTGTGCAGATAGACCCCGTTGAGGACATAGCGTGCCGCATCTTGGCTCACGGCTTTTGTCGCCCACATCAGGCAGCCCCGAAGCTCGGTTGAGGACACGGCAATCAGGGTCTTCTGGTGATCGGCAGCCGTGCGAAAGTCTGGCCACTCTTCGTGGTCGATAGTCCTCAGCGTTGTTCGGAAGCCGTCGGCTTCCGAACTGATCTCAATTGCGTCAGGAATTGAGGACGGCCCGATCTCAAGCGCACCCTGAAGCATCGCGCAGATCGACACGAGGGTCGCACCGTTGGCGCAGAACGGGCCAAATGGCTCGCCTTCGATCGGGACCCATCGCTGCACCTGGACATCGAGATCCGTGGCCTCGACCACGCAGAATCCCTGTCTGTCGGCCGGCGAAATTCGCACACACGATAGTATCGGTAGCGTCGTTCTGGGGCTTGCCGCGGACCGCGCGGTCTTGAGGGCATTGGTCAAGAGTTTTGGATCAATTTTCATGATGATAGTGTGGATTGGTAGAGATCGAGGATGTGAAGGGCATCCGCGTGGTTGTCGTCGATGAGTGGGACGTCCGGCCATTTCCGCCTGGCTGCGTCCATCATCAGCGCCTTGTTCGCATTGCCCTTGCCCGTGGCATGCTTCTTGATTTCGGACGGCGAGAAGCCTTTAAACTCGACCCCGTGCTCCTCGCAGAACACCTTGATGACGCCTTGCAGCTCACCGGATACAACGAGAGCCCCCATTCGCCTTGGATTTCCGCCTCTAGCGGCCTCGAATGCGATCACCTTCAGCGGGTAGGCTTGATGCACGGTATTGAGATGCGAGCGAAAGCGTATAAGCCTCATGCCCGAGGACTCGTCGCGACGCACGGAGAGGTCCCAGACGCCGGACGCGCCTGAATCGTGGGCCCATCCGCACTTGGTGGCGGGGTCTAGTGCTAGAATGCTCATGCCGCCCTCCCTTCCAAGATCGGCATGATCTTCCGTCGCTGAACTCGATAATAGTCGATAAACTCCGCCAGCTCATCTGTTAGTTTTTCCGTGTATTCCTCCCGATCGATCCTCAGAATCAGTGGCTGGATACCCGAGCAGTAGGACATGAAATACCAGTGATCGAGCCCGGTGATCGCCATGCTCCCATGCACTTGGGGCTTGTGTTCACTCGGCATCTCACCGTGTATCAGTGCTTTTGAGTGATGCTTGGCCAGAGGGCACTTGATCTCGAGGCCTGCAATTGGATCCTGGTCACCAGGTTGATAGACCAGCGAGTCGGGAGAGCAGCCCGCCGGGCATTCCGCGCTGTCATTGGGCGTCACAAAGCCCACCTGACGGGCCTCAAGATTCATTGTTTTCTCGAATAGCTTGCGGGCTTCCGGCTCGAGTTCGTTGCCGCGGTCCGTGTGATGGTTGCCCTCCCATTTGATTTCGTCTGGCCGCAATGACTCGGCGCAAAGCTCGATCGCATAGTCCTCCCACTGAGAGGATCGCTTGCCGGTTGGCGTGATGATCCGCGAGAACGATGAGGCAGTCACCCGGGCCGCTCGCACGCGAAACCATTCCTCGCTCTGCTGCGTGTAATCCCAGATCTTCACGCGGCTTGCTCCTCCGGCTCGTTGATCTCTATCCAGAGGGCGTTCACGCCTTCCGCGAGTCTTCTGGCCTTATCTTGGTTGGCCGGGTGCTGGAGCGCAGCACGAGCCGCTTTGACATTCCCAAACGCACCGAAGAGAACCTCGGCGAAATATCTCCATTCCTCGGCCTCGTCAGTTTCGGGGTAGGCTGGATCTGGTGGCGCTGCCGTTGGCGCCGGCGGCAATGGGGGCTTGTTCGCCTCTTCGGCCTCCGCTCTGACCCTTTCGGCTTCGGCCTGGGCTTCCTGGGCCTTCTTCTTCTGCTGATCTCCCTCATGCTGCAGACGCTGCCTCTCAAGCCGAGACTCCAACTCTCTTGGGAGATGCTTGGGGTCTCCCATCTCGAGATCAAGACGATCGAGGATCAAGGCTTCACGGCCCTCTCCGCCGGAAACCCACTCGCCGAGGATCTCTCGGCACTTCTCGATGTTGGCCAATCGGATCGATGTGATGACGTTCGCTGCGCTGAGAATGGTGTCGCGCGTTCGCTTGCCTTTGATTCGCTCGGTGATCGCAGTGCGAAGTGATCCGAGCCTATCCGGGCTCACGTTCGCTTCTTTGGCGAAGTCACTAACGGCCTGATCGATGATCTCTTCCTTAATCCGGGCCTTGGCTTCCTTGACCTGCTTATCGAGCGCCAACCTCACTTGCCGGCCTTCCTCGGAGATCCCTTCCAGAGCGCTCAGAACATCGTTCAGCTCCGTCGCCTCTTTCAAGGCCTCATCCCTGGCCAACTTGATGGCCTTCTCGATCTCGGCAATCGCCTTGACCTCCTCTTGCGCTTTTCCGAATTCCTCGTCCGTTTGTGGATTCTTGTTAACCTGGGCGAGCGCCGCCCTGAAAGAATCGCGGAATGCGTCGAGGTTGCTCGAGACGACCTCTCCTTTGACCTGGATGGCTAGTTCAACGGTTTCCATCACATGAGATCGCCTTGAACGGCGGCGGGTTGAGATTTCTCCTCGCGTTGATCCGGCTCGGATTCGGGCCCTTGCTTGGTCTCGTTAGACTGCGTCTCCGAATCGCCCGCTTGAAACGGATCAATCGGCGTGGTTGGTAATGGCTCGGAATCGACATCGATGGCCCCTTCGCCAAAATTGAAGAGATGCTTGTCGTCTTTCTCGATGGCGTCTTGGATCTCGACGCTGAATGGCAGGCGCTTGGCGTGGCGCCGGAACACCGTTTTGCGAGCCATCTCGTCCCAGTGCTTGGTCCAGGGGCTCGCGTTCTTGCCTTGTGAGTCGTTTCGCACGGTCTCGATTTGTTCTCGGGTCATGTATTCCCACTCGAGACCACCGCTCTTCATCACGACCACGGAGAATGCACCGATAACCTCCCCTCGTTCGCGCCGAGCAGGCACCCAATCGAAGAACAGCTTTCCGTCCTTGATGCCGTAGCGACACTCGTCATTCTCGCAGACGACATCGCAGTGAATGGAATCGACCTCGCCGGATCGCCTTACAAGATCAAGAAGGCCAACGTAGGAAATGATCAACTGGCACTCTACGATCTCCTTTCTCCTATTCTTGAATGGGATTAAGTAAGCTTTTCGGTTGTCCGGTTCGATGCCGAGGCTCGAGAGATCGAGCAGGGCGTTGAAGAACGAGTTCTGGTCGCACAGGGCGAGATCGGGTGTGCGAGAGAGCGTCGTCAGAGCCACCCGCACGAATCGCTCCTGGGTGAGATGCTTTGGCAGAGCTGCAGCAAGCTGCCGGCGGACCCGATCGTCCTTTAGCAGTCCCTTGAGCGTGCTCGACTGGCTGCCCGCTTGAGTTGCGAGATTGGTGCTAGCACTCATGCCGCGACCAGTCGGTTGTAGACCTTGCGAAGCGCTTCCACGTCCTTCTCGCAGTAGGTCACGATTTCATCGATGCGGCCGTCTCTCCAGGCCTGAGGTACGTCAGCCCCGCACATCGCATCCTTGGGCGACGGAACGCCAAGCGAGTGACAGAGGACGTCCAAGCGGACAGTGCGACGAAGATCACCGAATCCCCACATCTCCTGAGTGTCAGCGAACTGCGTTTCCCAAGGCTTCTTCCCCTGGGTGTTGAGCTGCTCCGGAAGTGTCACTTCGTGCATGACCATGCGGCGAGCCAGCCAATGGAAATCAAAGCCCTTGCCGTTGTGCGCGCAGAGGTTGTGATGGCATTTCAAGCGGAGTCCCTCCGCAAATCTCTGGAGGGCATCCAGCTCGGCGACAGGCTCGGCGACCGCCAGGCTATGGACGTCGCCCTCATCAATCGCATAGGAGATGCAGACAATTAGACCGAACTCCGGATGGAGAGCGGCGTAGTGGTCCCAGAGCTTTTCCGGGGATTCCGGTTCATTTCGGTACTTGTTCTCAGCGAACTTTCCCCAAAGCTCTCGGGTGTCTTCGGTGACGGCCGTCCACGGAAGGGAGGCGGTTTCGATATCAAGATAGATCACGGCAGTGAATGTTGTGGTTGGGTAGAGGGAAGCCAGGCCCCCACGGGTTTGAACGCACCCTTAGCCTGGCCTCCCTCAAAGGGTTACTTGTTAGGCCGCTGCCCTCCGGTTTCCTTGGCCGCGTCAATAGCTGCGATCGCCGCAGCCTCGCCAATGCGAGTGAGAGCCTCCCGCTCCGCTGGCTTTAGGTTGCAGTTGGCGAGGGCGAGGAATGACAATGGGATCAGTAGTAGTTTCTTCATGGTTGGTGTTGGTTTGACTGGGGAGATTGGCTAGAAGGATCGGAGCGCCGATCACGACAAGTGCTCCGAAGAACGCACCGCATGCGAAGCCAGAGACGAATTGAGCGACACGACTCTCTCGTGGACGGCCAGGGGCGCGGGTGATGTGGTGGAGGCGGGTCATGATGTCAGCCTCAGTTGCGGCATTTCGCCTTGTTCGATCATTGGGATGATCTGAGTTCCGACAGTTTGCCCGTTGGGCGTTACGATGTGGGCCAGGAACTCCTGATCAAAGGTCACGATTCCGCATTCGACTGCCTCGAGCTTTGCTTTGATGGCCAGAGCTAGGGCCCTCCATCTTTGACGGCAGCCTTGCTCCCATGCCGTGAAGGCAGCTTCTTCAGTTCGGTGCCTGCCGGTCTTCGTTCTGGTGAATTCTTCAGAGTTCCGATCAGGCATCGGGAGAACAAACTGAACCTGCCGATTCTTGATCTGAAATCCGATCATTGCTTGCTCGCCGTGCCAGCCCGACACGAACCCCGTGCACCCATACCGAAGAAGCGTGTCTTCGATTTCGGCCTTTGATTTGGCGACGCTGACGTTTGTGGTTGAGGCGTATCTGCTCATGAGAAATGCTTTTGACCATCCTCCGGCAAGGGATACACCTTGGCGGCTTCATCCATTGCGGCGAGCTGGGCTTCGGTGATCATGAGGCCACCTCCGTTCTTTCATTGAGGAGACTCGCAGTGAAATGCCCCCAGTCTGAAATCTCGCTAGAATCAAGTGTGTGCGTCGGCGTGCCGTTCTGGAGCCTATCTATTTCTTGTCCAGGAAGTAGGCACTGCGCCCGGATGTAATCGGTCATCGCCGCGGGGTGTGGCGTAGCTCCACGAGTGCCCTTGACCTCTCGACACCAGAGGCCGCCGATGGTGTGGCACTTGTCTGCGGCCCGTCTCTCCATGACAACGATCTTCGAGAGTTCCTCGCGGTTGAGGTCGTGTAGCTCGCGGGGCTTGCTGGCCGCGCAGAAGAAGCATGCCGACTTCGGCGGGACGGGGAGATCTGCTGATTGAATGGCGGCGATGCAGTCGTCCCTGGTCCATCCCCACTCGATGAGCGGGTATCGAGTTTGAAACCGCTCTTCCTCTTTCGTAGGCAGTTGGTGCCGGGCGCTAGCTTTTTTGAGCCGGTGGGTTTCAGTGCAATCGTAGCCGACACAGCGGACGACTTTGCGGCCAGCCTTCCAGGCCTCCTGGGCGGGCCCCCATTGCTTGATCCATTGGAGTTGGGGTTGAACCTTCCATTTCAGTGAGCAGGAATGCTTGTGAAACCCGAAGCTGATACTTGGCAGAGTGGAATTGCTCAGGCAGTTCTCGAAGAGTGTCTTGTAGGGCGGCCAGTGTTTGAACTTCTTGGGCCGGTACTGAATGACGGTGACCTGAGGGAATCCAACGCTGGTCAACCAACGGTTGATCACCGGGAGGTAGTCCATTGTGACCTGCTTCTCACTGCCGGTGTCGGCGAAGGTGATGAGATCCGGGCGCTCTCCTCTCTGGTGGAGTCCCACGAGAATGGCCGTGCTGTCGACGCCCATGCCGTAAGCAACGGTCAGGGGATCTGTATCGACTTGAGAGGCCGTCATGCCGCCCTCCTCTCATCCTGGGTTGCTGGGCTTCCACCAGTTGGCGGGAGCAGATTTTGGGCGGCATCTCGCGCCCGGCATCCGCTCTTTCCAGAGCCGAAAAGTGTCAGAACACAGTTTATCTGGCTTGCTACGAAGCCGGTTGGCCTCGAAAGTAGGTCCAAACTAGACCCACTTTTCCAAAAAGGCCTGTTTTCCCCGGGTTCTACGGGATTTCCCCTAAGCTTCCCAAGCTTGACACGAGGGTTCGATTCCCTTCACCCGCTCCACTTTCCCCTCTAAATATAGGATTTTCGCGATTCGAGGCTTGTCTGTAGCGACAGATCGTGGCCGGATCACCGCATGTTCGATCTCGGAAAAAGATCACAGGCAGATCACGCAAGCGCCCTGCAATCTAATGCGACTGCTAGTCCAAGCCCGTCTCTCCAAGCATAGCCGAAGTTAGTGACTCAAGCACCTGGCAAACGAACCCAGGATTTACTGGTGCGGCCAGTTCGCCGGTCAGGTGCCGTGTCCGTGATACTCAGCCTGGTGTTGGAGTCCAGCGTTTCCGACAAGAAGTGAGGACGCGGGTACCCGGCTTCAATTCATGGCCGGTCACGCCTCTGCGGACTCCGCGGCTCTGCCCAACCCCTCACCGAATCCGCCGGGAGCGGAAGCGCTCGTTGATTGATCGATCTTTGGATCAAGTCCACGCAGGCTGCGATACGCCGCCTATCGTATGATACTGGCTCATGCGTTTCACATCAGGAACGTGATCGCCGGACGATTCCTTGATGTCTTTCTTATATTGCTCAAATGAGTTGGGAACCATCCACATCGTCTGCCACCAGCCCTTGGTCACCGTGGTGGAAATAAAGTCGTGCTTTTGGCCCACAGGTTTACCCGCCGAGTTGGTGCCCGTATACTTGAGCGTGAACTCGATATTGAAGGGTATGTCCAAAAAGGGATACCACCTATCTGCAACAGCGATCCTCTTCTTGTAGATCCCCACTTCCGCCCCGTGGCCTCCGGGCCATTCCGCCATGCCAGGATACATCTTGGGGCTAATATAACCTTTCCACAACTGAACCACCATGTGTTTCGGTAGATCCGGCAGGGGTGCATACTTCCAGTTCTCGATCCAAGTCGTGCGGTAATTCGGAAGCACGACATAGGGGCCACATGCGATATCCTCTACCTGGGTTTTCCAATAGGCGGATATCCGGATACAGTCGTACCCTTTCCATTTGAATTTTTCGAGTTTGTGAGTGTCTGTCATTGACGTCGCTTACCGTGATTGGCGTGACATTGTGGGAGAGAACGATCCTTCCGGCCATCCCCCAACGCGATCTTTCACGGCCTGTGTTTTAGGCAGGCTGTGATGGCTTTGTCAAGCCTGGCGGCGCAACTGAGCGCTGAGCCTCAGTCGCCCGGTCGCGGTTTCTCCGGGGAAAGAACGCTGATGAGGAGCACAAAGAAGCAGAGAGCCAAATTGAATAGCGGTATCTGCAACGGCAACGGGAGAGAATAGATGATCGCAGTCGCGGGAATCCACACAATCCAGATGGACAAGAGAACGCTGGGAACCTCGAAGAGGAACAATCTTCGGTTTATGTTGGGACGGAACTTCCTCCAGGAGAACCCCGAATCCCTCCATCCATAAAAGATCGCCGTCATCGGTGCGGACCAGATCGGACAATAGATGAACTGATCGACAAGCACTTTGGTTAGTATCGTCTGCCACACGGGATCGTCGCCAAAGAGCAACGCCTGAAAACGATAGAGGGCATCCACGTCGATTCCTCGAAAAGCCCAATAGAGGACAAAGAAGAGACACCACTGCCACGCCAACCCTCTTGGAACCCGCCTCGCCCACCAGAGATAGAGGAACGGAATCAGCCCTCCGAAAACGGCTGTGGCGACGCCCGAATACAAGAAGCCATAGCGCACCTTGAATTCCATGATCCCCTCAAATCCATCGCGGGCTTCCTCGACGTGATAGTAGATCCAGACGATGACCAAGCCCACGATCCAGAGTACCATTCCCGGAAGGATGTTGGCGCGAACTCCCTTCAGACTCGTCGACCACAATTCGAGGAACCACTGTTTGGCGTCAGAGAAATCCATGGGGAACGCAGAGGACCGCAAGGTGACAGCTTCATCGACGATGGGCAAGATCGCGGTGTTGATGAATCTGTTGGAAAGACATGATCATGCTGCACCCTGTCCCATCGCATGATAGCTTGTGAATCTGGATCGATCGATCGCACACCACCACTTCCATTGGAAAACGCCATGAACTCCCAATCCCCTCTTCCCACCGCCGTCTTCGCCGCGCCATCGTGCCTTCGCGTCCGGGCGTTCCTCACCATCTTCGCGTGCTTGGCCACCTGGGCCCAGGCGCACCCGGGAGATGGACTCATTGTCGACAGTCAGGATGCCATCTACTTCGGCTGGGTGAAGCCTTTCGTCAATCGAGGCCGGCCGGCTCACCACGCCTGTGTCTGGAAACTCGATGCCGGTGCGGCCGAGCCCCAGCCGCTCTTCCGGTCGGACCATGCGCCGAGAAAGGCGCAGTCGAGCAACATCTGGGTGACCTACGGACTGGACGGCCGCATCTACTGCCGGGAGAGACAGTACTTGGGTGAGCGGAATGGGAAGGACGTCTTCGTCACGGACGTTTGGCTTCTCGCAGCGAACGGCGAGAAAAAACACCTCCTGGGCCCGGTACGAGGGCGGTCGGGTTTCGGCGGAGCCTTCGCCGTCGATCGCAATGGCGCCATGTATCACGTCACCGAACGCTGCGTCATTCATCGACGGAATCCCGATGGCTCCTCCGCAGTGCTGGCCGGTGGCGCCAGAGGCTACCAAGATGGCAAGGGCGGCGAGGCCCAATTCGAGAACATCAGCTGCCTGGCGTGGGGATCCGATGAGATGCTCTACGTCAGTGATCACGACAAGATTCGCCGCCTGAAGAGAGACGGCACGGTCACGACCTTGGCCGACGGCCTGTTCGATCTCGTGAAAGAGAGTGACCACAACCATGAAAGAGCTTTCCCGCTGCGAGGGCGGATACATTTTTTTGATATGACAGTGAACAAGGAGGGCGACGTCTTCGGCGCCGACTGGGGAACGCGACAGGTGATCAAGATTTCTTCGAAAGGCGAAAAATCGATCTTCCACCGCAGCCCTTCTCCCTGGTCTCCCGAGGGTATCGCCGCCAAGGGAGATGCCCTCTACCTCCTCGAAACGACGGCGCCGGAACGGCCGGAGATCAGACCCCGGGTGCGCAAACTGAATCTGGACAGCACCACGTCGACTCTATTTGAAGTCCCCGCAAATGACGAATAACGAATCGCTCTGAGACGATGGCATTGCGGCCGGTGTTGCGTCCGAACGGCGTTCTCGTCGGTAGGAACTCGAATCGAAGAAGTTGAGTCGCGGTCAAGTTTCGGCCAAGGTCCGGCATGCAGCTCTTGCTCTTCGATATCGACGGGACGCTGATAGACACCGGCGGTGCCGGTCTGGGTGCCTTGGAGGCGGGCATGCGCATCGCTTTTCCCCGGGAGACGGCAGGGGAGGAGATGCCACCGCTCGATCTCGCCGGAGCCACCGATAGCGGGGTGTCCCGGTACCTTTTCAAGGCTTTCGAGGTGCGGCACACCCCGGAAAATGAAGACGCCTTTTTCGCCGCTTATATCGACGTGCTCAAGTCGCGTCTCCTCGGCCAAACGCCGCCACCGGGGCGCGTTCTCACGGGGATTGCAGCCCTCTTGAAAGCGTTGCAGCGGCAACAGGAGACGAAGGTGGCACTCTCGCTTCTCACGGGAAACACCCGTTCCGGCGCCGAAGTTAAAACCACGGCCTATGGCCTGCATTCCTTTTTCGACTTCGATTGCGGCGCCTACGGCTGTGATCACTGGGATCGCAATCAGTTAGGATCGGTCGCCGTCAAACGAGCCTCCAAGCGTCATGGCCACGCGATTCCCCAAGATCGGGTCACGATTATCGGCGATACACCAAAGGACATCGCCTGCGGCAAGGCCATCGGCGCACGCACCGTCGCCGTCTCGACGGGAAGCTATGATCGCGAAGCTCTGGCGACCTGGAAACCGGATCACCTCCTGGACGATTTCTCCGATGTGCCCGCCGTGCTCACTCTGTTGCTCAGCGGCGACAACCATTCCAAATAGGTGAAGCCGAAAGCCAAATGTTGCGGACACTTTGAGGTGCTTCCCAAAAAAATAACCGAGGGACTGAAGTCCCTTCGTGATTTCAAGGATCCCACTTGACGCACCACCGATTCGATCCCTGTTCCGCGAGTTCCACGAGGGCGAGATCCTCCGCGTTGTTGGGATAGCGTGGCGTCTCCTGCAAGACGTAGCGATAGGGCTCCTCGCCCCCCGGCCGAGCCATGGCGAGCGAAAGCCCAAGGCCTAACTGGCTGTTGCGGTTCCCCAGGGCCCATGGGTGTCTGTAGAAATAAGATCGTGTCATCTGCACCGTGAGCCGCCGCACTCCATTTGGCAAGGTGGAGAGTCTCGCCACGCGGCCCGGGACCAAGGGGCGCTTGGCATAACCATTTCCGAAATGAGCCTGCCTGGCAAAGGGGCTCACGGTCGCCGGTCCGTCCTCCGGACCGGCCGTGATGAAGAGCATGCCGGCGTAGCCGAGAGTCTGACGTTTCTCGAAGGAACGGGCATCCAACATCAGATCCACGCGAAGGGCCGATTCCTCCTTGCCGTCCCCGGCTTCATTTTTCCTCTCGTCGACGGCCAGTTCGAAATTCTTCAGGTCCACGTGAATGGTCAAATCCGTCTTTGAGGCCTCGACCATGAGTGAGGCCTCGGGAGGCCCCACCGCCAACGGATCCTGATTCTTCGGCGCCGCTCGCCCGGAGGAACCGACCCATTGCAAGGGAATGGATTTGCCCAGGGGAAACTGCCGGATGGCGTCGAGCCGACGCTCGACCACGCCATACTCGCCGTCGTCCCCCAGACGCACGATCAACGTTTCGTGATGGTGACGCTGATTGATGTCGTCCGGCAAGGTCACGGCCCAATCGATCATCGCCGGGCTTCGATTGAGGAAAGTCAACGTCCCGCGGGATCTCTGATCGCCGAAGACCAGCTCGTAGGGCAACCGCTCAGGCGCCCCATCGAAGGGAAAGAGGCGCGCCCGGACCGGTACGGTCCCGAGATTGTTGTGCTGCGCGTGATCCAACCACTCGAGACCCACAGGCCCGAGTGGCACGGTGGCATGGATCCAGGACACTCTCCGGTCATCGATGACGATGAAGCTCAGGGGATGTTCGCCTCGAAAGGTCTGGCCGCGCCCTTCGGGCCGACCCACTTGAAAGGAAACCGGCCGTTGCCGTTGGTCCGGCTGGGGCTGGAAACGTCGCCCACCACGCTGGCCCGCAGCGCTGGGAACGATCAGCCCGCCAAGCTTCTGTTCGGTCTCACGCTGGAGCGTGACGGTCAATTTCTCCGCTCCGGCTCCCGACGTCGCGCTGGCGCGATACCGCGAGGGTTTTGGCGATTCCGTCAGGACTCGGAAGAGCGCCTTGCCCACCGTCTGTTGCCGGCGCCCGGTGATCCCGACTTCCCGATCCTGCCCCTGGATCCAATCGATGGATTCCCGCAGAAAGTTTTCCCAGATCGTCCGAGCCGAATCGTCCGGATGAAAAAGGACGGCGCGGGGAAAGAGTTCCGGGTTGGGATCGTAAAAGGCGATCTGGTTCTCCTCCGCCCAGCGTTGCAGCACCACGGTCTGGGCGCGGGCCTCCAGCTTGAGGACCAAGGAATCGCCATCGAAGCTGAACGCCCGTGGTCCCACCGCGACCCATTCCGTGCCCGTGCTCTTGATCTCGGTGTGCAGCTTGTCGAAGGCACGAGCCAAGGTCGCCAATTCGAAGTTCGTCGCGGAATCGCCCGGCCCGGCGCAAAGGACGAGCAGATCCGGCTCGTTGAGTAGCCCTAGGGTCGTCACGTACTGCATCAGCTGAAACACGCCGGGATCCTGGGCGTCCGTGGCGCGGCACTCATAGGTGATCTTGGGACGCTTCTCCTCCAGATGGGCCGAATCGTAGACATTGTAGACCCCTCCCGTGTAGTAGAACGACTCCTCCAGCCCGCGTAGAAACGCTTTCACCATGGATTGGCGTTCCTCATGATCCTTGAGCAGCAACGGGTCCCCCACGAAGGCCACATGGACCGATTGCCGCCGCTCCATTTTCTCGAAGAGCTTGGGCAAGCTGGCCCCAAAGCGCTGCTGACTCTCCAAAGGAAGCGTCGGGACGGCCCAGAGCCATCCCGCTTGGCCCGAAACGAGGAGCCACGCGGTGATGAAGAGGAAGCGAGAGAGCAGCAGTCGGCGAGTCATGGAAGGGATCGGCTGAACCATGGCCGAAGGCTGGCCGGGACACAATCTCATCTCGCGAGGATTTTTTCCTCTTTTTCCGCGGGAAAGCTCACCCCGAAACCGGGAGAGCTTTCGGTGTCTCCGCGGATCTGATAGATCCCCAGACATGAAGCGAAAGATTTTCTACGCCACCCTGCTCGTTTTCGGGAGCCTGCTGACCGTCGCCACGGCTCAAGAGGGAGACAAGAAACGTCCTAACATCCTCTGGATCGTGGGCGAGAACCTGAAACTGGATCTCGGCTGTTACGGCGCGCCCAATGTGAAAACGCCTCATCTGGATGCCCTGGCGGAACGGGGCGTGCGCTACACCCATGTCTTCTCCACCTCTCCGGTGTGCGCGCCCAGCCGGAGCGCTTTCTTCACGGGGATGTATCAAACTTCGAGCGATACCCACAACATGCGCTCCCATCGGAATGACGACTATCGCTTGCCCGAAGGCGTACGCCCCCTGACACACCGGTTGAAGGACGTGGGCTATTTCACGGCGAATATCAAGACGCTCGACGGCGTTGAAGTAGGCTCCGGCAAACTCGATCTCAACTTCGTCAACGAAGGCCCGCTTTACGATACGGACAAGTGGGAGGATCTGAAATCGCGCCAACCGTTCTTTGCCCAAGTGAACACCCTGGAGGCGGAATACGACATTTACGACCGCCAGACGTGGCGGCAGCCCCGCGTCGAATGGAAGGGCGAGCGGGAGCATGAACAGATCGCGACGGAGCAGAATGTCACCCCGCCACCCTATTATCCCGATCACCCGCTCGTGCGGAAGGAATGGGCCCGCTATCTCAATTCCATCTCGGGCATGGACAAAACAGTGGGACGCCTTCTGGAGCAGCTGACGCGGGATGGATTGGCCGACGACACCGTGGTGATGTTTTTCGGTGACAATGGAAGAATCGAGCCGCGCGGCATCCACTGGTGCTATGACACCGGCCTTCATGTCCCCATGATCATTCACTGGCCGAAGAACTTTCCCGCCCCGGCGAGTTACCGTCCAGGCACGGTCGACGATCAGGTCATCAGCCTCATCGATATCACACCGACGACGTTGGGCTTCGCCGGGATCCCCAGGCCCTTGGGCATGCATGGGCGAGCCTTTCTCGGCGACCGATTGGGACCGCCCCGCCAATACGCTTTCTCCGCCCGCGACCGCATCGATGAGACCGTCAATCGCATCCGCAGCGTCCGGGGCCGGCGCTATCATTACATTCGCAACTACTATCCCGACCGACACTTCACCTCGCTCAATCGCTACAAGGAAAAGTGTTTCCCAATCAAGCCGCTCATGCGTCAACTCATGGCGGAGGGGAAACTCGATGGGCCGCCGGCGGCCTTGATGGCGCCGCAGGTCGCCGAGGAGCAGCTCTTCGATACCGTGGAGGATCCTCACGAAATCCGCAACCTGGCAGATTCCTCAAACCCGGAACATCGCGAGGCCCTTATTCGCATGCGCGCCGCCCTTGCCGTCTGGATGGTGGAGACCCAGGATCAAGGCGTGTTTCCCGAACCCGATGAAATCGTGGCACCCTTCGAGAAAGAGATGCACGACTGGTTCGGGACGCCTGATTGGTACGAGGGGCGCCCCTAGTTCTTGCGCCGTTCGGTCATGCTTCCGAGCATCACGCGGTCATGGCCAGTCCCCAGACAAACCAGGCACAAAGAGCGCATCCGGTGCCCAAGGAGGCAATGACGTATTTCCGTTTCTCCCGCAGCTGGAATCCCATGTAAATCGAACTCAGCACGATGTAGAGCAGCCCGATACAGACGGCATCCATACTCAAGCTCCACAATCGGGTCACGATCCAGTCGCGTTCCTGGGCGGGTTCGTTCCACATGGCCCGGACGCCGGTGAAAGTATGGATATCGCCAAGAACCACATTGCTCTTGGGAGTGACTTCAGTGATCTTCGCCAGCCCAGACTCCCGGTTGAGGTTGACGTTGACCCGCTTGTTAGGTCGCATGACCATGAAAATCAGTTGCCCTTTCCGATTTTGTCGTCTGAGAAGGATCTCTCCCTTGAGACCCAAATTCTCACGGATGTGTTTGGCTGCCTCCATATCGGTTAGGCCTTGAGGCAGGGTAATCTGCGCCTCTCTCGGTGAGCGATCCACCTTGTATCCGAACCATTTGGGGTGATTCATCACGAGGCCGGAAATGGAAAACAGCCAGAGAAAGAGAAGAAAATAGAGCCCGAGATAGATATGGATCTTTCGATTCCACTTTCCGAAGGTTCGAGGAAATTCGCGTTTGTTCATGCTCCCGTTCCTTTCCTCTCAGATGAAGATCAGTGGTACGATCAAAAGGATAAAACTCAATCCACCGGCACCGATGATGATGAGACCGGTTTTTCGTTCCGCCTTGAGCAGCCACCAGAGATAGATGCCGCTCACCGTGAGAAACAGAGTCAGATAGACGACCGAATCCGCCAGCCACCCCCAAAATTTCGTCACGGCCCAATTGGGTTGCTTGTGCAATCCCGGATTGAAATGGAGAAATACGATCGCACCTAACAATCCCGAACTCCTTTCCACCACCTCCGCTTCTTTCTTTTTCAAATCCACTGAAACAATCTTCACCGTCCCAGGACGCGCGACGCGAAACGTTGTTTTGTCATTTCGAACCATTCCCCTTCCCAGAATTTCACCGGAGATCTCAAGCTGTTGCAGGACGGAATGGACCAAGGGCATTCCCTCGAGCCCATCTTCCACCGTGATGGGAACGACCTCCCGGCCCCGATCCGTGGGTGTGGTGCGGACGCTGTGATTGAGGAAGAGCGTACTGACGGCGTACACCAGAATGAACGGACTGAGAAAGAGTCCGATGTAGAGATGCAGTTCACGCACCCAGCGGGCAAGTGTTCGTGAAGACGGAGATTTGGATTTCATCGTTCCATGATGACCTCGGGCGACCCGATTCGTTCGATGGATCATTGAACGATGAATTCGATCTCCGAATCAAACCGATTACGCACTGAGCTCCCGTGACGACGAACGCTACGTCCCGCCCTCCTCGCCCGCCACGGGTGCCTCAGCGCTTCCGGGCCCAGGTAGGCGATCGCCGGCGTGCGGGTGGACGCCTTCACTGGCCGTGGCTGCCGGTACAGGGCGGATAATCACACTGTCGAGGCGAACACCACCTGGTCCTCTTCCCATGCCGCTCGATGAACCGGGTAGCTCCAGCGCAAGCCGTTTCAGTTCGGGAAACGGGTCTCGATTGTAGAGGTTGGCGATGGGAAACTCCAGGGTCTCATACCACCGGCGGGATCCAGAGCGATCGTGCAGGTGACGGACCACCTGAAAATGAAGGTGAATCGGCGCCGTCCGCCCCGGACCGGCCCGCCGGGCCAAGCCGGAGTTTCCCATGAGGCCGATCCATTGACCGCTCTTGACGCGCTGGCCAGGGGTCACGTTCGGGGATTCGTAAAGGTGAAAGTAGTAGTAGAAGTACCCCTGCTCGTCCACGATGACGACATAGTTACCCGACGGCTCACGGTAACCGGCCCCATCCACGGTATCTCCACCGATGACACAGCGGTTGACCACCTGGCCGTCGGTCGCCGCGTAGATCCGAGTCCCCTCGCGACTGCCAATATCGATCGCGCCGTGCCCGAGGTTACTGGCTTCCCGAATGATGCGAAATTGATCGTAAAAGCTCACCCGATGGTGGCCTGTCTGAACCGGGAAGAATTGCAGTCGGAACATTGGATGAACGCACGCCTTACAAGATCGGATTACACCACATAACCCTGCGATTCTCACCTCCGAAATACCGAAAGGACTAAAATCCCTCCCACTTTCCTGGAATGTGGGAGGGACTTCAGTCCCTCGGCCATTTGGAAGTGGCCCGATGGGACGATTAGATTAGAGACTCACCCAGTGAGTGAAAAGGGCGATGAGCCGAAGCTCACCGCCCTCACAAGATCCAATCGAATTCGATGGCCTTCTTGAATTACTCGGACTCTTCGGCCCGGTAATAGCCACCTGGAGCTTCGATGCGTGCGGCGTCGGTTTCCTCGTAGACACCCTGCACACCCGTGGCGATGACCTCCCAATTGGTCAGGTCTGTCGAGTAACCGATGTCAGCTTGAGTGCCGTCAGGCAGGATGGAGAAGCTGATGCCCGTACCGTCGCCGCCGGCGCCAAAGGCAACACCGTCCAGCGTGATCGCTGAGGGATCGGGAGGCGGAACGTCACCGCCGGAATCCGCCACGATGCGCAAATTATCGATCTCCACCGTCTCGTTGTGCCCGCCGGTCCGTGCGAGGATGGAGAAACTGAAGGAGTTCTCCTCATTGAAGCCATCGGCAGGCACATCGAAGCCGTCGGTGGGAATGTTGATGAAGTCGGCGTTCGTTCTCAAGCCCGTGGTGGTGAAACTGGCCCCATTGGTGGGATTCCAGGAAACGGTCGCGGAACCGGCGACACGCTCGTTGGGCTTGAAGTTGGCATCGTCGTCCGTGGCCTTGGTGAGGACGAGCTCCGTGCCGTTCAGCTCGATGCCGACTCCGGCATCCTGACCCGCCGCGTCATCCCACAGCCAGGTGTCCACCTGAAAGGAGAGGTGCTCAATCCCCGGACCGTAGCCTTCCTCCGCGGGATTGCCGAAATTCTCCTCCTCGGGGATGGCTCCGAAGTTGAAGGAGAACCCATCCGCCGGGGTGTTCTCGCCGATGTGCTCAACGACGAAATCGAACGTCGCCTTCCACCCTTTCGAAGTGTCGAAATTGGGCCTCGGCACGACAAACGAAGCCGCCGTGCTGTTGATCTCGGCCTCGGTCAGCTTGAGAGCACCACCGCGAATCTCGCTCGTCCCGTCATTACTCGCAATGATGGACCCGTCACCGAGATCGGTCGTGCCATCGGCGGCATCGAAGTTCTGCTCATACAAGACCGTGCCATCGGGAGCTTCGGGAAGCAGCGGCACGGGTGGCTTTTCGACGCCGAGCACCGTGCCGGGATTGTCGAACAAGGTCTGCACCTCCTCACCCGTCAATGCCAAACCGTAGATCTGGACATCATCGACTCGTCCAATGATCCCGTTGGCACCGATCCGGGCACCGATCTGGAAAGAGTCGTCCGTGTCGATGAATCCCAAGGTATTCTCTTCCAGTGCCGATTCCACGCCGTTGATGTAAATGCGAGTGGCGTCAGCACCCTCCTCATCGCCGTTACTGTCCTCATGGACCACGACGACATGCGTCGGCGTATCCAATGGCTGGTCCTGCAAGAAGGCGGCCGGGTTGTTGGGATCCTCACTCACCACCCAGGCGAGCAGATTGCCCGAGGCGGGGAAGAGCGAGAGACTATAAGCCGCTTCCTCTTCGGGGTGCGACTTGGAGAAGAGCGTGGCCACACCGGTCGGGGGTTCCCCATTGAGCTGCGCCCAGATGGAGACGGAGACGTTCGAATCATCAGGGAAATTCGGCACCGAGGCGTAAGCCACGGTATCGCCAGTCGTATTGAACTGGACCGAAGTGCCCGAAGCCAGAGGATCCTGACCAAAGGCCACATCGCCGAAATAGGAACCGTTGCGGTTGTTCCCTGACGAATCCACCAAGTTTCCAGGCCCGGTCTCGTCCATCTTGTACCAGGCGGTCAGTGCCGAGGAGAGTGGAACGCTAACAGAGAGCGCCACCGTCTGGGTCGGCTCACTGGGATCATCGCTCACGATGACGACCTCAGCCGTGCTTAAACCCTGCGCCTGCGCCGGGTCCAGGGTGACTTCGACGACTCCGCCTTCACCAGGCTGAATCGACTGGGGAAACGCGCCCAGCGTGTAGACCCCGCCGTCCGAGGGATCCAGGGTGACGGAGCTGATATTCAGCACGGTTTCCGTTCCCGTGTTGCGCAAGGGGATCTCCAAATTGATGACGCCGGCATCCGGTTGCACCACACCAGAATCGATCTTCTTGGTGACAAACAGATTGGGATCTTCGGTGCCGGTCAAGATGCTGAGGTTATCGATCTGCAAGGTCTCATTGGCTCCGCCGGTCCGTGCGGCAAAGGCAAAACGATAGCTTGGCTCGGGCGTGAATCCCGGCGTTTCCAGATTCTCGTAAAAGACCTCGCCGTCCACACTCAGAGAGAAGACGCCGTTGTCTTCGCCCGTCTTGAACCAACTGATCTCCACCGGCCGAAACTGGCCATCGAATTTGAAAAAGCGATTGTCCGTTTCATCGTCCCCCGCAGCGATCCTCATGACGCCATCGGGCACATCGGCGCCATCGATACTAATATCGTAGCCGATCCCACTCTCGGCACCCTCTCCGGGATTGTTGTAGGTGTCGAACTCCATCGCCAATCCGCTACCAAAGCCTTCTTCGCTCCCCGTTGCCCCGTCGGCGATATTGCCATAGGCAAATGAGAATCCATCGGCAGGCGTCCCCTCCGTTTCCAGCTTCATGTCGAAGGTCACGATAAACGCTTCATTCGCATTGGGGCCGAGTGCCGGCACTTTGAACGAAGCGGACGTGCCCCCGGTCCCGACTTCAGTGAGCTGCAGGGCGTTATCGACGATCTTGGCGGTGTCGTTGTTGCTCAAGATGAGGCTGCCATCCCCGAGATCAGTGGTGTCATTGGCAAACCCGTCAAAGTCCTGAAAATAGTCGCCGGCGGAGGCAAACGGCGAACCGATGAGTTCCACAATCCGATTCTGAGCGATCTCCAGGCTGTCGTTATTGGGCAACATGAGGATCGCATTCACGCTTCCCAACGCAGCCGGCGCTGTGAATTCGACTTCGATGAAGGTGCTTTCACCAGGAGCGATCGTCAGGGGAAACTGAGTCAAGACATTGAAGGCATCCGGCGAATCACCACCCAGGGTACCGCTATCGATGACCAGATCGTTCTCCACGCCCTCATTGGCCACCAGGATCTGACCCGTCTCGGTGGCTCCGAACGCTGCCGCAATCGTCAAGCTGCTGTCCCCTTCGACCCTCGGATCCCTTCCCTTGAGTTCAAAGCTCCCCAGCGGGCCCACCTTTAGGTTATCGACGATGAACGTCTCGTTGTGACCGCCGGTCCTGGCGAGGAAGGAAAAGCCGTAGCCAGCCTCGGCCGTGAAGTCCGGCGTGGGAACCTCAATGAAATCGGCTTCCACTCGCAAACCGCTTGTCTGAAAGCTGGCTCCGTTCGCGGGATCCCAGGAGACGAGAACGGACCCACTCACAAACTCGTCCGGCTTGAAGTTGGCGTTATCGCCGAGGGCCTCGTTGAAGGCAATCTCCGTACCGGCCACTTCGATGCCGACACCCGCGTC
>JANQJH010000651.1 GCA_028281705.1 Verrucomicrobiales bacterium
CCCCTACCTTCGGCCGCTCCTCGGTCTCGCCTTCGCGGCGTCGCTCACCCCCAGCCAGGCGGCGCCCCTCGTCGTCATCAACGAAATTCACTACGATCCGGAGCCCAAAACGGAGCACGTGGAGTTCATCGAACTCCACAATGCCGGAGACGAGGCCGCCGATCTCGCCGGTTGGCGGTTCAACAACGGCATCGACTACACCTTCGCGGCCGGGGTCACTCTGGAGGCGGGAGCCTACCTCGTCCTCACGGAGAACAAGACCCACTTCGACCAGAAATTCTCCTCGGCGGCCTTCGATGCCTGGAGCGACGGTACGCTGAGCAATGACGGCGACCGCGTCACCCTCGTCGATGCGGCGGGCGAAACGGTCGATGAGGTCGATTATCAATCCACCTTTCCCTGGCCCATCGCGGCCAATGGCGACGGCGTCTCCATGGAGCTGATCCATCCCAGTCTGGACAACGACCTCGCGGGCAGTTGGCGCTCCGCCAATGAGGCGCCCACGCCGAATGAAGCCAACTCCGTCTTCGGGGAGAATGCGCCGCCTCAAATGCGGCAGGTGAAACACTCCCCCCAGATGCCCAAGACCGGGGAAGACGCCATCGTCACGGTGAAAGTGACGGACCCTGACGAGGTGGCCAAAGTCGAGTTGATCTATCAGATTGTGGAGCCGGGCAGGTACATCCAGTCCCTCCTGGCCAAGCCCTCCAACCTCTGGCGAAGCAGACCGCTCGATCCCCGCGAGCCCAATCCCGATTTTGAGGACCCGGCCAACTGGGAAACGGTGGCCATGTTAGACAACGGCGAAGGTGGAGATGAAATCGCCGGCGATGGCATTTACACCGCGACCTTGCCCGGCCAGTCGCTGAACCGGACCCTGGTACGCTATCGGATTCTGGCCGAGGACGGCCAAGGCGCTTCTGTGAGGGTCCCCTACCCCGATGACGCATCGCGCAACTTCGCTTACTTCGTTTACGATGGCGTGCCCGAGTATGTCGCCGACCAGCGCACGGTGCATCCCGATGGCGCCCCCTACACCCACTCGGCGGAGGTCATGAATTCGCTGCCCGTCTATTTCCTCCTCTCCGATGAGGACGAGTTCAACCAGTGTGTCGCCTATGACGGTGCCGACCAAGTCGGGCGCGATAACTTCGATGCCCGTAGCGCCTTTAACTGGAGCGGCACCTTCGTCTATGACGGCGTGGTTTACGATCACATCAAGTACCGCCTGCGGCAGCGCAACGACCGCTACGGCGGCAACGGCAAGCGCAGCTTTCGCATTCGTTTCAATCGGGGTTACCACGCCCAGTTCCACGATCATTGGGGAGAGCCCTACCCCACCAAGTGGCGGACCCTGAACACCAGTAAACTCAACGCCTCACGGGGCGGCTACAACTACGGGCTGAACGAGACCATCAATCACATGCTGTGGAACCTCGTGGACGTGCCGGCCAACTACACCCACTGGTTCCATTTCCGCGTCATCATCGGGCGGGACGAAGTCCCCCAGGGCACCATCTTCGGCCCCAACACCAAGGCCCAGTGGACCGGCGACTTCCGCGGCATGCAATTGGCCATCGAAGACTACGATTCCAACTTCCTCGATACCCACGGTTTGCCGGATGGCAACCTCTACAAACTGATCAGCACGCGCTTGAACGGCAAGGATGTGCAGCGCGTCCAGGGCAAGTTCTCCGTCGATGACGGTTCGGATTACTCCAACATTTTGCTCGAGACCCGCAGATCGAAAGACGCGACTTGGCTCCATCAACACATCAATTACGAACACTACAACCGCTACCATGCCATCATCGAAGCGGTCCGGCACTTCGATGTAGCTCCGAACCTGGCGGAACACGTGAAGAACCGCACGTTCTACTTCACCCCGCCCACGGAAGACCGGCCACTCGGTTGGGAGCACACGCTTCCCTGGGACTCGGAAACCAGCTGGGGCCCTAACTGGAACGGCGGTGTGGATTGGGTCAGAGATGCCATGCTGGCGAACACGGAAGACCGTGAACCCATGGATGTTCAATACAAGAATACCATCCGCGAAGTGCGCGACCTCATCTGGCAACCCGATCAGATCAACACGATGTTAGACCGACTGGCCGATAAGATCGAACCCTTCTCCCTGGCGGAACGCGATCGCTGGATCGGCGGCCCACGCGAAGCCGGCTCGGAATCGATTCCCGATACGATCCGTGAATGGGTCGAGGAGATGAAGCAGTTCGCCTGGGACGGCGGCTCCTGGACAGGCGGCGATGGCCCCACGACCCGGGAATCCAAGGACTCAGGCATTTCCGGCCAGGAAGGACGGGACGACTACCTCGACTGGCTGGGCGAAGACAAGGGGGCACCCGCTCGGCCGACGCTCACCTTCATGGGGGCCGAGGGCTACCCCATCGATGATCTCACCTTTGAAACCTCCGCCTACAAGAGCGGCACCCTCTTCCAACCGGGCGAGCCTTTTGCCTCCGTGGAGTGGCGCCTGGCGGAAGTCACCGATCCCTCCCTTCCCGACTACGATCCCAACGAGAGGTTCAAGTGGGAGTGGGATGCCACCTGGGAGAGCGGTCCCCTCACCGAATTCCAAGAGTCTATCACCATTCCCTCCACGGCACTCCGCGCCGGCAGGACTTACCGTGCCCGTGTGCGCATGACCGATGTCATCGGCCGGACGAGCAATTGGTCGGAGCCGATTCAGTTCACCGCCTCCCTCCCCAACGGATTTGGCGCCCTGATCGAGAACCTCCGCATCACCGAGATCATGTATCACCCGAGTTCCGCCACCGACGAAGAACGCGCCGCCGGCTACCGGACCTCCGACTTTGAGTTTCTCGAGCTGCACAACAGCGGTGCGGAGGCCCTGGACCTCCGCGGGGTTCGGTTTACCAAGGGGATTGATTTCGACTTCGATGGCAGCGCGATCACCAGCCTCGAACCAGGCGGCACCGTTCTCATCGTGAGCAATGCGGCGGCTTTCGCCTCACGCTATGGCGAAGGCCTCCCCGTGGCGGGTTCTTACGGAGAGGAAGCGGAAGGCCGTCTCAGCGATGGCGGCGAGCGGGTGAAGCTCTCCTTTGGCGGCGGCACACCGATCCTCGATTTCCGATACAACGACAAGGATCCCTGGCCCACCGACGCCGATGGTGTAGGCCACTCTCTCGTCTTGGGAGCCGTTGATGACCCCGGGGATCTGAACGAGAGCACGAGCTGGCTCACCAGTACCGAGCCCGGTGGTTCTCCCGGCCAGCC
>JANQJH010000652.1 GCA_028281705.1 Verrucomicrobiales bacterium
ATTTCGATACCCTCATGGCCTGCGGTTCCATGGCGGGCTCCGGCGGGGTCATCATCATGGACGATAGCCGTTCGATGACTTGGGTGTTGAATAACATCAATAACTTTTACGCCCACGAGAGCTGCGGTCAGTGCACGCCTTGCCGGGAAGGATCGCTCTGGATGAAGAAGCTCACCGATCGGATCGTCCAGGGCGGCGGGATGCCGAGCGATGTGGACACCCTGGCTTCGGTGGCGAAAAACATCGATGGCCGTACCATTTGTGCCTTTGGTGAGGCCTGCTCCTGGCCCACGTCGAGTTTTGTCGCCAAGTTTCGTGATGAGCTGACCGCTTCGACGAGCGAGGCTAACGTGGGCAAGGCGACCACGCCGGAGATGGCGGCGCAAGAGCGGTACCTCCATCCAGAGCCCGTCGCCTAACGCATGTCCCAGGCCGATCTCGCGCTGATCTTTGATTGGGACGGCGTCATCATCAACTCCGAGGCCTACCACCGGCGGAGTTGGGATCTTCTGGTCGAGGAAGAGGGATTGACCATCCCTCCCGGAGCCTTTGAGACTTCCTTTGGGATGCGGAATCAGCAGATCATTCCCCACGTCTTCAAGTGGGCCGAAGAGACGGATCACGTCCGTATTGATTCTTTGTCAGATCGCAAGGAGGCGCTCTACCGTGAAATCGTGCGGACGGAGGGCATCGATCTCTTGCCCGGCGTGCTCGATCTGTTGCAGGCACTTGAAGCCGCCGGGATCCCGGCAGCCGTGGGTTCTTCGACTCCTCGTGAGAATATCGATGCGGTCATGGAAGCGATTGGGGTGCAGGACCGGTTTCGCGCCGTGGTGGCGGCGGCGGACGTGAGCCGGGGTAAACCGGACCCGGAGGTGTTTCTCACCGCCGCCGAGCGATTGGGGCGTTCGCCGAGGCACTGCGTGGTCATTGAAGATGCTCATGTGGGGATTGAGGCGGCGAGAGCGGGCGGGTTTCGCGTGCTCGCGGTGGCGACGACTCACACCATTGAGAGCCTCGCGGATGCCGATGAATGCCACCGCGATCTGACGACCGTCACGGTGGATCGCCTGCGCGCCTTGCTGGCCTGAAGGTGGGCTGGAGAGGAGGCAGGCGCTGGGTTGGTTCGCCCTTGTCATTGGGCGCTCCTGACCGATGCTCCAGGCATGATGCCCCGCGGTCTGGTCCAATTCGTCTTGTTTGTTGGACTGATTGGCGCGGGTAAGATCGGTCAGGGGGCCACGGGTGATATCCTTTGGACCTACGACACCGGAGGGCCGGTCTTTGCCTCTCCGACACTGGGACGCGACGGAACGATCTACATTGGCTCCAATGCGAGTTCCTGTGTCGCCCTGTCCCCGACCTCGGGCGATCCCGTGGAGAAGTGGACCTACATGGCAAATGATTGGATCGACGCGACGGCGGCCATTGGGGAGGATGGTACCGTCTATGTCGGCACCTATGACTCCACGCTGGTGGCGCTGGATCCGGACACCGGCGAAGCCAAGTGGGAGATCACGCTGGGTGAGGGCGAAGGTCTCTTTGGTGTCGTTCAGGGCTCGCCCGCGATCACGTCTGAGGGCCTGATCATTGTCATCACGTCGGCAGGATTGACGCACGCCATCCTGCCTTCGGGTGAAGAGGCCTGGTTTTTCGAGTTTGGAGCGGATTCGCGAAGTTCACCGGCGATCGACCTGGAAGACCGAATTTATTTTGGGGCGGACGATGGTCTACTTCGCTGTTTGAATGTGAGTGGCGAATTGGAGTGGAGTTTCGCCGTTGATGGGGCGGGTGAAGAGACGAGCCGGATCTACGGTTCACCTTCGATCGATGGCGATGGCAATGTCTATGTGGGGGCGGGGAACGGATTCCTCTACTCGGTCGATGCGGCGGGGCAGCTCCGCTGGCGTTTTGCCACGCCGGAAGCCGTGGATGTGAATCCGGCAGTGGATGCGGAGAACAACATCTACTTTGCCTCGCGCAACGGATCGTTGTATTGTGTTAGTCAAGAGGGGGAACTGTGTTGGTCGAATTTTCTCGGAGACATCTTTTACAGCTCGCCCATCATTGACGCCAACGGGTTTGTCTACATCACCTATTTTGGAGGGCAGGGGTCGAGTTACGTCGTGGCCTTCGCCCCTGGGGGAGCGGAGGTTTGGCAGACGGAGATCACGGCGATCATTGATTCCTCACTCGTTCTCACGCCGGACGGGACGCTCCTGGTGGGGGCTTTTGACGGACTGGTCTACGCCATCGAAAGTGATGCGGGGCAGGACTACACGGTCCCCTGGGCGCGATTTCGCCGGGATACCCGTGGGCGTGGTCGTGTCATCGAGGGAGCCCTGCCGGAGATCGCCGAGGGCCTGCGGCCGCTCGTGCTTCCCCAGGGCGGGACGGGGAGATTGGATTTTGGCGACACTCAAGGCGGTGAGACCTTTGCCTGGCGCCGTGACGGAGAGACGCTGGGCGTGACAGCTTTACCTAACTGGACCGTGGGGCCTCTCTCTCAAGGCGATATTGCCTTTTACGATGTCGTGGTGAGCAATGAGGTGGGCGAGGTCGTTTCT
This sequence comes from Verrucomicrobiales bacterium, assembly GCA_028281705.1. GTDB lineage: Bacteria > Verrucomicrobiota > Verrucomicrobiia > Verrucomicrobiales > DEV007 > JAACDM01. The sequence goes on from JANQJH010000652.1 coordinate 2,568, forward strand.
CCCATGTCCTGCGTGGCGCAGTTAGGCGATCTTCGATGGAGCCTGGTCGACGGAGTGCCGAGTCTCAGCATGATCATCTCCCATCCCGTGAATGATGGCATTGCCTTCCGCGATTCGAGTGATCTCATGAATTGGGGAGTTGATGGAGTGACAGTGATACGAAGCGAGAATCTTTCAGCCGACATTCAAGAGACGGAGATTGCCTTGCCCATGAGGGGTGATCGTGAGGGCTATGTAAGAATGGAATGGCAGCCCTGAGCTGGAGAACGGCTTTGGCCGGGAGCGACGAAAGGAGGTGCATTCTTCCTCGGAAAAGGGTATTTTAAGGGCACAATGACTCCAAAAAATCAAGACGGAGGAGGCGCCGGGCCGGAAGATTGGGCCACGGGAGGTTTTGTCTCTCCGGAGGAACTGGAGAAGCTGTCGACATTGCAGGTGTTAGATTTGGTGCGGGCGCGTTTGGAATTCATGGGCGTTTCCAGTCAGGATCACCTTCTTTTGCGGCGCCGGGTTGAAGAGATGGAGGAAGTTCAGGATCACGCGCGAGAAGCTTTGGAGAAGCTGAGTCAGGCCCTGGACAAGCTCCGTTCCCCGGCCTTGCGTATTGGAATCTTCCTCGAGATGAGTTCGGATGGCGTGGCCTGCGTGCTCGTCGGTGGCGCCGAGTATCTCTGTCAGGTCGATCCCTCGTTGGACATGGAATTGTTGGAGGAGGGAACGCGGGTGACCTTGAACGAGGCTTTTGCGGTGACCGGTGTGCTCGGTCTTGATGGCCATGGTCCCGTGTTCCCGGTGGCCGAGGTCTTGACCGACGGTCGCCTGCGCCTGGGCCAGGAGAATGGTGTGGCCGACCTCTTGGTCAAGCGGGCGAAGAAACTTCAGGGCGCGCGGATCAAGACCGGGCAGGAAGTCCGGCTCGATGCCGGGCAAAAGATGGCCATGGAACTCTTGAAACCACCGAAGAGTTCGGCCCGGGCCCTGACAGAAGTGTTGCCCACACCCTGGTCGGCCATCGGCGGGCAGGAGGAGGCCGTCAAGGGCATTCGCGACGCGGTGGAAATGCCCTACCTCCATGCCGAGCTCTTTCGGCAGTTCAAACATCCGGTCCCCAAGGGATTTCTCCTGCATGGTCCGCCGGGATGTGGCAAGACCTTGTTAGGCCGAGCCACGGCCTACAATTTGCGCGAACGCATCCGAGCCAGGGATGGGGTGGATCGACCGGATTTCTTTCTCCACGTGAAGGGACCCGAAATCCTCAACATGTGGTTGGGAGAAAGTGAACGCCAAGTGCGCGATCTCTTCGTGCAATGCCGCGAGAAAGCAGCCGAGGGTCACCTGGCATTTCTCTTTATCGATGAGGCGGAGTCCATTCTGGGGGCACGCAATGGCAGCCGTGTGGGATCGACGATACTCAACACCCTGGTGCCCATGTTCTGTACCGAGATGGATGGCCTGGAGGCGCTGAAGAACGTCGTCATCATCCTGGCTTCCAATCGAGCCGACCTCATCGACCCGGCCATTTTGCGTCCGGGGAGGATCGATCGCAAGATTCGGGTGCGCCGGCCGGATGAGGCCGGGGTTGAGGCCATCTATCGGATCTATCTCGACACAGAGATTCCCTTGGAGCGCTCGGCTAGAACGCTCTCCCGGGACATCACGCAACGTCACTTTGATCGTTCGGAGAAGAGCCGCTTCCTCGAAGTGACCTATCGCAGTGGCAAGAGCGAGTATCTTTATCGAGGCGATCTCGTGAGTGGGGCTCTGGTAGAATCCGTTGTTGAGCGGGCCAAAGAAATGGCCATTCGGCGCTCGGTGGCGGAGGGAGACGTGAGCCCGCTGGCCCTGGCGGACTTGGAAGTGGCCCTGGAAAAGGAATATGCGGAGAACGAACTGTTTCCGCCGAGTGATCTGACGGAAGACTGGCTGAAACTGACGGATTTCGAGGCGAGCAATGTCGTCCGCTTGACCTCCTACGGATCCCGTAGCGTGGAGACGAGGGTGAATCATGCGATCTGAGATGGCGGAACGTTTGCCCGAACCCATCCGCATCCTCTCCGATCTCCACCTGGGCCATCCCGCTTGCGCGGTGGACGATGTGGAGGAGCTTCGGCCCTTGTTCGAGGGGGCGGCGACCGTGATTTTCAATGGAGACACGGCTGAACTCCGGTCCAGGTCCTATGGATCGCGCGCCGCCGAAGATCGGGAAAAGATCAGAACACTACTGGGAGAGGCGGGCGTGGAGAAGAGCGTTTATCTCACGGGAAATCATGACCCGGGAATTTCCGGGCGGCACTGCCTCGCACTCTGTGAGGGCAAACTGCTGGTGACCCATGGTGATTTTCTTTTCCGTTATGTTTCTCCTTGGAGCAAGGAACTCCGGCATTGCCGTCCACGAGTCGATGAAGTCTTGGCGAAGAGCGATCCAGTGCGTCTGGAATCGGACTTGGACTACCGGCTCGAAGTGACACGGGCGTGTTGTGAAGTCCTCGAGGTCACCCAGCACCAGTTCTCCAAGACTCCATGGGGGCTCATCCGCTTTCTCTTTGACGAGTTTTGGTCGCCGACGCGGGTGTTGACCATTTTGCTCGTGTGGATGCGATCAGCCGGGCTCATGGCCGCGGCCTTGGAACGCTACCGTCCGGAGGCGCGCGCTGCTGTATTCGGGCACATCCACTATCCCGGGATCTGGCGGAAGCGCGGACGCTGGATCATCAACACGGGCGGCTATCTTTCGATGACCCAGGCCAAAGTTGTCGAAGTGCAAGGACACCAGCTCCAGATCAGGCAGGTTGACCGCCTCCCCGGAGGGTGGCAGATGAGGAGGGGGAAGAAAGTGGAGCTGTGATCGATGTCAACGAAAGGCACGAAAATCACGAAAGCAATCCTGTGATGAATTTATTTGGTTTGTTAGAATCCCAACCCTACGGTTCTCATCCCGGTAATAACGAAGGGAATATAATTCCTGCCATTTTCCTGGAATGTGGGAGGGACTTCAGCCCCTCGGTTGATGAAGGAACTTGGCGCCTTGGCGGCTTCGCGTGGGGTATTTTTGCCTTGAATCCTGTGGATGTGCCAACTACCGATCGACAATCTGGAGACTGCTGACGCCGCCCTGGCCGCGGCGGACTTGGATCTGGCAGCTGATACGCTCTTTCAGGAGTTCCGTGTGCGAGATGATGCCGATGGTTTTGTTCTGGGCCTGCAGGTTCTCCAGGGCGCGGATGGCGATCTCGAGGCTATCGGAGTCGAGCGTGCCGAAGCCTTCGTCGATGAAGAGCGACTCGATGCGGCCACGGCTGCCGGCCAGCTCGGCCAGGCTGAGGGCGAGGGCGAGACTGGCGAGAAATCCTTCGCCTCCAGAGAGGCTTTGCATGCTGCGAGCCGTGTTGGCCTGGTAACAATCGATGACTTCGATTTCAAGTTCTTTGTCAGGAACACAATGGATGCGATAGCGATCGGTGAGCCTTTGGAGGTGGCCATTGGCCAGTTCGACGAGGCGTTTGAGAGTGAGGCTTTGAGCAAAGCGTGAAAAACGGGAGCCGTCGGCGGACCCGATGAGGTCGTCTACCTGTTGCCATCGGGCAAGCTCTTCCTCTGCCTTTTTCAGGTCGGCAGCGGACGATTCGATCGTCTTGCGTTTCTCGGAATCTCGCTTGAGGCGTTGCTCGTCGTCCCAGCACTGGCGTTTGAGCCGTTCCAATTGCTCTTCCGCCTGGCAGAGGCTTTGGAGAAACGATTCCAGGTCAATCTTGTCGGGGGCGGGAGCCTCACGGGTCAGTTTCTCGAGTTTGGTTAGAATTTCGCTGCGTTGCTCTTCAAGCTGGCGGCGTTCGGTTTGGAGGCGCAGCTTGGAATCCTCCAGGGCTTTCTCACGCCGGGTGAGTTCCCGTGCCTCTTCCGGAGGCAGGTAGGCCTGGAGGAAGGCGGCGGCATCGGGGAAACCGAGGGACTCGGCCGCGAGCTGGTGTTGTTTGTCCAGGGATTCCCGTTCCGTAGTGAGCTGGGCGGCTTCTTTCTTAGTCCGCCGGTGAAGGGTCTGAGCGGACTCGTGCTCTCGCAGAGCGTCACGGTGTTGCGTTTCCTGGGACTTTAGGACGCGGCGATTTTCTTCCAAGAGAGACTCGAGCTTCCGGCGTTCGCCGGGCAGATCGCGGTCGCCGGCGATTGCGAAACGTCTCTTGTGGAGCTGTTCTAACTGATCCTTCCAGACGGCCTGCTGCTGCTGCCCATCGAGCAGGCTCTTGCGCAGTTGCTTTTCCTGGGCGTGCAGGGCATCGAGTTCGTGCTCCGTCTTGACCTTCTCTGCCTTGAGAGAATCGGCATGCTTGAGCTGCTCTTGGTAGTGACGTGCACTCTGTTGAGATTCTGATAGAAAATGGGCGATTTCGTCGAAGGATCGCAGTGCTTTCGCCGATTCGGGTAAGAGGTCTTCGAGTTTCTCCATGGCCTCGGCCCGGGCGGCCTCGGCTTGTTGTCCCGGTTCGTGGTCGGCTTCGTTTTGTTTGAGGATTTCCTGCCGCTGACCTTCCACTTTGGCGAAATTCCGGGCGAATGATTGCGCCTTGCCTCTTTCCTGATCCCGTTGGCGGCGGGCTTCTTCGATCTGCTTGTGCCGCTCGCGTATGGTGGAGAGCCGCTGGTCTTTTTCGATTTGAGCGCGTTCCAGAGCGGAATGGCGTTCTTCGATTGCTTTGAGTTCATGGCAGGGGATGGGCGTGCTCGACGAGGCTTGGAGGGTGGCGACTTCAGTTTCCCTGGCCTCCATCTCCTTCTGGCCTTCGGCTTGCTCCGTTCGGAGCCGGCTGAGGTGAGCCTCGAGCCGGGCGCGCTCTTGTTGCCGCTGTTCCCGTTGCTTCAGGGCCTCTTTCAAGGCGGCTTCGGATGCCTTGAGATGATCTTCGTCCGCCTCGCCGTCTTCGTGGGACGTTCCCGGATGTTCGGTGGAACCACAGACGGCGCAGGGCATTCCCTCGCGCAGGGCGTTGCGCAAGGAACGGATCTCGCGACCACGCAACACCAGTTCCCGTTGCAGCAGACAGGTCTTCTCGGCCTGACGAATCGTGCCTTCGCCCTCGGTGATCGCCTGAGTGATCGTCTTGAGTTGACCCTCGTGATCCTCCATTTGCTGGCGGCGGTTCTTCTGGCGTTCCTGTTCCCGCTGATACTCCCGACTGATGTCCCGGATGGTTCGAAAGAGCATGCGTTCGTCGCGCAGAGAGCGTTCCGATTGCTCCCATTCCGCGAGAGGGCGATCTTCCAGAAGGCGTTGTGCTTCGGCCTCCAACGATTTCAGGTTGTTTTCGCTCTTCTTCAGAGAAACGGCCAGGGCGGCTTGGTCTTGGCGTAGCGAGGACACCTGGGTTTCGATCTCGGCCAGGCGCTTTGCGTTTTGATCCCGGCGCTGCCGAAGGTGGGCACACTGCTCCGTCCGCTGGCGCGCGCGTTCCATCTGATGCTCCCACGCGGGGAGAACGTCCGCCAGTGACGCTTCTGCTTGATGCTTTTCCAACCACGAGCCCAATACGGCAGCGTCCGCCGCCAGTTTCTTGAGGGCTGCTGTTTTCTCGGTGAGGCGAGATTCGAGGGGTGTTAGCGATTTGAGCGTTTCATCCAATCGATCCTGTCCTTCTTTTCGTTGGCTTTCGCGGAGCTGATACTCCCGATCAAGCGGCGCGATCTCTTCTATGAGCTGACTCAATCGGGACAGTTCTACTCGGCTTTTTTCCAATTGAGATTCGGCTTCTTTCTTGTTTTTGGACGCGTCCTTCGCGGCCTCCATCGAGCGCGAAGATAGTTTTTCCAGTTTCACCAGGTCCGATTCGGCACGGTCCAGGCGTTTCTTCACATCCAGCCAGCCGAGGATGGTTTTGGCGTGCGGCTCAACCTTGTAATGTTGTGATAGACGATGCCGCCATGGGGCGGCGGCCTCATTTTCCTGGCGGAATTCACTCTCGTTCTCTTCTTGGAGACGCCGTTTCTCGGCGAGGGATTTCCAGGTTTCGAGACAGGCGTGCACCTGACGTTGCACGCGGAGGTTGGCATCCTGTTTTCGAATCTCCTCTTGAGATTGGGAAACGGAGGTTTTCATCTCTTGGCGCTCTTCTTCCTGGAGGAGGGAAATGCCTTCGATCTTTTGTTGCAAGGCGTCGACCGAATTCGATTTCTCCCGGGCGACTTCGTGGGCGAGCTGTGAGAGTTCGGCGTAGATCTCCATGCCGGTCAGCTTTTCCAGCAGCTGCCCGCGTTCCTTATCGGAGGCTTTGAGAAAGGCGGTGAATTCACCTTGTGCCAGGAGAACGGAGCGGAGAAAGCGCGGGTAATCGAGCCCGGTTTGTGCGGCGACCCATTCATCGGCCTCTTTCACTTTGGTGACGATGGCCTCCCTGGTGCCGAGATCGTAGACGACGCGTTTGGCGCCCTGCAAGGTGCCGTCCGGCTTTCCTCGGGCCCGGCGCAGATCCCAACGGGCGCCGAATCGCCGTCCGCCGCTTTCGAAGTGGACCTCGGCGAAGCACTCGCCGGTGTGCCGGGACATGACCTCGGTGGGTTGAGACCGTTCGTAACGAGCTGCCCGGCCGTAGAGGGCGAGGGTGATGGCGTCGAGTATGGTCGTCTTTCCGGCCCCGGTCGGTCCCGTGATGGCGAAGATGCCGGCCCGCGAGAGCGGTGGTTCTTCGAAGGCGATGGCGTGATCGCCCTGGAGGGAGTTCAAGTTGCGGAACTGAAGGGCCAGGATGCGCATGGTGCTACGTGACGTGACTCATTCGACCAATTCCAGAGATCTGGCTTCGTGGAGGGAGAGCAGTTCGGCAAAGGTGTCACGACAGCGCCGAGTGGCCTCGTCGTCCGGATCGAGGCCGGCTGAATGACAGCGTTCGGCAAAGACTTCGGCGGGAGCGTAATCCTGGAGGCTGACTTCGCTACTGTGCCAGACCCTGGAGGCGGGTTCCTCAAGCGCGCTCATGACCTTCAAGACCTCCACGGGACGTTCCTGGACAAGTTCTGTCACTTTGTCAGAGAGTGCGGTGTTCTGGCACTCGTCCGTGAGATGCACTTCGATCCAGGGAGGGAGATCGGCCTCGGACTCGGGGAGGATGCCGGGGATCCATCGCTCGAGATCGGCGAGGGTGCCGCCGAAGCGGTGCAGTTTCCGGAACGAGGGAATGGGAAGGGGCTCGAGGTGGCGAAGCCGGCTCTCGCCGAAGTCGAGGAGAGTGACCGATTTCTCCTGCTCACTCTCACTGAAACTCATGGGAAAGGGTGAACCGGAATAGCGCATCGATTCACAGTCACCGGAGGCGTGGGGGGCATGCAGGTGGCCCAGCGCGACATAGGCGAAGTCCTGCGGAAACCGGGAGCCCTCGAGTGAACCGAGGGTTCCGATGTGGAGTCCGTCGTCCGGGACACCGGAATCGGCATTGGTACGCGCTTGCAGCGTGAGATGACCGGTGGCGATGATGGGGATACCACGCTCGTGATAGACTTGGGCCCGGCGGCGCATGTCGTGATAGTATTGATAGACCCCCTCACGCAATCGGTCTTCCCGGGCTCCTGTGGCCTCGCCGACGACGACTTGGAGGACGTCGCGATCGCGGAGGTAGGGGACGGCACAGACACAGACGGAATCCAGGAGATCGATGCCCGGCGTGATCTTGATGACATCGTCGTCGCGATCGGCCGAAGGGCTGCCGATGACGTGGATTTGAAAGCGTTTCAAGAGGCCGCTGGGCGCGTTCAAGTGAGCGGGCGAATCGTGGTTGCCACCGATGATCACGGCGGAGCAGCGTTCCAGGGCAGAGAGGTTTTTGAGAAAATCGTAGTACAACTGCATCGTCGCCTGGGGCGGATGCGCGCTATCAAAAATGTCGCCGGCGACGAGGAGGAGCTGCACATCCTGTTCTTGGATCGTCTGCAGGAGCCACTTGAGAAAGAGCGCATGTTCCTCGGCGCGGTCGTAACCCGCGAGTCGCTGGCCGAGATGCCAGTCGGCTGTGTGGAGGACTCTCATGAAGCTGAGGCCGGTTCCTTCCAAGCATGGAACCAGGCGGACAGGCCGGAAGTGCGATCCAGCGGACGCTCGATGCAGGCACGCAGACTCGCGGAGGGGCTCCAAACGCGAACGGCGGAACGAGCCCTGGTGATGCCGGTGTAGAGGAGTTCCCGGGTGAGGACGCGTGATGGTTGATCTGTGAGGATGAGGAGGACCTCGTCGAACTCGCTTCCCTGGCTCTTGTGCAC
>JANQJH010000501.1 GCA_028281705.1 Verrucomicrobiales bacterium
TATGTTTTCCATAATTAATCATCTGTCATTCATTCTACGACTGCAAATCGCACAATGCGTGAGCATTCCTTTCGGTTACCGGCGGGACGCCGGTCTCACGTTAGTTAGCCATTGAACTCCACCACGCGCCCTTCCTTGAAGGACTGGTCGGCGGCCAAGACGATGCGGAGACTGTTGACGGCATCGGCCATGTGGTCGCTGAGATCGAGGTCTTCCTGGATCGCCTTGAGAAAGTAGGCTTGTTCCCGCTCGCAGAGTTCGTCGTGATCCGGTTCGTCCTGGAGATCGATGACTTCGTCAGGCTTGGCGAACTCCTGTTTTTCATCGAGATCGGCGTGATGCACGCGAAGGGATTCCGTTTTGGAATGCGAATCGATGTCGGAGGATTTCGAGGCGCCGCCGGCGTCCTTGGCCACGATGGAAACGCTTCCCTTGGGGCCGACGACGTCTTTGACGAAGAAGGCGGTTTCACTCATCATGGGTCCCCAACCGGCTTCATACCAGCCGACGGAGCCGTTTTCGAAGGTGACCTGGAGTTGGCCGTAGTTGTACATACCGGGTTTCAACTCATCGGTTAGCCGGGCGCCCACGGCGCTGACGCGGACGGGCCTGGAGCGCGTCATTTGGCACATGACATCGACGTAATGGACGCCGCAGTCCACGATGGGTGACATGGAGTTCATCAAATTGCGGTGCACGTCCCACATGTAGCCGTGGCTTTGCTGGTTGAGGTTCATCCGCATGACGAGCGGGTTGCCCAGCGTCTGTGCGATCTCGATGAATTTGATCCACGAGGGGTGCACCCGGAGGATGTAACCCACGACCAACTTGCGTCCGTGTGCTTTGGCAGCGTCGACGACTCGCTGCGCCTCCTCGACGGTTTCGGCGACGGGTTTTTCGAGGAAAACGTGAGCGCCCGCTTCAAAGGCCTTGAGGGTGTACTCAGCGTGCGTCTCCGGGTAGGTATTGATGGAGACGCAGTCCGGTTTGGCTTCGGCGAGGGCCTCCGCGTAATCGCCGTATCCCGTAATGCCGCCGCCGAGGGAATCGATGAGCTTGTTCCGGCTGGCTTCCGAGCGTGTGACCACGCCACAGATATCGAAGCCATCGAGTTTCTTGTAGGCCCGGGCATGGGAAGCTCCCATGTTTCCGGCGCCAACGACGAGGGTGCGTAGTGGATCAGCCATTGGTGATGCGTGCGTGCGTGTTGGTTTCGTTCGTCTCGAGCAGGTAGGTCTCCGATCGGATTTAGTGTGGTGCCGCTCCTCCTTTGGATCCCTGAATTTCGGGGCGATCGGTGGGGGGCTTGAAGAAGAAGAGAAGGAGGAGCATGCCGAGAATGGCGAGGCTGGTGGGCACGAGGAAGAGTTTGTCATAGTCCACCACACCGGCCTCGGAGGTGAGTTTGGCTTTGAGAGAACCGAACCAGAAGTTGGCCGCGACCAAGCCGATCCCCAGCACGAGGAGGTTGAACATCCCCTGCGCACTCGTCCGGATATCCTTGGGAAAGACGGCGTCGACAAAGATATAGAGGGTGGCGAAGAAGAAGGCGTAGCAGATCCCGTGAAGCACCTGGATCGCGATAATGAGCCACTGGAACGAGGCGTCGCCGCAGAAGGCGAAGACGGCGAAACGGGCCGCGTGACCGAAGATGCCGACGATCATGGTCCATTTCCAACCGAGGCTGACGAGCACTTTGCCCAAGATGAGCATGGCGACGATCTCGGCCACCTGACCGATGGTCGTGATGACCATGGTGATGTTGGGCTGGAGCTGCACCGCGTCGGTGAGGAAGCCGTCAATGAGCACGAAATAGCCGTTGTGGATCGTGGAATCAATGAAGGTGACAATGAAGAGGATGAGAATGTAGGGCGTCTTGAGAAGCTTGAAGGCCTTGAGCCAGGCGAGGCTTTCGCCCCCGGCGCCCTTGTTGGGAGGCGTGTGCGGCAGGGTGAGGCTGAAGGCGGCCAGGGCAAAGGAGATGATGGCGCCGACGAGGAAAATCCAGCGCATCTGCTCCACGGTTTGCTCGCCGCTGAGAAGAAAGATGAAGGGCCAGGAAACGATGATCCAGCCGACCGTGCCCCCCATGCGGACAAAGCCGAACTCGTGAGCTGGGTCCTTGAGATTGGCGAAGGCCAGCGCATTGGTCACCGAAAGCGTGGGCACATAGAGGAGGCCATAGGTGAGGAAACAGATGAAGAAGGGCCAGAACGAGGTCATGAAGGCCGTGGCCACGAGGGCGAGGCCTCCCACGAGGTGACTGAAAGCGAGGAATTTCTCCGCGGCGAAGTTGCGGTCGGCAAACTGGTTGCTGAAAAAGATCCCCACGATGGAGGCGATACCGAACATGCTGCCCGCGAGATTGATCTGCCAGGTCTCAAAACCGAGCTTGGGCATGTAGGCGAAGAGCTTGATTTGCCAGGCGCCCCAAATCGCGATCTCCAGGATCATCATGATAAAGAGCTTGGTTTTTACGGCGGGATCAGTTGCGGCGTCGGACATGAAAAATGAGGCTGGAAGTTCGGTTCCGGACCATTGGGAAATTCCGCCACCGAGTAAAGGGATTATTTCCCGGCAACTTCCACAACCGCTTGGGGTATGGGGATCTATGAATCGGATCGGGCTCCTCCTCCTCCTCGCCGCCATCCTGCCCATGAAGACGATCGCCCAGGGGGCGGAGGGCAAACCTAACATCCTTTTTATCGCGGTGGACGATCTCAATGACTGGATCACGCCGCTTGGAGGGCATCCCCAGGCGAGCACGCCCAACATCGCCCGCTTGGCGGAGCGGGGCATGCTCTTCAGCAATGCCCACTGCGCCGCGCCGGCCTGCAATCCCTCGCGGGCGGCGCTGATGACGGGGGTGCGTCCCTCGACATCCGGTGTCTATCATAACCCTCAGCCCTGGCGGGAGGTGGAACGCCTGCGGGAGGCCCAGACGCTTCCGCAGTACCTCAGGGAACATGGCTACGCAGTCATGGGTTCGGGCAAGATGTTCCACGGCGCCTTTCCCGATCCGCCGTCCTGGGATGCCTATTTTCCCTCCCTCGACAGACAGCGTCCCGGGGATCCCGTGCCGGAGAATCGACCGCTCAACGGCATTCCAAAAACGGCCCACTTCGATTGGGGCCCCGTCGAAGCCGAGACCGGGGCCATGAGCGATGCCCTGGTGGCCGACTGGGTCATCGGTCAACTGGAGAAAGAGCAGGAGAAGCCGCTCTTCCTCGCCTGCGGCTTTTTTCGGCCACACCTGCCGTGGTATGTTCCGCCAAAGTACCTGGAGAAGTTTCCCCTGGAATCGATCGAGCTTCCGCGATCCCCGAGTGACGACCTGGTAGATGTGCCCCAACTGGGAGTCAAGATGGCCAAACCGCAAGGTGATCACGCCAAGGTGGTGAAGCACGATCAGTGGAAGCAGGCCGTTCAGGGATATCTCGCCTCGATCGCCTTCATGGACGAACAGTTAGGCCGTGTGCTCGACGCGCTCGACCGCGGTCCCCATGCGAAGAACACGTTCATCGTCTTCTGGACGGATCACGGGTGGCATCTGGGCGAGAAGCAGCACTGGCGCAAGTTTGCCCTTTGGGAGGAGGCCACGAGGACGCCCGTCATCATTGTGGCGCCGGAGGTGGCCCAGCCAAAGTCACGCTGTGATCACCCGGTTTCGCTCCTCGATCTCTATCCTACGATTGTGGAATTGGCCGGTGCACCGGCCAAAGGAGACATTGAGGGGCACAGTCTGGTGCCCTTGCTGAAAGATCCGGTGGCAAACTGGCCGCACATCGCGCTGACGACTCACGGGCGTCACAATCACGCGGTGCGAGATCAGCGCTGGCGCTACATCCGCTATGAAGATGGCACGGAAGAACTCTACGACCACGCGAGCGATCCGAATGAGTACACGAATCGAGCGGATGACCCCGACCTGGCCGAGGTGAAGAAGCGGCTCGCCTCTCATTTGCCCCAGATTAATGTGCCGGATGCGCCGCGGCGAAAGCAGAAGTGAGGGCAGTGTTCGTCTTCTATCGGCAGCGTCAACGCTGGAACACCTGAGCGTTTCATGGCCGGCAAGACGCTTTCCTAACGTTGACTTATTCAGCATGAGACGGGCTTCCCGCCCGTCAAGGGACTAAAGTCCCTCCCACTATCCTGGGGAAGACACTCGGAATTACGTCGCGATAAGAAAGTGGCAGGGACTTCAGTCCCTGAGTTTGCTTGATGACATAGGGACTAAAGTCCCTCCCACTTTCTGACAATAAATTCGAGAAACCGTCACGATAAGAAAGTGGCAGGGACTTCAGTCCCTGAGTTCACGTCGTTACCCTGACGGTTTCAGAATGACGGTGCGCAGATCGATGAGATAGTCGCGGATCGGTCCCTTGGATCGGGCGACGAGTTCGTGGTCGCCTGCGGTGAGTTCGAGGTGGCCCACGGTGGTTTGCTGAAAGCCGTTCCAATTGACCGTTCCGGGGACCTCGAAAGTTTGCTCTTGGCCGGCGACTTGGATTGCCAGGGTGTTGCCTGCGGAATCGTCGGCGCAGGAGAAGTCGACGATGACTTCGTATCGTCCTGGGGTGGGGCAATGGAACTGCCACACGGCCTGGTCTTGCACGTGCCGCCAAGTCCCGATGTTGAGGTAGCGACGTTCAAAGGTGAGCGACGGCCCATGGACGGACGCCGACGTGGCCGGCAGGCGGATGGCGTCGCCCTTTGCCGGGTGAATCTTTTCCGGTTTGTTGAAGCCGAACGGCTTTCTCGGAGGTCTGGCAGAGCGCACGTAGGCGAGGAGATCGGCGAGGTCTTGCGATTCGAGGGTAGCGGCGAGGCCCTCGGGCATGAGCGATCGTCCGGTAGAGACGAGACGGCGGACATCGCTGCGCAGAATTTCCTGCTGTTCGCCATTGGCCAGCCGGAGGCTGAGGGCGCCTCCGGACTCGCCCTCTAACAAGCCGATGGTGGCGTTGCCGTCCACGGTCTCAGCGATGTAGGCGAGGTATTTGTCTTCCACCGCGTCGTTCGGATAGAGGATAGCATTGAGGAGGAATTCCTCTGACGGATTCGCCAGCGTGGCGAGATCGGGGCCGATGGCATTGCCTTCGCCCTCCAAGGCATGGCACACGGCACAGAGGGCTTGAAAATGGTTCTTTCCTTGGACTCGATCTCCGCGGTGCTCGGCGATGGCTTTGGCCAGGCTCTCCTGATCGGGACGAGGCGGCGGTTTGGGCAACAGTCGGCCGGCGGCTTGCCGAACCTTGAGATCGGGGTGCTGAGCCAGCGATTGGAGCAGGGTGGGGATGGGCTGCGCTGCCAGTTCGCGGACGAGCCCGAGCGCGATTTCGGGGCGGCTGCTGAGCCACTGCGAGATCTCTCGTCGGAGATTGGGTTCGAGCCCTTGCCAGGTGGAGATGAGCCAGGCGTTCATCGATTGGGGAAAGTGCTGGGAAATCATGCGCACGGCCGTCATTTGCAGAGCCGTCGGCTCCTCTGGTCGGCAGAGCGCAGCCAAGGATTCGATGTCCGTGGTTCCAGTCTTGGCGGCGCAGAGAAAACGAAGGGCAGCGCTTCGCAGGTCCGTCAGGGCTGCGCGATTGTAAACGGCCTCTTGAGCGGCTTCGAGCATGGGGCCGATCTCGGGGGCGATTCCCGGGAGCGCCCGTTCGATCAGCTCCAGGCGCCAGATCTCGAGTCCTTCGGCGGAGGCGAGCTGGCGCGCAAGATCGGTGGCGGAAGTCGAAGACATGACCCATCCCAGGAGCTGAGCGTGATTCTCTGTGAGGTTTGCTTCTCGAATCCGACCCATGAATCCCGGGACATCCGCCAGCATGGAACTAACACAGGCTGCACGAATGTGACGGTCTCTCGTCTCCAAGGCAAGTTCGGCCAGGGCGGCGCCTTGGTTCTTCAACTCCCCGAGCGTGACAGCTTTCTGCAGGAGAACTTTGGCATCGGTTTCATTTTGGGGAAATTGCCAGTCTCCCTTCAACCGGCCCGCGAGCTGGAGAGCCAGCCTGCGGACGGCGGGGTGCGGGTCGTGAAGGGCGGCGGCGACGTCTGGACGGGTGATCTGATCGAGGCCGTCGAGGGTGGCCAGGGCGTGGAGGCGGTGGCGCCAATTTTCGCTGGAGAAGGATTCGCGCAGCGGCGCGACGGCGCTGGGAGGGCGGCGGATAAGGAATTCTTGCTGCGCCAGATCGCGGACCGTCCCGCTGGAATGCCCTAGCATCTCAGCCAGACTGGGAGCGTCCAGAACCGTGAGATCGGGTGCCGGAAGCGGCTCGTTGCCTCGGGGAGCCACGCGGTAGAGCCGGCCTCGATCGTGTCCGGCACGCAGGTCGAGCTGGTTTTCCCAATCGTGCGGGATCCACTCGGGATGTTCGATCACGTGGCGGTACATGTCGACCACCCAGAGAGCGCCATCGGGAGCGGTGCGAAAGGAGACGGGGCGGAACCACGTGTCGTTCGACGTGAGAAACTCCGAGGCCTGTTCGTCGTCGGCACGGCGACTGGCAAAGGTGACTCCCTTCTCGGTCAGAACCTGGCGGTGCACGAGATTGTGCACCGGTTCGGCGATGAAGGCGTTGTCGACGTAAGCCTGGCCTAACAAGGGAGCCCGATAGATCATGGAGCCGCAGGCCGAAGTGATACAGTTGGCGGTGTGGAAGTCGTTGAAGCGCTCGTGGGTGATGCTGGTGGGAAAGACAGGGGCGTTTCCGGGCACTTCCGGGAGATGAACGATGGACCTCGGAGGGGTGAAGTTCTTGTTTCGTGAGAGCGCGGCCCGATCGAGGACATAGTGCCAGAGAGGATTCGAATTGTTGTTTCCGAACCAATCTCCGGCGTCGTTACGATTCCTTCCAAACTGGGTCTGACCGGAGGCCAGCTCGAGCAAACCATCATCGGGACGGATGCGAAGGTCGTTGTGGCCCAGCGGAACGGTTTGACCAGTCTTGAGTGACCGGATGTTCCCGCCGCTGTCGCCGTTGGCCAGATAAATCCAGTTGTCCAGACCCCAGCGCAGGCCGTTGACACGATGTTGCTGGTTGCCCTCACCAAAGCCCGTGTAGAGAATCTCGCGCTTGTCGGCCACGCCATCGCCGGTGGTATCCTCGGCATAGAGAAGGTCGGGTGCCGAGAG
>JANQJH010000551.1 GCA_028281705.1 Verrucomicrobiales bacterium
GTGGATGCCCGGCTCTCGCTGGGACTGCTGCCCATCGCTTCAACCACTTTCGTCTCCGTCTTCCGCGTCTTCTCACCATGGGCCGCTGGAACGACGGATCCCGAGGATGAATTCTTCGGCGAACTGGCGCAGACGGGCGATGTCACGTGGAACTATCGGTTTTACCATGCGACCGACGCTTCCCGTTTGGCGCCGTGGCAGAATCCCGGTGGCGACTTTTCTCCGGATCAGCCCCTTCTCACGAGTACTGGAGAGGGGACTGGCAATGTGGTGTTTTACACCAGTCCGGAACTGATCGCCGATGTGCAGTCGATGCTGGATCAACCGGATCAACACTTCGGGTGGCTTCTGGCTGGAGACGAGAGTTCGGTCTTCTCCAATTTGCTCCAGGCAGGCAGCAGCGAAAATGAGGACGAGGCCGTGAGGCCGAAGCTGGAGATCACGTATGTGGCACCGACGGATTTCACCAAGATGATCGCCAATTACGACGCCCTGGTCACGGTGGCGGGAATGGGCGAGGAGGGTGAACGGGACAATCACTGGAAAAACGCATTTGAGGGGGGCAACGCTCTGGACGCCGAACTTTCGCGGCCCTCGACGGCCGTGGCCGCCGAAGACGGGACGATTTATTTTACGGACACCTACGGTCACGCCATCCGGAAGGTGACGACCGAGGGTCTTATTGAAACTGTGGCTGGCACGGGAGTGGAAGGCTACAACCTGGACGAGGGACCTGCGTTGGAAGTTCAGTTAGACCAGCCCAACGGACTGGCCGTCATGCCCAATGGCAATCTCTACATCCTGGATATCGATAATAAGCGAGTGCGCAAGGTGACTCCCGATGGCCAGCTCACCACAGTATTTCATGACGAGACGGATCCGCCGTTCCTCACCGGCCGGGGATTGTGGGTGTCTCCAGACGAGCAGACGATCATCTACGGCAGCCGAACCGCCTTGAAACGCTGGACTGCGAGTGACGATGCCATCACCGTTCTCGCTGACGGATTCACACGGTTGACCAACATCGGGCTCGATGTGCGGACGGGGAACTTCCTCGGTGCGGATGTTGATGATGACAGTGTGTGGCGCATCGATATCGAGACGGGTGACCGGCAGCAGATTGCCGGCGGCGGTCGCCAGTCGAATACGGGGATCGATCCCATGGACGCGGACTTGGAAGGGGTGCGGGGCCTCGCCGTAAGTCGTCACGGCGGTTATTTTTTGACGGCGGAGGAAGGGGGCAACATCTGGTATGTGGACACGGCAGGATTGGCTCATGTCCTTTTGCGAGGATCAGGCGACAGCAATCTTCATGCGGGCGAGGGGCAGATCTTGCGGGACCTGGTGGCCTCGACGGAGAACGTATTGAGTCAGCCTTTCGCCATCACCATTGCTCCCAACGGGGATCTCGTGATTGTGACCAATGAAACCGGGTTCATTCGCGTCATCCGCAAGGGCCGGCAGCCCGAGATCACCGGCGTTGGGCTCGATGGCGAAGGGGGATTCGGCGTGATCTGGAATAGTCAGGTCCAGCGGGTGTATTTGGTGGAGGAGACGGAGGATTTGGAGACGTGGAACGTTCTCTCCGAGGTGCCGTCGAACAGCAATTCGACCACCTTTATCGACCCGAACATCAGCCTCCTGCCCCATCGGCTTTATCGTGTTCGGTTCTATTACCCGTGAAGCGATCGTGCGGTGAAGGCTACTTGAACCGCTTCCAGAAGACGCGGAAGAAACGCTTGGGATCGATGAGCTGTGCTTCGAGGTCGGCTTGGACTTGCCAAGTTTCTCCCATCGATTCAAACGACAATTGCGGAGGCGTCAAGGTGACGGTCAGCCACGAGGCGAGGTCTGAACTTGTCTGCACTTCATAGGGTGCACGGATGCCGATCTGCAGGGGAAATGACAACCTGGCACCGTCAGGGGAAAGCGCCGTGATGGCCTTCCTGGGATGATCGAGGATGTCCTTGGGGTTGGTTCCTAAGACGAACTCTTCGTAATCGCGGTAACCATCCTCGTCCGAATCGCGATCGCTTCCGGCGAATTCGGGCGGGATGTCAAACTTCGTCAGCCACTGAGTGAAGGTCTCTTCAAAGCGTCCATGCGCCGTGGGTTCCCCGTGAAAGGTCGGCCACGAACTGTCTGCTAGAGCATGGCCTCCCCCTCGCATCTTGACGAATTTGCCGGCGGCAGTCCCGAGATAGACGTTGCCTTCGTGATCGAGTACCGGGGTGGCATCGGTGTAGCCGGGCAGCTGTTCAGACCAGAGAATGTCACCCGAAAACCGATCGATGTAAGAGATCTGTGTTAGAGGTGCGTCCTTTTCGGGATCCTCCAGGGGCGGGGCGCCGCAAATGTAAATGTTGTTCACCGCATCGATGGCGGGAGAACCGTAGAAAACCTGGCCGATCTGGTCGTTCTGCCAGACCTCGCGATCGGCCGTCTGCGGTTCGATCAAGTACTTGAAAAGGACACCGTCCCGGTTGGCCACATAGAGGAATTCGTCCGCCGAGATCACGGGAGAGGAATCGACGATGGCGCCGGTGTCTTCGCGCCAAAAAAGGAGGCCGTTTGACCGGTCAACGGCATAGAGGTGGTGATCTCCCGAGCCCAGATAAAGAAACTGCTCGTTGTCCAGGGCGGGTGAGGAATAGATCCTCAATCGCAGACCGCCGATATTGGGAAGGCGTGGTTTGTAGCTCCACACGAGTTCACCGGTGAGAGTGAAGCAGTAGATGGTGTTGGCCAGGTCGGCGATGTAGAGGCGCTCGTCGCGCTCGTCGAGGATGGGTGATGCGGCGACGCCGCCCTTGAGAAAATGCGACCAGAGGAGTTTGCTATCGGGATCGAGCGCGTAGAAAAAGCGATCGCGGGATCCGAAATAGCAGTTGCCCGGCGTGTCCACGCAGGGCGTGGAATCCACCCTGCCGGAAGTGT
This sequence comes from Verrucomicrobiales bacterium, assembly GCA_028281705.1. Taxonomy (GTDB): domain Bacteria; phylum Verrucomicrobiota; class Verrucomicrobiia; order Verrucomicrobiales; family DEV007; genus JAACDM01. The sequence goes on from JANQJH010000551.1 coordinate 2,938, forward strand.
CGAAATGCCAAAATTCCTCACCGGTCAATTTGTCCAGGCAGTAGAGTTTGGCGTCATCGCAACCGACAAAGATGCGCGTGGCCGTGACCACCGGGCAGGCGAGGAGCCAGTTGGGGAATTCCTGGGACCAGACCTCGGATCCATCACTGCGATCGAGGCAATAGAACGTGCTAGTGGTCTCGCTGGCCGAACGGCTTGCGGTGCCAAAATAGACGTGCGCATCGTCCATCGCCGCCGTCGCCATGACACGACCCGCCACGTCGACCTCCCAGAGGATGTCTCCTGGAGGGGCGTCTTCCTTAGCAGTAGTCGTGAGGGCGAGACAGCAGAGCCATAGAGCACACGCTATCCTGGGGGTTCTCATGCAACACGCTAGAATACTCAGAAACGGAATCGAATTCCAGTGTAAAGGCGATGCACGCCGTAGTGGTCGGCGGTTTTATTGCCTGCATTGTCCCGAAATTCATAGTTTAGCCAGAGAGCGGCCCTGGAGGTGAGGCGATGTTCCCAGGTGAGGCTTCCGGCCCAGTAGGAGCGCTGGCGTCGGCGGGCATCGATGGAGCTGACCTGGCGTTCATCGTAAAAATACTTTCCATAGCGCAATTCGGCCCGGAGTTCGGAACCGGGCCCGTAGCGGACTCCCGCGCGGCCTCGAATCTCCAGCCGAGCCGCATCGTCGTAGCCGCCGCGCTGGTCGTCATCGATCACGAGGCGCACTCTCGATTCGGCGTGCCAACGCCTGGAGGCGCGTTCCCAGGTTCGCCTGTAGGAGGCTTGCCACTCTTGCTTGGTGAGTTCGAGCGTCTCCTCGAGGGGTTCACCTGAGGGTTGGCGGGCAAGGCGCTCATCGTAGTCGGCGTGAGAGTACTGATAGTCCAGCCGGATCCGGTGATGTCGGGAGGGTTCAAAGGTGTAGCCCAGATTGAAGAACCACTGGTCATTGTCTTCGCTTTCAAATTGGAGGCCATGGGTATCTTCCTGCCGGTAGCCGCCGCGCATCAGCACGCGGTGCTCCCTTGCGGGCTCCCAACTGACTTGCGGGGCGATGGCGAATTGGCGGAAGCGCAGGGGCAATGAGGTGGTGTTCAGATCGAGGAGATCGGGATCGTCGAAGGGCTGATGTGCGGAAAAGAAGGACGTGTTGACGCCGAGCCACCAGTGGTCGGTCATCCGGTGCTCGGCCTCACCGAGGAGGAACAGGAGGTCCTCATCGCGGACGGAGGGTTCATCGAGAAAATGCGTTCTGGTGTAGCGTCCGAGAGCCAGCATCCGGTTGTTTCGTCGGCGGGTATTCAGGAGGCGGAGATCGATCTCGCCATGGATGAGGCTGCTATCGAGGTCGGAGAAGGCGCTGCGTAGCAGATTCTCCTGGTAGCCGAGGGCGAAGGTGGCCTCGGCCTGGAAGAACCAGTGGGGAATCTTCCGGGACGGTGTCTCTGGCGGCACGGTCGCCGGTTCCGGCGCCTTGGGGTCAGCCTTTACCGGCTGAGGGAGAGGAACGGGCGGGACCGGAACGGCCGGGACGGGAGTGGATTCTTCCGGAACCGTCGCCGCCTTGCGCGGGGTCTTTCGTGTCTCTGGAGAAATCGCATGGTTCTCCGGTGGCGCCGGGGGAATGGGAGGATCGGAGGGAGCGTCCGGCTCTGCCGCACCGTCCGCCTTTTTCTCTTCGATGACAATGGAGCGTTGCATGAGCGAGAGCACTTGCTGCATCTGCCGGAGTTGTGCGGCTCGCGCGGGGTCGGCTTGACGGCTTTGGAGCTGGCCCAGGCGGCGCTTGTAGGCCTCGAGTTGGGCCACGCCGTCGGGACTCGGTTGGGGGTCGGCGGCAAATGTCTGGGCCAGGAAGATCCCGCACGCGCAAACGAGGAATCTTGAATGGGGCCGCCCGGTCATTGCCAAAGATAGTTCCTTCCGTCGGGCATGGCTGGGAGAAAAAGCGAAAGCAGAGAGGTCTCCGGGAAACCTCTCTGCTTTCTCACGTCCGCCACTAGGCTGCTGGGTAGGGTGAAGGAGCTGCCGTTTTTATCGATCAATGTCAGGCCTGCGGCCATCCAGCCCGGCACGTTCGATGCTTTCGAGATACTGTTCGCGAAACTGTTCGGCATAGCGTTCGTTGAGGGATTCCAGCTCTTCTTGGTAGTCCTCGAGAGCTGTCTGTAGCTTGGCTTGATCATCGAGCGCGTTGGTGATGCCAGTCTCATACGCCTCAGCGATTCGATGCGATTCCAGCATGTATTCGCGCTCGAAGGGCTGGAGTTCAAGTGAGTCGAGATAGGCCTCATAATCTTCGAACTCGTTGGGGAACTTGATCGAGGAACTCGGATTGTTAGGCCCGTCGAGCAGGCTTTCGGCATTGGGTTGGAGCCCCAACTGATCGAAGACGGTGGCGATGCGGGACCCTTCGTTGTCGAAGAATTCTGTGAGCTCATCTTCCTTGCCCACCTCCAACAGGGGAAGGAGTTGCCCCACGAGGTCTTGGATGTCGCTGCGGACGGATTCGGGAAAGATCTCAAAGGCGGTGAGGGGCACTTCGAAGCCGGCGTTGGCCAGATCAGCTCCGAGTTGGAGGAGTTCGACGCCACCACCGGCGTCGCCGAAGCGATCTTCGTTGGGATCGAGGCCCGGATCGAGACCGGCGTTTGGTCCGGCGGGCTCGCCACCGGTGAACCCGTTATCCGGCGACGCCACTTCCGGGGGCGCGCCCTCACCCTCACTGGCGTCGCCATCCTCTTGGGCCATGGCCGGCCCAAGCAAGGCCATCGCCAGGCAGGCGAGGCAAGTCAGGGGCCAAGAGGGTTGTCGATTAATTTTCACGGCAGTCTTTGTGTTAATGTGCCCGCAGGCTTCGCGCCCGGGCGCGTTCGATGATTTGTTGCGTGAATCGTTCGCGCCTTTGCCCTTCGCGTTCCACGCTCTCAGCCACCGCTTTCAAGGCGGAGCGCTTGCGCTGGTAGGCAGCTTGCTCCTCGGGTGGGAGAAACAGAGCCAAGGTTTCATTGCGGACGGCGTTCGTTTCCAGGTGTTCCAAGGCCTGGCCGACGTAGTTTTGCACTTGGCGATGGGTCATCGCTCCGGAGGCGAGAATCAGATTCCTCGCGATCTCCTCATGGCGATCGGCGAGGGCGGCGCGTTCTTCAGCCAGCCGTTGGGTCACGCGGGCTTCGATCATGGCCTCCGTCGCCTCGGGAGACTCGTTTTGAGAGTCGGCCACGAGATCGGCGGGAGAAGAAGCGGTGTTCCATTGGCTGCCGATGAGAATTCCCAGGCCTAACAAGACAGCGATGCTGGCCGCCATCTTGAGCACGGGGGTCAGCCGGGGCCACGGGGCGCGTTGTCTGCCCGGCCGCTCTTCCACCACCCAGGTATCGAGAAGCGCCATGGTCGAGCGCCAGTTTTCTAACTGATCGCGCGTCTTGTCGCAGCGATCGAGCCGTTGATCGACGGCATCTCGCGTCACGTCATCGGCCTCATCGTAGAGGTAGGCGATCAGATCGTCTGGTTTGGGAGAGTTCATCCGTTGGTGGCAAAAGTTAGAAACACCGCGGCGAATGGGGAGGGACGCACTTCTTGGGGGACGACTTTGAAGCCGTTCGGCCCAGCGTTCGCCGTCGTGTTCGCCGTCGTTTGAAGTTTGGCTAGTTTGGGGCCGAGTGATCGTGAGAGACGGGAGAGCGCTTCCGCCATGCGGGAGTTCACCGTGCCCGGAGGGATTTCCAGGACCTCCGCGATCTCGCGCAGTTTCAGGCCTTCGTAGTGCCGGAGAATCAAGACAGACCGATAGGACTCGGGCAGCTTGGCTACGGCTGCTCGCACCAGGGCTGCCTCCTCATTTTTCGCCGTCTCATCCATGGGCGTGTGGTCCATGACTCCGATCCGGTCTTGACGGTCGTCGCCCTGTTCATCCAGCTGCTCGAACTCGCGCTCCCACTGACGTTTGCGCCGGCGGAGTTCGTCATAGCACATATTCATCGCCACCCTCCAAAGGTAGGTGGAGAATTTTCCTGTGGGTTTGTAAGAGGAGCGTTTCTGAAAAAGTTTGGCGAAGGTTTCCTGGGCCAGATCCTCGCCGCGTTGTTCATCCGTCATCATGCGGACGCAGAGCCGCGTGATCGGGCCCTGCCAGCGATTGACGAGGAGTGCGAAGGCGGCGTGATCCCCCTTGTCCTTCACCCGCAGCATGGCCTTCTCATCGGAGAGCGAGAGGAGCGAGCTGAGATGTTGGCTGATTCTTGGCATTGGGCGAGTGAACTAAGGTTAAAACGTCCGCTCGTTCCATTTCCATCGGAAAATCTTTGCCCATCGTCATCGAGTGCATTGGGGGGTGCGCGAGTGAGCGCGCCCTGGGGAAGAAGAGGAGCAACCGAGGCCGCATCTACCTCGGTTGCCCCATGATCAGCGCCGCTGGGCAGGGCGGCGCTGAGCGAGAGAGAACTGGCGAGGATCCTTTGGTCTTGTGGTCGGGCGAGCAGCAGCGGGAAGCGCCGCGAGAACGAGCTGCTGCGAGGGCGGCGTGAGATGACGCCGGATCGTCCCGAGCTTCGGCGTCATCTGTTGCTGGGGCCGGAGACCGACGAGCAGGCTCGGATGCGTTGATCGCTGGGGCGCTTGTGACCGGCCCATGAACATGGCGATGGCCGAGGCGATGGCCCTTGCCTGGACGTCGCGGTAGCTCGGGTGGGCCACCTTGGCCCGCTCCCTGATATTGGTGAGAAAACCGCCCTCCACCAGGATGGAGACGGGGGCCACGTTCTTGCGCAGGACGTGGAAGCCACGGTGGCGTACGCCGCGATCGTGGGCGTGGGTCGACCGGACGAGTGCATTTTGCACCAACGCTGCCAGCGTGCGGCTCTCTTTGGAGTAGTAAAACGTTTCGATGCCATGGGCGCTGGCCCGGGGAGCAGCGTTGTAATGGAGGCTGACAAAGAGCGGCTTTTGAAAGTAGGAAGCGTAGCGGGCCCGCTTCTCCAGGGACATCGTGAGATCGCGGTCTCGGGTGATTGCGGTGTTGATCCCGTAGTTGTGGAGGTAGTGCTCGACGGCAAGGGCCAGGCTCAGATTGACGGATTTCTCAGCCACGCGGCCGTGAACCGCTCCGGGCTGGCTCCCGCCGTGGCCCGGATCCAGGATGACCGTAGCGTAGGAAGACTGGGCCACCGACATCCCGGGAAACAACACTGGCAACATGCCCGTGGCGAAAAGAAGCGCGAGCGGAAGCAGCTGAATTCTGGGGCGTCTGGAGTGAAAACGTTGATCATTCATGGGCCTGGCCTTTCCATTGGGTTTCGGCGGCGAAAGTTGCTCAGGCCATATATTAATATGGAAATTATAATAAATATAGATAATACAACAGCAGATCCGTATAATCCGAATTTCTAGAAAGCTGGTATGAAATTTCCCGGCTTGACGCTGTCCTTCCCTCAGGATTGATTCGCGGCCACATGCTGCGTTCTCAACTCAAGTCCAAGATTCACCGGGCGGTCGTCACCGACGCCCACGTCGATTACGAGGGGAGCATCTCGATTCCCGAGGATCTGATGAAGACAGCGGATCTCTGGGAGGGTGAAAAGGTCCTGGTGGCCTCGATCACGTCGGGGAATCGTCTCGAGACCTATGTTCAGCGAGGACCTGCCGGGGAAGGGGCCGTTGTCATGAATGGTGGGGCCGCACGAAAGATCCAGAAGGGTGAGCGTGTGGCCATCATGGCCTTTGGGCTCTCCGAGAGCCCTATCAAGGCCAAGAAGCTCCTCTGTAACGAGCACAATCAGGTCATCCGCGTGGAAGATCACGGATAGGGGCAGGACCGTCTTTGGGCCCTGTCGGACCCCGTCCAACGCTGTCTGACTGAGTGGACCTACGTCACGTCATTTCACGACGCCGCGGTAGTATCCCACGGAGGCGTTGGCTCTCGCGGCGTCCTTGTCCTCGTAAGTTCCGTTGACGTCGCTGGCGATGACCGTCCAGGTCTCCAGGTCGGTCGAGTGCTCGATATCGTAGGTCGTGCCGGCAGGGAGCGAAAGCGCGACTCCCTCGGCGGAAATGGAGATCCCGGTGATTTCTCCGACGACAGGATCCTGACCACCGCCGCCACCGGAGGAACCATTAAAGGTTCCGGGCGTGCCGTCGACCGAGGCGATCCAGTTGGAGGATTGGTTCGCGAAGGTGGTGGCTCCCTGGCGTTCGAGTGAAGCGCCGGCGCCGTCAGCATCAATGGGCCACGGATCGCGGTTGTCGTAATCCACCCGATCCGCCGTGATGTAGCGGAAATTGCTCACGCCATCGTCGTCGAACGGGGCGCCGGGGCGCTGTAGACGGAGCGATTCACCGGCATTGTCCAGGCGGCCCCCGAAGGGGCCAAAGATCTTCACGTCGGCGGCCAGACCGTAAGCTGTGCGGAAGGCCTCGGGATCGGCACTGACGACCAGGGCCACTTCGCCAGCGGCCAGGGAGGCGCCTGATGGGAAATCGTAATCGATCCCGCTGATCCGCCAGGTGTTGTCTGGATGTTCAGGGTCGTGCAACGGGGCCGTGGCATTGGTGTGGTTGTAGATCTCAACGTACTCGGCATCCTTGGGGGGAGCCGCCGAGGGATTGTACATGATCTCCGTGATGACGATGGAACTCACCAGAGGCCCGGCGTTGGCCTCGCCGAGAGTGGGGGCACTTTGGATCACGTCGTGGGTCCCGCCGTCGTCGGCCAGGAAGAGTCCGACAGTCGATCCTTCATCCGTATCGCCGAAGCTGAATCCATTGCGGTACCCGGTGAGCGTGCCATCAGCCGTGGCGGAAAAGAGCCACACATTGTCGCCGGTCGAGCTGAGGGCGAATTGACTCCCAAAGAACTCGGGCGGGAGATCGGCGTTGTTTGCCGGATCGTTGTCGTTGTCCTGGCGAATGACGACATATCCGCCAGCCGGGATCTTGGTGCCGGCTGGGATGGCATATTTTTCGGGTTCGCCGCCCTCGTCGGTGAGCCACCATCCGCTGATGTCGACCTCGACATCACTGGCGTTATAGAGTTCGATGGCGTCGCTCGCCGAAGCGCCGGAATTGGCCAGGACCTCGTTGACCACCACGGCTGGTGGCGTCTCGCCCTCGCTTCCGGGAGAGCCTCCCGCGGTGGAGGTGTCGACCGTCCACTGACCCGCATCCGAGAGATCCGTGCCGACCGCCGGATCGACGAGTGTGAGGGAGAATCCGAACTCATCCGGTGTCGTCGGCCACGGGGCTCGATCGTTGAAAGAGAAACTCTGGATGATTTCTTCGCCTCGTTGAAGTGTGAGATTTTCACCGGCGTTGCTCAACTTGCCGACATACTGTCCCGCGACCGGTACTTCACTGCCGTAACGGACGGTGAAGGCTTCTTTGTCAGAAACCAAGACGACGCGACCACCGGCTTCCACCCACTGGATGTCGGCCTCCTGAAAGTTGAAGGTGATGCCGTTGGTGAATCGCAAGTCACCAAGATACATCGGTTGATCGCTCACGTTGGTCAGTTCGACAAACTCGAAGAGATCCTCATGGAAGAAGCCCACGGCTTGTTCGGACTCCTGGCCATCGCGCGGATGATACATGATTTCCGAGATGAGAAGATTGTCTGCACTGGCATTGATTCCATCCACCAGCACGGCGGCCTTGATGGGGCCGCTCCAGAGATTGCTCTGCTTTGAACGGAGGATGATCGACATGTTCTCCGTCGGTGTGATCGTCGTGCCTCCCTTGATCGCGGCGGGATTGATCTCGCCACCCGGGAGCCTGGGATCGGAGCCATCCGTGGTGTAATAGACGTCTTGCGGGCTGAATAAGGTGCCTCCCGATTTTACCTTGAGGTCTTCTTCGGAGGCGAGGACGCCTGGATTGACGAAGCTTGGCTGAGCTGCCAGTTGCCCGTCCATCCAGTCCATGTGGGCGCTGAGCCAGCCCTTGAGATGAGTGATCTCGCCTTCCCAAGTCCGGTCGCCTTCGGCGTAGTCAGAGACATCGCCCGGCGGTCGCGTCCCGGTCCAGCGGGCGAAATTGCGCTCCTGGGCCTCGCGAATCTCGGCCGCCATGGAATCGATGATGCCGTGAATATGGTCGTCCTCCCACACCGTGCGGCGGAGTTCATGATAGCGATCGATCCACTCCTGCCAGAACTCGGGCAGAACGGCCTCTCCGCCCCTCTTATTGATGCCTCGACCAATCATGTAGCGGTACCAACCGTAGTTGGCGAAGTAGTTCCCGTCGTTGGACCACTTCTTCACGTCCCGGGCACGCGAGTCGGAATCGCAGCCCATCGTGCGGTCGAAATCCCACACCGGACCGTAGCGCACTTTGCCGTTGATCGGTTTGTGCAGGTAGGTGCTCAGACGCAAGCCATCGGGATCCAGCGTCAGCGTTCTAACGAGATATTCATCGATCCATGAAGGCGTATCAATGTAAGCGCGATACCCCGTCTCGGGGTTCTCCGGGTCATCAGATTGCATGGCATCCACCGCCTCCTCCAAGTAACTCTTGAGAGCAGCGTTCTGTTGTGAGGTGACGAAGTCCGTGCCCTGAGGTTCGACCCAGACGATCGTTTGCCCCGCAACGGAGAACGATTTGTCGCCGCCCGCCTTGCTCGTGCGGTCCACCTTGACGATGAATCCACCGTCGTTTCCGCCATTGGCCTCCTCGATCTGGACGCGATCGTCGCCGATCTTGATCTTCTCCATGAAGGCGTAGACCCCGTAATAATCGTTCGAGTCGAGTTCGCCGCCGTCGAGGTTCATGAAGACCTCGACGAATCGCGTGTTGGGCGCCCAGCGACCCATTTGACGGAAGATTTCGTAGGCCAGGGGATTGCGGATGAGCGCGCGGTCGAATTGCATCCGGCCGCTCAGGACCCAGTCCGAATCGGCGGGCAGACCGAGAGGCGTGATGTCCTTATCCGCCCAGTTGGCATCGTCGTACCAGGACTCCACCGCGAGAGACATCTTCTGGTTTCCTGAAGTACTGGAGCCGCGCACCCGAATCCCACTCCGGGTGTGGAGGTCGGCTTCCGTCCCCATGGAAGTGCGCTTTTCTTCGCCCTCGGCCACTGCCTTAGGCTCGAAAAACATCATGGAGGATTGGATGAACCGGTTGGTCGGGGGCCGGCCGGAGTCGTCATTGTCCAGAACGATGACGGGCAGATTGGAACTCCAGTCGCGGTACTCCTCGGCAAACTGTACATAAGTGGCGGTCTCGATCTCACTCGGTAGCTTGCCGTCCTCAAAGATTCGGGCGCGGATTTGCGTCGTGCCCTCGATTTCGATGGGCTCGCCCACCGTGTAGCGCTTGGGCGGGGAGAAGAGCGATACTTCGGGGGGCGTTCCGTCATCGGTGTAGCCGATCCAGGCGCCTTCGGGGAGCCCGTCTGCCAGGAGTTCCACGGTGAAGGGCTCGAAGAAAGTCCCGCTCTTGACGCTGAACTTCACGCCCGCGGTCGGTGGAGCCACCGCTTCGCTGTTTTCTTCACCGGGAGTGGCCCGGATCATGTAGCCCTCGTGTCCGTAAGACACGCGGTCGTACATCTTGGGCAGTGGATCGAATTCGTCGATGATCTCACCGTCCGGCCCCACCAGGGCCAGGTATTCGCCCGCCCGGCCCAACTTGAAATTGGTGTGGGGAATGCTGGCAAAAAGGCCCGTCTTGTTCTTCGCCGAGGCGTAGACCACGAGGTATTCCCCCGCCGCAATCCGCTGGTTGCTGGAGAACTTCCACTTGTGGATGTTGTTCTTGTTGTCGGTCAACCCATAGCCGTTGAGGGAAATGGCCTCCCCGCCGGCGTTGTGGATCTCAATGATATCTGAGAGGTGTCCGTCCTCGTCTTCAAAGAGCTCCGGTTGATTGCCCTTGGCGTCCGCTACTGCAATCGCGACCACTTCGTTGATCGACAGTTGTGCAGGGGAGGACTCCAGGAGCGTGAGGAGGAGGGTAGCGCTGAGGAGAGGTCTTAATCGCATGACAAGAGGGGGTTTGGTGACGATATCGTGACAGACGTTAATCAGAATGGATGCGGCTTGCCCATATTAAAAAGTGGGATTTCTCCGAGGGGATTCTGGTTGCTAAGTCATCCAGATCGGATTATTGCCCGCACTAAACGTGATCCCACGCGCAATGAGTGATTCTGGCCCCATCGATCTCGCCGACTTGCAGCTGAAGCCTCAATGGGTCGATCAGCTTGATCAGCCCAATCGGTTTGAGGCCTTTGATAAGGGGGATGCTAGACCGCCTCGGGGCAACCGGCGGCCCGGAGGAGATCGGCGTCAGGGACCTGGCGGTGACGGCCCTCGCGGGCGGCGTGGCGGTCCAGGTGGCGGCGGTGGCGGTGGCGATCGACCGAGGGGTCCGCAGGGAGACCGGCGTTCGTCGGGAGATCGGCGCTCTCAAGGCGATCGACGTCCCAGACAACAACGTGGCGGCGGTGGTGATCGCAGCCGTCATGATGGGCCCAGTCGTCGGCGCCCCGATCGGCCGCCTCTCTACGAGCTCATCGATATCGAACTCTTGCCGGATCAGGTCGGCCTCGATGCCGTGGCCAAGCAGATTAAAATGACGGGCCGGTCCTATCCTGTCTTCGATCTCGCCCGCTTGGTGTTAGGCGGACCCGAGCGCTACCATGCGCAGTTCAAAATGAAGCCTGAGACTACGCAGGTGGAACTGGTGGTGTGCAAACTTGATAACTCGCTTTGGCTTTCGAAGAGCGAAGCCTTGTGTCACTTTCGCAACACGTCTCATTTCAACGACTACTACAAGAAAGAAGAGGTCGAGGTGGATCCTCCCAAGGGGAACTTCGCCGTGGTCGCCGTTTGTGGCCTCTCGGGTGCCCTCCTGGGTCCGCCGAACTTCCATTCCTACCAGAAGAACGTCGCCGATCTGCATCATCGGCGCTTCAGCCGCATGCATATCGACGCTTACAAGCGCAAGATCAAAATGGTGCGCGATGAGGAGACGATCGAGAAGTGGAAGAACACCCTGACGAACGAGACGCACTACACTTATCTCAAAGCGGCCGAGGGAGAGGAGGCGCCTGTTTTCAAATCGATTGCCGAAGCCGAGCGGCACTTCAGTGAGCATCATGGGGCCGAGGTTTTTGTGAGTGTCAAGGAGGCGACGGTCCCCGGGACCCTGACGCAGAAACAATTGTCCGGTGCCTTGCACAATATGCTGCAGCGTGCGGTGGAGCGGCAGACGCGTTTTCCCATGCCCATGGTGAAGAATGTCAGTCCGATGTTGGAAAAGGCCGGGCTGCGTTTTTTCAAGATCGGGCGCAAGGAGACTTTTGTCGCACGGTCGCGGCCGCGGGGATTGAATCCCAACACCGAGGTGTCGCCCCGGATCCGATCGATCGTTCAGTACATCCGGGAGAACGAGAAGCAGGATCTCAACAAGCTGGTCACGGCTCTCGTGCCCAACGCCAGCACGCAGGAAGGCAAGGAACCCACCCCGGAAGAAATCGAGTTTCTCAAGGATCTCCGCTGGCTCGTCCGTGAGGGCTTCGTCATCGAGTTCAGCAACGGTGAACTGCGTCTGGGTTCGGCCAAGGCGCCCCTGCCTCCCGCTTCCAAGACCAAGGGTAAGGGCAAAGGCAAGGGAGATGACGCGCAGAAATCCTCCAAGGGCAAGAAAAGCAAGACCAGGGCGAAATCCGGAACCAAGGGGTCCTCATCATCGGCATCGACGACGGCATCTGACCGAGCCGCGGCTCTCATCAAAAAGCGCCGGGCGTTGCGCCGTGCACGATGGGCGGCGATGGATGAGCCGGAGACCGCGCGTCAGCGCCGCCAGCGCCGCCGGCTAATCAAGCCCATCAGCTTGCACGGGCGCGGGCCCACCAAGGCGCAGTGTCGTCGCCTCCGGCGGCGGTGAATCCCATGCCCCAGGGGCGGCAGGGAATCACGGACAGCGGATTTCGCCTGCCGGCAGAGTGGGAACCACAGGAGGCAATCTGGCTCTCCTGGCCGTGTCATCCTGAATCCTGGCCTGACAAAGCGGCGGAAATCGAGCGTCAGATCGCCGGGATCGCCGCGGTCATTAGCCGTCATGAAGGTGTTCGGATCAATGCCAGTGCGGACCTGCATTCTTCCATTGAACGCGCCCTGCGACAGGCGGGCGCGCTGATGGACCGAGTCGAACTCTATGTCCATCCCAACAACGACGTGTGGTGTCGCGATCACGGGCCGCTCTTTGTCCTGCATCGGGAGACCGGGGAACTTGCGGTTACCGACTGGGATTTCAATGGCTGGGGCGACGAGTTTGGACCCTATGATCTCGACAATGAGATTCCCCGCCGGATCGCGGCATCGTTGGGCCTGTCTCGCAGAGATGCAGGCATGGTGCTCGAGGGCGGCGCCATCGAGGTGAACGGCCGCGGTCAGTTGCTCACCACCGAAGCCGTGCTCCTCAACCCCAATCGCAATCCGGATCTCGGCCGCGCTGACGTGGAAGCGCGATTGCGGGACGTGCTCGGGATGAAAGACGTGTTTTGGCTTGGCCGCGGGATCGAGGGAGACGACACCGGTGGGCACGTGGATGACGTCGTCCGTTTCGTCGACGATGCGACGGTCGTCCTCTCTTGGGAGGCCGACTCGCAGAGTGCCAATCATCGGGTGCTTCATGAGAACCGCGAGCGTCTCCAGGATTTTCGCACGCCGGAGGGGGCGAGATTGGAGATTATCGAGATTCCGTTACCCCAGCTGGCTGAGGTTCCGGGCTGGCGACTTCCCGTGTTGCCGGCCAGCTACGTGAATTTTCTCATCCTCAATACCGCGGTTCTGGTGCCGGTCTTTGGGCACAAGAAGCGTGATACGGATGCCTGTGGTATCCTCGGCGAGCTGTTTTCCGGTCGCGAGATTGTTCCGGTGTTTTCGAGAGATTTGGTGCACGAGGGCGGGGCGGTTCACTGTCTTTCGCAGCAACAGCCAGCCCGGCCGCTCGTGGGTGGGTAGCGGAATCGGTAACGCGGTTTTCCTTCCCCTCATGCCGCAGTCATAGTTTACCGTTTGAGTCACTCACCGAGCGAATTGTGTGTGGGCGAGGACAACCTGAAGTAGGTCCTCGCTGATAACCTGCTCGCGAAGTGTTTTCAGGGGTGTCTGCACATCGATCTCGCCATCCATGGGAGGTACGCGAGGGAGAGATTGTGGGGTGGTCAATGTCGGATTCGTTGGGGGTGACTGATTGGGCGGAGTTGAAGTTTAGGTTTAAGTTTTTTAGAGTGATAGAGTTTGGACGTGGCGACGGATCCGTGCATGATCGTGGCTCTAAGATGATGACGAACGATCAATCACAGGGACTCACTGCGGAGCGGCTTCAGCTGTTCACGGCGAGCCTTTCGGGTATGTCGATCGATGAGATGCGGAAGGCGAAGCTGCTCTTCATCAAGAATGAGATCTCTCAGTTGCGGGCACTGATGTCGAGTCAGCAATCCTTGCACACGGCGCAGGGATGTTTTGGCATCCTCCCATTCTTTCGGCCGGTGGTGAATTTGCAGCGTTCCACCGTGATGGCGGCGGTGACGTTGCAAGCGGAGCAAATTACCAACGCGCTTGATGTGTGGGGAGATGATCTCGGGGAAGGGGAGGTGGCGAAACTGTTGGATCAAGTGAAGGAACTGGCGGGGTGAACCGCAGATGAGCGCAGATATTGATCAAAAAGATGGGTGGATCTGGACGTGACGCGCATTTTCGGGGGCGTCTGCGCGCTCCCGATGGATTGGGTTCACGGAAAAATGACAGTCGACATATCAAACGAGCAAGCTTAGGGGAAACGTTCATGCGTTCCTCTTCGAACATCGCTGGTTCATCATTTGTGCCAATCTTGTGTTCTTCTGCGGTTCACCCTATTGGCGAATGGGGCGGACAAGGGTGTCCGTTTAGTTAGCCGTTTTGACGCGATAGAAGCCCGCTGGAGTATCGGCGGGGGCTTCGAAGGTGAGGTCTTGGCCTGTGCCGGCGATGGGGGCGGGGGTCAGGGTGGTCCAGTCGCCGTTGAGGGTTTGGGAGAACTCCACCTCATAGGAGATGCCGTTGACACTGGGCCAGGTGACGCTGGCCTGGCCGTCGAGGGTGCCGGTGGAGACGACGCGGAAGTAATCGGTGGGATCATTGGGATCGGTCCCGGCGAGGGCTTCGTCGGCGTTGGAAACACCATCGCGGTCGTCGTCGGCATCGCCGTCGGGCGGGGGACCACCGAGGAGACGGAACTTGAAGGTCCCGGCGGCGTAGCGGTCGGCGGGTCCGCCGTCCACATTGACGGGCCAGTCTCCCGGTGCTCCGAAGCGGCTCAGGCCGACAAAGCGGAGGGACGAATCGCCGCTGTCCGTCGTCAGACCGAGATCGACGCTTCCTTGATTTCCATTGCTCTCCCCGCCGCCGTAACCGTGGGCCACGATGGTGTAGGCGCCGGGGTCAAGGGTGATGGGTGTGGTCAAGGGCTGGAAGCGGCTGCCGCCTTCCAGGAGATTGCCTTCCCCGGAGGCGAAGACCAGTTTCGCCAGTTGCTCACCCGCGGCGTCGTCCCCCGGGTCTTCCGGAGTGCCATTGTCATCCCGGCTCCAGAGTTCGGCTGTGATCTCGAGATTGAGACCGTCCGATCCGGAATCAAAGACGCCCAGTTCGAGCACTTCGATGGGCTTCTCCACGATGAAGTCGTGACCCAGGGAACCGTCGAATTCCTGATTGCCCACCGTATCCGCGGGAACGATGTAGGCCGTCGTCAAAATGACAGGGGTGCTGTTGGGATCGAGGGGATCCGTGCCGCGGGCGACCTCGCCACCGTCGGAGACGCCGTCACCATCGGTATCGACCATCACGGGATTGGTCCCGCGATCGTTTTCATCGTTGTCAGTTAGGCCGTCACTGTCCGTATCGGCGGCGATCGGGCTCGTGGGCGGCGATGCGGTGACTTCGTCGCCGTCTGCCAAGGTATCGCCGTCGGTATCGGGATTATTGGGATCACTCTGTTGAGCAAACTCGCCGGCGTTGTCCAAGTTGTCTTCGTCAGGGTCCTCGCTCGCGGTGGCATCGAGATTGCCGAAATGACGAAGCTCCCAGTGATCGGGCAGGTTGTCCCCGTCACTGTCGGCATCACCCTCACCGGTGGCGGGCAGGAGAATGAAATGGCCCTCGTCAAAGGTATCGACGGCGCCGAGCTGGGTGTTGATGAAGAGTTCGACCTGGGCGCCACCGCCGCGCTCATAGAAGAAGAGTTCCAGAGTATGCGTCCCCTCACTCAGATCGACGGCGCCAATGGTGTCGTCCGACCCTCGCGGATCGAGAAATTCAATGGCGGTCTCCCCGTCGATGAGAAGCTGGAAACCGTCGTCGGAATTGACGCCCAGGCTGCGGAGGCCCGGCTCGTTGATCGTTAGGGTGCCGGTGACGTGGATCCCAAAATCATCGTGCGATCCCTCCTCGCCGTAGACGGGGAAGGGGGCGTTGTCGTCGAAATGACCGTCGGCGTTGTCGCGGAAATTGATCAGGCCGGCAGTGACCGTGACTTCCTGGTCAACCTGTGCGGGATCTGCGAGGGCTTCTTTGAAAACGTCCATGCCGGTAAAATCGACTGCGGGAATGGCGGCGATGTTTCGCACGAGAAACGTGCCGAGAGCCGTATTGGCGTCGTTCGGAGCGCCGCCAAACAGGGCTTCGGCGGCATCGGAGGCGCCGTCGCCGTCGGTGTCCTCGAGTACGGGATCGGTTTCATAGGTGAGGACCTCGGCGCCGTCTTCGAGGCCGTCGTTGTCCGTGTCGGGGTCTAACGGATCGGTGCCGAGTTCGGTTTCCTCTTTGTCAGTGAGGCCGTCTTGGTCGCTGTCCGGATCGCCCACAGTGGACAGCGTTAGCGCCGGATTCTCGTGGAGCCACTGGATATCCTCGGCGGAGAGGGCGCGGTCGTAGAGCTGGATGTCGTCCAGGAGGCCGTTCATCGAAAGCCCTGGATTGCTCGCCAGACCGCCGAAGGAAAGGATGTTGCCGGGATCGCTGAGATCCACGGCAGCGACTTCTTCGCTGGCGACTTCTGCGCCGTCTACGTAGAAACTGGCGCGGGGGCCTCCTTCAGCCGTGCCGTCATAGCGGACCGCGACATGGTGGGTGGTGTCCGGTTTGATGGGTGCGCCCGTGGTGTTGAAGACGCTGGTGTCGTCAAAAAACCACTGGAGGTCGCCGTTGCTGATGAGGACGGCGAGACCGGGGGTCTCTTCGGAGCCGTTGGCCAAGAGGACGCTGAACTCCGAGGCTGCGGCGTTGATCCAGACGGAAGAGGTGAAACTATTCAAGCCATTGAGTGCCTGGGGGACACTGACATTGGCGCCACCGGAGAGTCGCACCGCTGTCCCGCCCGCAAGGGGATCTTGTTCCCAATCGACGGTTCCGGGATCGGTGACGTAGAGCCCCGTTCTTCCGTTGCCGGTTTCATCGATGATGGTGGTGGTGTCTGCGGGGTCGTCCAGGGGGAAATAGGCCAGAGGTCCGGCCGGGTCGACGAGGGAGGCCAGGAGCTGTACGGGAATGACCTGATCGTCGTCATCGGGGTCGTTCGTCATGACCTCGAGGGTACCGATGAACTGGCCGGTTTCACCTTGAGGCGTGAAGAGGAGCTGGACCTCGCCCACCGCTCCGGGATCCAAGGTGTCTGGTGCGCTCGTTAGAGTGAAGTAATCGCCGCCGTCGGTCACGGCCATTTCCAGGGTGAGCATATTAGTCATGCCGCTATTGCGCACCTCGAAGGTGAGTTCCTGTTCACCGGCGACGAAGGGGAGGCGTCCAAAGTCCTGTGGGTTGCTGATGACGACGCCGGGGTCGGAATTATCGAAGACGTCTAGGGGAGTGGACGAACCGTCCCACAGACTGCGGATTTCTTCTTCGGTGAGGGCGACATCCCAGATGGCGATGTCATCCATGAGCCCGTCAAAATTGCGTCCATTGCCACAGCAGAGATCGACACCAAAGAGAAAGGGTGCTTGGTCATTGGTTTGTTGTATGTGTTCGATTTCGTTGACGGCCCACTTCAGGTCGGCGCCGTCGCCGGTGGTGCCGACATAGAGAGTGTTGCCGTCGGCCTTGAGCGACATGGCGACAAAGGTCCATTCGTCTTCGGGGATCGCGAGGTCACTGACAAAGCCCCAGGTGTCTGACGAATTGTTATTCCAGGTGTAGGTCAGCGTGCCAGTGCCGCCACTGAAATCCAAACCGATGGCCTGAGCGCTACGCGAGTAGACGATGCCGCACCAGTCACCGGCCTGCCGGCCTTTGAGCCAGGCGGAGATGGTGATCTCGTCAAAGACGGCATCCGTCTGGGGCACCTCGACGTTGCTCCCGCCGCCGGCAGCGCCGGTGAGTTCGAAAGCGTAGTCACCGGCCGTGCCGGTGTGCCCTTCGCCATCGGCGCTCCAAGACCCGTTGTTCAGGGTGCCGTTGGTCGCGGGATTCACCGCGTTGGCCACAACATCCCCGGAACCTTCGTTCGCCGGCCAGTAGCCGATCAGATTGGTGATGTCCTGGGCATGGGAGAGCAAGATCGAGTTCGTCAGGAGGAGTGCCATCCAGCACGTGAGAAGAGAAATGCGGCAATTCTTCATGGGATCATTCTGAGGACGTTAGAGGCGTTGAGCAATCCTTAATGCGGCGCCTCCGGGCCGGGTTGTCCTCGGGGATGCAACTCCTGAACCGGAGTTGTTCCCGGTTGACGTCCCGGGCATCCGCCTCTTGGATTTCGGGGAAATATGAAAATTCTTGTCACGGGAGGAGCGGGGTACATTGGAAGCGTTGCGTGTGCGGAGCTGATTCAGGCTGGGCACGAAGTGGTGGTCTATGACAACCTTTACCAAGGCCACCGGGCGGCCGTGTCCAGGGATGCGGTTTTCATCGAGGCGGACCTCGCGGACCGGGCGGCCATTGATCGGGCTCTGGAGGAACATCGCCCCGAGGCCATCATGCATTTCGCCGCTTACTCCTTGGTGGGTGAGTCCATGGAACTGCCCTTCAAGTACCTGGGGGACAACGTGACCAATGCCCTCAATCTCTTGCAGAGCGCGGTGGAGCATGGGGTGATGAAGTTCATCCTCTCGTCCACCGCGAATCTCTTCGACGATCCGGAATCGATGCCCATCGCGGAGACGGAGCGCATTGTTCCCGGAAGCCCGTATGGAGAATCCAAGGCAATCATCGAGCGCTATCTCCATTGGTTGGGGAAGACCCATGGGCTGCGCTATGCCTGCTTACGCTATTTCAATGCTGCGGGGGCCACGCCGACCCTGGGTGAGGATCATGCGCCCGAGATGCATCTCATACCGCTGGTTTTGCAGGTGGCTCTGGGCCAGCGGGATTCGATCAAGATTTTCGGCGACGACTACGAGACGCCCGACGGCACCTGTGTGAGAGACTACATTCATGTGCTCGATTTGGCGCAGGCGCATCGATTGGCCCTGGAGGCCCTGGAGGGCGGGAGTCAGGTGTATAATCTAGGGAATGGGCAGGGTTACTCCGTGCGCGAGGTGGTGGAGGTGTCCCGGAAGATCACAGGACACGCCATTCCCGCCGAGGTGACCCCGAGGCGGCCAGGTGATCCCGCGACCCTCGTTGGGTCCTCGGAGAAGATTCGGCGGACGTTAGGCTGGGAGCCCCGGTTCCCGTCGCTCGAGGCGATTGTCGAGACCGCCTGGGCATGGCATCGGAGGCATCCCAACGGCTACGGTGACCGCTAGACGACGAATTGCGGAATGACGCCCAGGGCGGCGGGCATTTGACAAGCGGTCCCGTCTCGTCACTGTGCCGGAATTCCATTCCAAAGAATCCCATAACTCATTGATTTGAATGAAAACCCAATCTCTCGCTCGTTACCTCGTTCTCAGCGCGGCGGCCAGCGTGCTTGTTGTTAGCGCCGTGAATGCTCAAGACGATCTCAAAGCTCCCGAAGACGTGGCCAAGGCGCCAGAGGACGCTATTGTCGAGGCCTCTGGATTGAAATCGAAGGTCCTCAAGAAGGGCACGGGAACGACCAAGCCGGGACCCACGGACAAGGTCAAAGTGCACTACACCGGGTGGACCACGGACGGAAAGATGTTTGACAGCTCCGTGAAACGCGGGACACCCTCGACCTTTGGGCTCAACCAGGTAATCGCGGGATGGACTGAGGGCCTCCAGTTGATGGTCGAAGGCGAGAAGCGCCGTTTCTGGATCCCGGCTGACATGGCCTATGGCGAAGAGGGCGAGGCTCTCGGTGGTCGACCCGCAGGGATGCTCTGTTTTGACGTCGAGCTGATCGAGAATCTTTCACCCAAGGCGCCGGAAGACGTCGCGGGCGTGCCGGAGAACGCGACCAAGACGGACTCTGGACTGGCCACACGCGTCCTCGCCAAGGGGACGGGGAGCACGCACCCCAAGGCCACCAGCACGGTGACGGTGCATTACTCGGGCTGGACGACCGATGGGAAGCTGTTTGATAGCTCGGTCGTGCGCGGAGCGCCGGCCACCTTTCCCCTGAACCGGGTGATCTCCGGTTGGACAGAGGGCGTGCAGTTGATGGTGGAAGGAGAGAAGCGGCGTTTCTGGATCCCCGCGGAGTTGGGCTACGGCGACAATCCACCAGCCGGTGCTCCGGAAGGAATGCTTGTCTTCGATGTCGAGCTGATCAAGTTCGAGGGCTAGTCAACCTGTCTGTTTGCCAGTGGAAAGCCGGTAGACCCGTGCCGCGGTCTTTTCCAGGATCTGAATCCGGTCTTCAAGGGCCAGATCCTCGGTGAGTTCATTGAAGGCATCCCACCAGCGGGTGTAACCGCCCGCGAGGACTGAGACGGGCCAATCGCTCAAG